>CAUUFA010000003.1:0-142500 GCA_963544395.1 uncultured Bacilli bacterium | reverse complement strand
CAGCCAAAAGCAGAAGCAAGAAGCGAGAGCCAAGAGAGGCAGAGGTCCCGCATGTGCGGGACGGAAGCTGATAAGGCGCGCGGCGGATGCCTTGGAGCCGGAAGACGATGAAGGACGCGACAACCTGCGATAAGCCCGGGGGAGCTGGACGTGAGCTTCGATCCCGGGATCTCCGAATGGGGAAACCCGGCATGCCCTGTGCATGCCATCCCCGCGCGAACAAATGGCGCGGGGAGGACAACCCCGGGAACGGAAACATCCAAGTACCGGGAGGAGAAGAAAGAGAGATTCGATTCCCTGAGTAGTGGCGAGCGAAAGGGGAGCAGCCCGAGTCCGCATACGTGCGAGCAGGCCTAGGGGAAGCCTCTGGAACGAGGCGCCGAAGGGGGTGAGAGCCCCGTACCCGAAGGGCCCGCGGACACAGCGGGAAGGAGTAAGACGGGACACGTGAAATCCTGTCCGAAGACGCGGGGACCGCCCCGCAAGGCTAAATACTCTCCGGCTACCGATAGCGCACGAGTACCGTGAGGGAAAGGTGAAAAGCACCCCGGGAGGGGAGTGAAAGAGATCCTGAAACCGCGTGCTGACGAGATGGGGGAGGGCGTTGAAGCCTGACCCCGTGCCTATTGAAGAATGAGCCTGCGAGTCAGTGCATGCAAGCCGGCTAAGGGGAAGACCCGGAGCCGCAGCGAAAGCGAGCCCGAACAGGGCGTCCATGGTTTGCATGTCTGGACCCGAAACCCGGCGATCTAGCCATGATCAGGATGAAGCAGGGGCGAAACCCTGTGGAGGTCCGCACCGACGTTCGTTGAAACGCCCGCGGATGAATTGTGGCTCGTGGTGAAATTCCAATCGAGCCGGGTAATAGCTGGTTCTCCCCGAAACATCTTTAGGGATGGCCTCGCGCGTTCCGCTGCGGAGGTAGAGCTACTGGATGGGAGGGGCCCGAGCGATCGGGTTCCCTTCCGACCAAACTCCGAATGCCGCAGCGCACGAGCGCGGGAGCCAGTCGGCGGGAGACAAGTTCCGCCGACGAGAGGGCAACAGCCCAGACCGCCGGATAAGGCCCCTAAATCCATGCTAAGTGTGTAAGGATGTGGGAACGCTTAGACAGCCAGGATGTTGGCTCAGAGGCAGCCATCATTCAAAGAATGCGTAACAGCTCACTGGTCAAGCGTCCCTGCGCCGAAAATTTACCGGGGCTAAGCATGGTGCCGGATCCGCGGATCCGCCCTCCTGAGGGAAGGCGGGTGGTAGGGGAGCGTCGCCGCGGGGGCGAAGCGTGAGCGCGAGCACACGTGGACCTGCGGCGAGCGAGAATGCAGGCGTGAGTAGCGATGAGGGGAGGGTATCCCCTCCGCCGGATGACTAAGGTTTCCCGGGCAAGGTTCGTCCGCCCGGGGTCAGTCGGGGGCTAAGGCCAGGCCGAAGGGCGTAGCCGATGCACAGCGGGTCAAGATCCCCGCACCCGGCAGGGAACCGTCCGCGTGGTGACGTGTTCCGGGAAGGCGTCCCGGCTGTCGGATCAGCCGGGCCCGAAAGGGGGAGGAAAGCCGGGAGGCGAGTACGAAGCGTCCGAACGGGGCACCGGGAAAAGCCATGCGGAGCCGCCCTGCCGGCCCGTACCGAGAACGGACACACGTGGTCTGGAAGAGAATTCCAAGGCGAGCGAGACAACTGTTGTCAAGGAACTCTGCAAAATTGCTTCGTAAGTTAGCGAGAAGGAGCGCTCACAGCGATGTGAGCCGCAGTGAAGAGGCCCAGGCGACTGTTTACCAAAAACACAGCTCTATGCGAAGGCGCAAGCCGATGTATATGGGGTGAAGCCTGCCCGGTGCCGGAAGATTAAGGGGAGGGGTCACCCGCAAGGGGAAGCCCCGAGCCGAAGTCCCGGTGAACGGCGGCCGTAACTATAACGGTCCTAAGGTAGCGAAATTCCTTGTCGGGTAAGTTCCGACCCGCACGAAAGGCGTAATGATTTGGGCACTGTCTCAACGAGAGACTCGGTGAAATTTTAGTACCTGTGAAGATGCAGGTTACCCGCGACAGGACGGAAAGACCCCATGGAGCTTTACTGCAGTTTGATATTGAGTGTCTGTACCACATGTACAGGATAGGTAGGAGTCTATGAGATCGGGACGCCAGTTTCGAAGGAGACGTTGTTGGGATACTACCCTTGTGTTATGGCCACTCTAACCCGGATAGGTGATCCCTATCGGAGACAGTGTCTGACGGGCAGTTTGACTGGGGCGGTCGCCTCCTAAAAGGTAACGGAGGCGCCCAAAGGTTCCCTCAGAATGGTTGGAAATCATTCGCAGAGTGTAAAGGTATAAGGGAGCTTGACTGCGAGAGCTACAACTCGAGCAGGGACGAAAGTCGGGCTTAGTGATCCGGTGGTTCCGTATGGAAGGGCCATCGCTCAACGGATAAAAGCTACCCTGGGGATAACAGGCTTATCTCCCCCAAGAGTTCACATCGACGGGGAGGTTTGGCACCTCGATGTCGGCTCATCGCATCCTGGAGGTGAATTCGCTTCCAAGGGTTGGGCTGTCCGCCCATCAAAGCGGTACGCGAGCTGGGTTCAAAACGTCGTGAGACAGTTTGGTCCCTATCTGTCGCGGGTGCAGGAAACCTGAGGGAAGTCCCCCTTAGTACGCAAGGACCAGGGGGAACGCGGCCACGGTCGTGGGGCTGTCTCGCCAGAGGCACCGCCCCGAAGCCGCCCGCGGCAGGGATAAACGCTGAGAGCATCTAAGCGCGAAGCCCCTCCCGAGACTGGGTTTCCCATGCCGATGAGGCGGTAAGGGCACAGGCAAGTCACCTGTTCGATGGACGTCCGGTGCAGGCGCGGCGACGCGCAGAGCCAGGACGCTCCAATAGCCCGAGGGCTCCGTCCCCTCCCCCTTCCGGGGGACAGGCGGGCCTCTCCTCCTCGGCTGTCGCACTCTGCTTCTGCTTTCGGAGCGGAGGACTATGGCATTCGGTTTCCGGGGCGCATGCACCCCCATGCGCTTATTGCGGCGACGATCGGCCGGCGGACACACCCGTTCCCATCCCGAACACGGAAGTTAAGCGCCCGGCCGGCGACAATACCTCGCGGGAAGATAGCCCGTCGCCGCTTCTCGAGCAATCCCAGGGACCCCTCCGGCACGCCGGACGGGGCCCTTTTCTTTTTCCCTTCCGCCTGCGGGGTTTCATTGCGCGCGCAAGCATGGTAAAATAATATTTGGTAATTGATTATGAACATTGCAAAAAGTAATTCGTTAGGAACCATCGATATCTCGCTTAAGGCTGTTGCTGATCTTGCTGGTTCTACTGTTTCCTCTGTTTATGGTGTAGTTGGTCTCGTTTCTCGTAGAGCAATTCTTAACCCTCTTAATCAATTTCTGAAGCGAGAGGATTTTTCGGATGGTGTTATTGTCCGTAAAACAAAAAACACCTATGAGGTTTCTATCTTTGTTGTTCTCAGCAAGAATGTTAAAATTGCAGAAGTTGTCCATGAAATTCAAAATCAAATCAGCTATCAGTTGACTAAAAACTTTGGAATCTTGTTCAAAACGGTCAATGTATTTGTTCAAGCTGTAAAGTAATCTGAAAGGATCATCAAATTATGATTAAGATCGATGGTGTTATTCTAAAGCAGATGATTATCTCTGCTTCTAATAATCTTTTTAATTCCTACCCTGAAATTGATAATTTAAATGTTTTCCCAGTTCCGGATGGTGATACGGGAACCAACATGAACCTTACTATGAGCAGCGGCGCGAAAGAAGTTTTTAATAAAAATGATACTTCTGTCGGTTCCGTTGCCAGAGACTTTGCCCATGGTTTGCTGATGGGTGCTCGCGGCAACTCCGGTGTTATTCTCAGTCAGATTTTCCGAGGCTTTGCTGAGGGATTGAAAGATAAAGAAGAAGCTAATGCCCTTGATTTGGCGGCAGCTTTTGTAAACGGAAAGGAAGTCTCTTATAAAGCGGTTATGCGCCCTACTGAGGGAACGATTCTGACCGTTATCCGAGAAGCATCAGCGGCATTATATGATCAGGCCGAAAAAGATATGCCTATTGATGTCGCAATGGATATTTTACTTAATGAAGCTAATAAGTCGCTTCAGCATACACCGGACCTTCTTCCTGTGTTGAAGGAAGTCGGAGTGGTCGATTCTGGCGGTGCAGGTCTAGTCAAGATTTTCGAAGGCTTCTCCAAAGCGCTTCATAATCAGATTGTCGAGAAAGAAATGGCTTCTGTTACGGAGAAGGAAGTCCCTTATTCGACAGGGAAAATTACTGAGGCAGAACGTTTATCCCATGGCGCCGCTCAGGCAAAATTCGGTCATAACGAAGAGTTTGGCTATTGCACCCAGTTCTTGCTTAAGCTTGCTGATCCGGATAAGCTTAACGGCAAGAAATCGTTTAACGAAAAACGTTTTAAATCCGTTCTTGAAGCCCATGGAAACTCCATCGTTTTCATTCACAGCGATGATCTGGTTAAAGTTCATATTCATACACTTAAGCCAGGAAACATCTTCACATATGCTCAGCAGTTCGGTGAATTCAAGACTATGAAATGCGATAATATGTCTGAACAACATGAAGAAATTCTCGAGGACTTCAAGGATTGCGGTGGCGAACAGACGGAACAGTTCGATGTCGCGCTCCAGGCTCAGGCAACTGCTCCGAAAGGAGAGGAACCTGATGTCAAACCTTCTTCGACTGAACAGAAAAAGTATGGTTTGATTGCCGTTGCAGTGGGCAAGGGCGTCGAGGAAAAATTCAAAGACGCTTCTGTTGATTACATTATTTCCGGTGGCCAGACGATGAATCCGTCTACTGCAGATTTTGTTGAAGCAATTCAAAAGGTCAATGCGAAGAATGTTTTCCTCTTCCCCAACAATGGAAACATCATTATGGCGGCATCTCAGGCAAAAGATCTCCTTTCGGATAAATATCACATAGAAGTCATTCCTACGAAAAATATTCCGCAAGGACTTGTTGCTACTATGGTTTTCAATCCCGATGCTGATTTTGATGAGAATGTCGAATCTATGAATGAGAATATTCAAGGTGTGAAGAGTGGCGAAATTACCTATGCCGTAAAAGATACAACGATTGATGGTGTTACTGTCACGAAAGATCAGTATATGGGTATTTCTTCAAAGAAAATTCTTTGCTGCCACAAGCATAAGATCAACACCTTGATGGAAATGCTCGATAAGATGGTTGATGAGGATTCATCTCTGATCACTGTGATCTGCGGCGAAGACGTCACGGAAGACGAATATCGACAGGTTGAGTCCAAAGTCCATGAGAAATATGGTGAGGATCTTGATATTGATATCAGTCGAGGAGACCAGCCGGTCTATTCATTCTTTGTTTCTGTTGAATAGAAATGCCCGGGAGCGATGCGCTCCCTTTTTCTTTCATGCTATAATTTCTTTATGAATCAACGCAAACTTTTTCAATTGTTAGGTGTCTCTTCTGACGAAGATATTCTTCGTCATTTTCCATCTAGATATGAAGATTTGCATCCTACAGGAGTGTCATCTGCCCCCAAAGAGGGAGAACGGTGCGTTGTCAAAGGCATGATACATAATCTGAAATCACTGACCAGCCGTTCAACGAGCATCATTCGCTTTCATGTGATGACTGTCGATGGATTAAATCTGAATTGTATTCTCTATAATCAGCCTTTTTATATGATGAAGCTTTCCAAAGGAAATCCCCTTCTTCTTGTTCTGTACTATTCTGAATCTCGTAAGGCATACGTTGTTTCTTCGATTTATGAATTGGACTCTTATTCTGTAATCACCGGTCTTAAACCAGTCTATACTTTGCCCAAAGGTGTCTCGAATTCATATTTTTCTAACTATATAAAGAAATTGCTTTCCGCCCCGAGAGAAGCACCCTATATTGTTTCGAAACTTCCGGAGAGGCTTGTTTCGAAGTACAGGCTCCTTAATGAGTATGACGCTTATCGGGCGGTTCACCTTCCTCGAAACGAACAGGATCTGAAAGAAGGTCTCCGGGTCTTCAAATATGAGGAAGCATTGGTTTATTCGATTCATTCAGCTTCTCTTCGAAAATTAGCGGAGAAGAGCAAAAAACAAGAAGCTTTTTCTGTCAGCCATCAAAAGATCAATGCGTTTGTGAAAAAACTCCCCTATCGGCTCACGAGAGATCAGCTTCTGGCCATCAAAGATATCGTTTTAGATATGGAGAAAGAGAAAGTCATGTACCGCCTTCTTCAGGGTGATGTCGGGACAGGAAAAACGATTGTTGCCCTGACGGCGCTTTACGGTAATTTTCTTAGGGGGAAGCAGGGCGTTCTGATGGCACCGACATTTGAGCTCGCTCTTCAGCATTTCCGTACGGCAGGAGTTATTTTTTCAGATTATCCCCTTCATATCGCCTTTCTTACGGGAACCGGAATGAAAGCAGAGGAGAGAAGGAAGGTCCTCTCTGGACTCTCTGATGGTAGCATAGATGTCTTGATAGCCACGCATTCTGCGATATCCGCTCAGGTTCAATTTCAGAATTTAGGTCTGACCATCATCGATGAGCAGCAAAGGTTTGGCGTTGAGCAAAGAGAGGCGCTTCTGAAAAAAGGAAGCGCAAATGATATCCTGATGATGTCTGCTACGCCTATCCCACGAACCTTGTCACAGATTATGAACGCTGATTTAGATGTGACCACGCTGAGCCAGTTTCCTTCTGGTATTCGCAATGTTGAAACGAAAGTGATCACTTCCGTCGATCCTATCCTTCTTTCGGCAATCGGAAAAGCAATCGCTGCCTCACGCCAGGTTTTTATCGTAGCTCCGAAAATCGAAGAAGGAAACAAGCCGACATCCTCTGCTGAAAGTGTGTTTAAGGAAATGTGCGAGAGATTTGGGAAAGAAATGGTTCAGATTCTTCATGGAAAAATAAAAAAAGAATATCAGGAGGATATCATCAAATTCTTTGCGGATGGTTCAAAGCCGATTTTGGTTTCAACCACCATCATCGAAGTCGGAATCGATGTTTCCGGAGCGGGCCTTCTTGTCGTGTATGACGCAAACTGTTTCGGTCTCTCTTCGCTACATCAGCTGAGAGGAAGAATCGGTCGCAGCGGTGATTTTGCATTATGCCTTCTTGTCTATGATGGATCTGATCCTGAGGCGAAAGACAAATTGAACTTCTTGGCTGCGACAAACGACGGGCTGAAGATTTCTCAGTTTGATTTGAAACAGAGGGGTTCCGGGTCGTATTCAGGAGCCGATCAGTCCGGAAAAAGTGAGCTGACTGTCTGCAACTTTGTCGATGATTTTGCAATTTTTGAAGCCGCAAAAAAAGATGCGGAGGAGATTCTGAATCATCCGGATTCCGATGACGTTGCTTATCTGAAGGCTCTGAATTTTGATCGGAAGTTTTTTGTTGTCTGAAGCAAGGTGTTAATAGAAGCAGTTATCTGCTAAAATAAAAGAATCAACGTGATTTCAGAAAGAAGGGTTTTCCATGGCTAGAATTGCAATTGATATGATGGGATCCGATCTTGGACCCGAGGAACTTGCTCAAGCCATCCGATTGTATCGAAACACTCACCAGGGTAAACAGCTTGTTCTTTTTGGAGATGAGACGAAACTGAAACGGTTGTTCTCTGATGATGGCGATGGCATTGAAATCTGTGGTACAGAAAGTGTCATTCCGATGGAGATCGGTCCTCTGGATTTCCTGCGCCAGAAAAAATCTTCTATGTATCAAGCGATCATGAGCGTGAAGTCTGGCTATTGTGATGGCATGGTTTCTGCCGGATCGACAGGCGGTTTAGTCACCGGGGCAACCATCCTGCTGAAAAATATCACAGGAGTGAAGAGAGCCGGTCTCTGCACGCCTTTTCCGACAGCAAAAAAGGGTGTTCCTGCGGTGATTATGGATGTTGGCGCGAATAAATCTAACACGGGAGAAGACATTCGCGGCTTTGCCTTGATGGGGCGGATCTATTCGACGGAAGTCTTGGGAATTCCTCATCCTAAGGCTTATGTACTATCGAATGGAACGGAAGAAGGAAAAGGCGCAGACGAGGTTGTTGAAGCCTATCGGCTGCTTAAGGAAAGCGGATTTCCGGATTTTATGGGCAATGTTGAAGCCCGGAATGTGTTAGACGGGGAACACGATCTGATTGTTACCGGCGGTTTTGCAGGCAATGTCTATCTGAAAGCAACAGAGGGCATGGCTTCCCTGATGAATCAGATGATCAAAGCGTCTTTCAAACGCAATCTGCTGACAAAAATAGGCTATCTCCTCTCCTCAAAAGGTTTTAAAGAGATGAAGGAGACGATGAATTACCGGAGATATGGAGGAGCGATACTTCTCGGTGTCAACGGGGTTGTTGTCAAAGCGCATGGAAATTCTAACGCCTACGCTTTTTCGCAGGCGATTTCTGTAGCAGAACGGATGATTGATTGTCATATCATCTCTAGAATCGAAGAGGAATTCCATGATTGACGCACTGAAGGATGTCTTTCATCGATTTGGCATTCAGCCGAAGAACATCTCCCTCTACGAGATGGCTTTTACGCACGCGTCCTATACGAACGAGCATCGTGAGTGCCCCAGCTATGACCGGCTTGAATTTTTAGGGGATTCAATCCTCGATATGATTGTCGGAGATTTTGTGTATCAAGCTTATCCCGAGTTCAATTCCGGAAATCTTTCCAAGGTCAGAGCGGTTCTGGTCGAAGGAAAGACGCTGACGAAGTTTTCGGAAGATGTTTATGGCTTTGCTGAACTTGTTCGTTATTCTGTCGGTGAGAAGGATAATGTGAAGAATCACAGGCATATCGATGAAGATGTCTTCGAGTCGTTCATCGGTGCAGTTTATCTTGATCAAGGATATTTCTTTGTGAGAGATCTGCTGCATCAGATTTATCAGCCGCTTCTTGATGAGGCGATGGCCACGGCTCTCCGCGGGGATGCGAAATCACGGCTTCAGGAAAAAGTGGCTCCGGCTTCTCTGACGTATGTCGTAGTCAGCCAGGAGAGAGCTGGTACGGAGGAGGTTTGTTTCACGGTGGAAGCCAGAGTGGGATCCGCCGTGCTAGGCGTCGGCAAAGGTCATAATACCAAAGAGGCAGAAGTCAATTCTGCGATGGATGCTTTGTCGAAAATGGTAGGAGAATAAACATGGGTTTAATCAATTTTCTGAAATCAAAGTTTTCTCATCGGAAAGAAGAGAAAAAAGAAAATGTTGCAAACGAAAAAGCCGTTGAGCTCTCTCCCAAAGAGGAGGAGAAGGCGATTGAGGATAAATACGTTGCTGGATTGGATAAATCCCGCATCGGATTTACGGATCGTCTGAAAAAACTAGCGAGCACGAACAAGGTTGTCAATCAGGAATATTTCGATGCTTTAGAGCGCATTCTGATTGAAGCGGATGTCGGGGTGAACCTGACTCTCGAGCTCATCCGGGAAGTCTCAATGGAAGCCAGTGCGAAGAAGATCACCGATCCGATCGAGCTGAACGACCTTCTTATCGATAAGATGTTCGTCTCTTATGCGAACAAAGGCGGCTCGTTTTCCACCGAGCTTCATTTCGCAAAAGAGGGACCGACGGTGATTTTCATGTGCGGAGTCAACGGTGTTGGGAAGACGACGACAGTGGCAAAACTTGCTCATATCTATCAGCAGAAAGGACACAAAGTTCTTCTTGTCGCCGGCGACACGTTCCGTGCCGGTGCGGTGGAACAGCTTGTGTATTGGGCGGAAAAGATTGGCGTCGATATTGTTTCCAAACCAAACGCGGATCCGGCTTCTCTATGCTATGATGCGCTTACCAAAGCCAAAGCCGATGGCTACGATCTTGTCTTTGTCGATACGGCAGGTCGGCTTCAGAACAAGAAGGGGTTGATGGATGAGCTTTCTAAGATGGTCAGAGTTATGAAAAAAGTGATTCCGGAGGCACCGCATGAAGCGCTGCTCATCATCGACGCAAACACGGGACAGAATGGCATTGATCAGGCTTCTGTGTTTAAGGAGGCGGTCAGCATCACCGGCATCATCATCACGAAGATGGACGGCACGTCCAAGGGCGGAATCATCCTTTCCATTCGGGACCGCTTGGCTCTCCCCGTGAAATTTATTGGACTCGGTGAGAAGATGGATGACTTAGAGGAGTTCGACCTTGACAAGTATCTCTATGGTCTATTGATCGGAGATGAAGAGGAGAGCGTCTATGAGTAGCTTCCTGATTTTTCTTTTCCTGCTTCTTGCGGTCAACATCGTCGTATCCGTCGTGGTGCAGTCTTTTGTCCAAAACTATTATCTTGCCTCGATCATCACGTCGGTGATCATCGCATTCATCTACGGCATCATCTTGACACAGGAGGACCGACTGCACTTCTACAAACAGCAGGATTTCTATCTCCGTTTCTTCGGTTCGGCAATCGTCTTTCTGCTCGTCGATTGCATCACCTTCCTTCTGTGAAATTGTATGGACACGTTAAAAAAACAGCAGCATTATGCTGAGCTTCTTCTGATCTATAGGAAATTGCTGACGGAGAATATTCGGAAGCGAATGGAGGCTTTCTACTTCGATGATCTATCGCTCAGCGAGATTTCTGAGAATGACGGAGTCAGCCGGAATGCGGTGCATCTATCGATTCGGTCGGGAGAGAAGGAACTTGACCGTTTTGAGAAAAGCCTGGGGCTGGCGAAGCTGAAAAAGACACTGCTGGAGGAGCTGGATGCTCTCTCACAAGCAAAGAGCAAAGAAGAGAGAGACGAGCTGATTCGGAAAATGAAAGGGGAATTCTGAACATGGCATTTGAAGCATTGGGTACAAGGCTTGGGGGCATCTTCAAGAAGATGAGAGGCCAGGCAACGCTCACTGAGAAGAATATGGACGAGATGCTGACAGAGGTGAAGAAGGCTCTGTTGGAGGCGGATGTCAATTACGATGTCGTGAATGATTTTATCAAGGAAATCAAGGAAGAGGCGCTCGGGCAGAAGGTTCTGCAGAAGGTCTCTCCCGGTGATATGGTTGTCAAGATCGTCCATGACAAGATGGAGTCTCTTTTAGGAAGCGGAGACAACGACCTCTCCTTCCGCATGGATGGAAAGCCAACGGTCATCCTGATGGTCGGTCTGCAGGGCACCGGTAAAACGACATCGGCGGCAAAGCTCGCCAATCTTTTCGAAAAGAAGAATAAGAAGAAAGTGCTGCTTGGTGCACTGGACATCTACCGTCCGGCCGCCATTGATCAGCTGACGAATCTCGGATTGAAATGTGAACCTCCCGTTGAGACGTTCTCCGATAAAAGCGGAACGCTTCCGCCTGAGATTGCAAAAGCCGCCTATCAGAAGGCGTGCGACGAGAAGTGCGGCATCCTGATTCTGGATACCGCAGGGCGTCTTGAAATCGATGAGAGGCTGATGAAGGAACTGCAGGACATTCAGGCTGTTGTCCCGGTCGATGAGACCCTTCTGACGGTCGACTCTTTGGCTGGTCAGAATGCGACATCTGTCGCCCTCTCTTTCTCTAAGCAGATTCATCTCACCGGGTTGATCATGACGAAACTCGATGGCGATTCCCGAGGCGGAGCTGCGCTCTCCATCAAGAAGCTGACCGGTCTTCCGATCAAATACGCCGGTGTCGGTGAGAAGATGGACGATCTCGAAAACTTCCATCCGGACCGGATGGCAGACCGTATTCTCGGCATGGGAGATATCGTCTCCTTAGTAGAAGAGATGCAGGCAAAGATGGATGAGAAGCAGGCCGAAAAGACCGGCAGAAGGTTGATGCAAGGTCAGTTCGACCTGACGGATATGCTCTCGATGATGAAGCAGATGAGCAAGCTCGGGCCTCTGAAAAAGATTCTGATGATGCTCCCCGGTATGCCGAAGCTCAGCGATGATCAGATTGATCAAGCACAGACGATGCTCAAGCGGACGGAGACGATCATCAACTCTATGACCCGCCAGGAGAGGAAGAAGCCCGAGATGATCAAATCTAACCGCAAACTCCGTATTGCCAAAGGCTCGGGAACCACGCCGAAGGATGTCACGGCACTGCTAGAATCTTATGATAAGATGAAGAAGAACATGCAGATGATGAAGAACAATCCGATGGCGATGAGAGCGATGATGTCTCAGTTCAATAACAAATAGAAATAAAAATCGCCTTATCTTTACAGATAAAGGCGATTTTTTATCAAGCAATCCGATATCAGTGAATGAACTTTTTTCCTTTTAGGATTGCGTGTTTCTCTTCCTCGGTCTGAGTTTCTGAGAGCTCGTTCTTCAGACTTCTGATGATATCAGCATCCTTTTTGGAATAGGTCATTTTCTCAAGAAGATCAGGGCGCTTCTCGTAGGTTTCTCTCAACGCTTCTCTCCGGTGATAATCCTCGATGACTTTATGATTTCCGCTGTAGAGGACGGAGGGAATTTTCTTTCCTTCATATTCGTCAGGGTAGGTGTACTGCGGATATTCCAGGATGGTTCCGTTGAAGGATTCCTCTTGGGTGGAATCATCGGCAATCACGCCTTTCAATAATCGGACGATGGAATCAGTGATGGCCATCGCAGGAATCTCTCCGCCGGTCAGGATGAAATCACCGATGCTGATTTCCTCATCGACATAATCGCTGAAGCGGGCATCGACACCTTCATAGTGACCGCAGATCAGACAGATTTCGTCTAAGTGTGAAAGTCGGATAGCGTCTTTCTGCTGATAGGGATGGCCTTTCGGCCCCAAGAGAATCTTGTGTGTCTTTTCTGTCGTGTTGGCTTTGAGACAACCGACGAGCGGCTCCATCCGCATGATCAGACCGGCACCGCCTCCGATGGGATGAGCATCGACTCTGTGATTCTTATCCAGGGAGTAATCCCGGATGTTGACAGTCTCGATACTGACTTGGCCAAGGGAATGCGCTCTTCCGATGATCGATGAGGTCAGAAACTGGTCGTAGAAATGGGGGAAGAGGGTCATGATCTTGATTTTCATCAGAGGAGAGTCTCGGTTCCCAGCTGGGTAAGATGGATTTTCTTCCCAGGCTTATCGACTTCGGCGACAAAACGATCGAGCTGGAAGGGAATGTAATGCTTTCCCACGATCAGATATTCTCCGGCCGGCATGACGGTGAAGTTTTCAACGGTGCCGACTTCGTTTCCTGAGGCATCGATGACATTCATTCCGATGAGCTCATCATAAAAATAAGTTCCTTTGGGGGCGCGGACATCGGCGAAGATATCCCGGCCGATCATCCATTGGATCTCGTTGATGTCTTTGAATCCATCCAGTCCGATGTAATAGATTTTCGGATTCTTGACCATGACGGAGGAGATGATGAAGGTCTCATCCTGATTGAGTTTGTTGCTGATGATGATTTTTTTGCCAATGGCGAACCGCTTCTCCGGGCTGGTGGTGGTGATGCTGACTTTGATCTGACCTTTCAGACCGTAATAATTGACGATTTTTCCGATTTTTCTTCTAGCCATAAAGACCTCCTCATATCAAGAAAGAGGGAGCGTCAATGACTCTCCCTCTATGTCTTTGCTGTTTACTTGGCTTCTCCGTTGAATTGATCGAAAGATTCGAAACGGAGGTGGACTTTCTTTCTCATGTTCTTGACAGAGACATTGAGAATCGTACGCAGGGAATCCGAGATGACTCCGTGCCTTCCGATGAGTTTGCCCAGATCGTCCTTCTCGCAGAGAATCAGATAATTCTGTTCTTTTTTGCCGAGGTTTTCCGGTTTGTCCAATCTCTTGATCATCAAAGCCTCAGGCTTGGTGACAAGAGGTTCGATCAGCGAACGGATATCTTCTGTCAGATCGAGGTTGGTGCCGTACTCCATTCTTACTTGGCCTCGCTCACTTCAGCGGAAGCAGCAGCGGGAGCCTTTTTTGCAGTCTTCTTGGCAGCGGGTTTCTTCGCGGCTTTCTTCTCGGCCGGCTTTCTGCTGGCTTCGACTTTCGCAGCGACGAACTTGGCATAAACGCCGTCCTTCTTCAGAAGGGTCTTGACGGAATCGGAGGGAAGAGCGCCTTTGTTGAGCCACTCTAAAGCAAGCTCAGCGTTGAGAGAGAGGGTGTTGTGGATAGGATCAAAGGAACCGAGCTGAACGATGGCGGAACCATGTGGGGTTCTGCGGGAATCGCTGACGACGATTCTGTAGCTGGGAAGAGCTTTTCTTCCGATACGGGCTAATCTGATTTTAACCATGATGTTTAATTCTCCTATGGGTTGATTTACGTAGTGAATTATACGCATATTCGAAATGTCTGTCAAGTGTTTTCTATTGACAGGCAAATGCGATGAAGAGCGTTGATTTTTTGCATTTCCTGTTTATTCAGATAGGGAATTGTCTTATAATATTAACAAGTTCGAAAACGTTTAAATAAAGACGGATTCAAGAAATGGTCAAAATCAAAGACATTGCGCTTGCCTGCCACACCTCATCAGCGACGGTCAGCAAAGCGCTGCACAACTCTCCGAAGCTGAGCAAGGACACCATCGTCAAAATTCAGAAAGTCGCCAAGCAGATGGGCTATGTTCCTAACGCCTATGCCCGGGCTTTGAAGATGAAGCATTCGAATTCCATCGGAATCATCTACGATGATCCGTCAGGTTTCGGTCTGCGTCACGAGTACTTTTCCAATGTCATCCAGGCGCTGAAAGCGGAGGCGGAGCATCAGGGCTATGCCATCACGTTCCTCTCTCGCAACCCGAAGATGCCGACGACGTCTTATCTTTCATTAGCCCAGTATTGGAATATGGATGGCGTCATCATCGTCTCGGAGAACTTCTCGGATCCCGATATTGTGGAGCTGGTCAACTCGGGTCTTCCGGTCGTCACCATCGACTACATCTTCAACTCCTGCACGGCGGTTATGTCGGACAACGCTGAGGGTATGGAAAAGCTGGTGAATTTCATCATTGGAAGAGGTCATCGCCAGATTGCCTTCGTCCATGGTGAGACAACGGATGTCACGCAGAAGCGTCTATCCGGATACTACAAAGCGCTGAAGGACAGCCATATCGCGGTCAATCCTCTCTATCTAAAAAACGCAATCTTCCACGGGCCGAGGGAATCGGGAAGAGCGACGATCGAGCTGCTTCAGCTCAAGGAGAAGCCGACCTGCATCTGCTATCCGGATGATGTCTCGATGCTCGGTGGCATCACTGCCTTGCAGCAGGCGGGATATACGATCGGAGAAGATATTTCTATCGCTGGCTATGATGGTGTCGAAATTTCTAGGATATACCGGCCGATGTTTACGACTTATCAGCAGAACTCTACCGATTTAGGAACGGAGGCTGCGAAGTCTCTGATTGAGCGGATCGATAATCCGACTTTGTTCACGCCACAGAAAATTGTCGTTTCCGGAGCGGTCCGGGAAGGGCAGACGGTCAAAGATATCAACAGTTGACGAATTGTTATCAGCCGAAATGAACAACGCGTGGAGCGGCAGCGAAGCTATAGAAGGTGGCTGTCGCATCTTTCAGGTAGAAAACAGCGGTGTTTCCGTCGCCGGGCTGATACATGCTTTTGAGTTCGGGGTAGGCATCTAAAACAGCTTTCTCCGCTTCGATTCTTCTGTCTTCGACGAAGGTGGCGTTGACTCTCAGCCAGGTTGTGCCGTCAAAGGCACAGAGGGAAGCTTTCGGATGTTTTATCAGTTCTTGATAGACTTCTTTCTTTCTGCCGGTTTCGATGTAGAGCTTATCTTCGAAGAGGCAAGCGACACCGAATGGTCTGACTTCCGGATGAACATCATGGATGGCGGCAAAGTAATAGATGCCGGTTTTTTCAGAAATTCCTGTACTTCTTTCATCATAGTTCTCCTTTTTCCTATATTCTAGCAAGAAAAAACGGGCCGGGAAGGGGGAACCGGACCGTCGGTATCGATTTAGCCTTTGACAGCTCCGTTGGTGAGGTTTTTCAGGATCGCCTTGGAAAAGATGAAGTAGACGATGAGGACGGGGATGACGGCGAGGGTGATGAGCATATAGTTGACACCGAGATCGAAGGAATCCAGAGAGGAGGCGGCAAACTCAGCTAGGATCAGCGGGATGGTCTTCAGCTTGGACCGTTCGATGAGCGTGCTGGGGGTGAAGTAGTTGTTCCAGTTGGCGACGTAAGCGAAGATGAACTCGACCGCCAAAGCCGGTTTGATGATCGGCAGGACGATCTTGTGGAAGATGCCAAGCTCAGAGGTTCCGTCGACTCTTGCGGCTTCGACGATCTCATAGGGCAGGATGGATTCGAGGTACTGCTTCATGTAGAAGTAAACGGTCGGCGCAGACAAGAAGGTTACGGTCGATAACGAGATCAAGAACTGGGTCAAGAAGACGAAGGATTTTGCCACGAATGGCTATTGCGGAAACACGAAGCTTTGGGATGATGGCTGGGCATCTGATCAGTCTTCCAAGGGTTCGGTCTTAGGATTCTTCTATTCCGCTTGGGGCATCAACTTCACCTTAGCTGGCAACGCTGGAGCAAAGGGCGCTGATGGATCTCTCTTCGGCAAGTACAGAGTCTGCGAGGGACCGGCGAGCTATTATTGGGGCGGCACCTGGATGGCGGCTAGCAAGAGCACCGACAACAAGGCTCTTGTCAAGGACATCATGAAGAAGATGACCTGCGATAAGGATATCGCCAAGAAGATCACGCTCGACACCTTGGATTACACGAACAACAAGGCGGCGATGAACGAGATCGCTAACGATAAGACGTACGGTTCCGAGTTCTTGGGCGGGCAGAACCACATCAAGCTCTTCGCTTCCTCTGCCGACAAGATCAAACTGGCACCGATGTCCGACTATGATCAGGGCTGCAACGAGAAGTATCAGCAGGCGATGAGAGCTTACTTCTTAGGTGATTCCACCTTCGAACAGGCCAACACCGCATTCCAGACCGCTTTGGACGGTGTCTATAACGGCCTGACCTACGATCCGGCCAACACGACGTTCTGATTCGCTTCACCTCCTATGGCGACCCGGGAATTGTTTCTCGGGTCTTTTCTTTTGCTTCACATAAAAAAAGCCATCTGATTTGGATGGCTTGTCACTTGCGATGGTTTGCGTATGATGAGGGGGTAGGAACGAGGAAGCTTACTTGGCCTCTTCAGCGGCAGCGGCTTTGGCAGCGATCTTGGCTTCCTGCTTTTCCTTGGCCGCAGCCTTCTTCTTGTCGGCGTTGGTCTTGGTGGCAGCGAGGTTAGCGGCGACCTTATCCTTGCGGATGAGGATCTCCTCAAGTCTGGCAGCCTTGCCGGATCTCTCGCGGAGGAAGTAAAGTTTCTTTCTTCTGGTCTTCGCGTGCTTGAGGACGGTGATGGAGGCGATGGACGGAGAGTTGACTAAGAAGTTTCTTTCGACACCGACACCGGCGGAATCCTTTCTGACGATGAAGGTTCTCGAGACACCGGCGCCTTTGACGCTGATGACGACACCTTCGAAGGCCTGAAGCCTCTCCTTGTTGCCTTCACGGATCTCGACCATCACTTTGATGGTATCGCCGGAAGTGAACTCAGGAAGATCGTGACGGATCTGGGTGGCAGTGACCTGCTGAACTAACTGTTTGTTCATGGTTTGTACTCCTTTGGAAATGATTGTGTTTTCCCCCGGCACATGGATGAAGTGACACTCCAGCGGTGCAAAGGTGAGTCCTATGGATATAGGGCAAAAGGTAGTCTACCACGAACGGAAGTGCACTGCAAGAGAGAGGCGAATTTTTCCTTGCAAAGCAGAGGCTCCGCTAGTATAATTCTATAGGTTAGGCGTATTATGCCCATTTTTGGGGCGCTTATGCCTACTTGTGGGAGGCCAGTGACTGACTGACAGTACCACACACGAACATTTCAAAAAGGAGGAAATCATCGTGCCAGCAAAAAAAGTCACAAGAGTGATGATCATCCGCGCTGAAGGCGGCGGAGCCAACCCTGCGAAGCTGGGCCAGAAACTTGGTCCCTTCGGCATCGGCGGCAAATTCTGCCAGGAGTTCAACCTCAAGACGGCGGACCGCAAGGGCGAAATCGTTCCCTGCGTTCTCACCATCTATGAGGACAGAACGTTCGATATGTCTTTCAAGACGACTCCGACAACCTACCTCTTATTGAAGGCGGCCGGTGTCGAGAAGGGCAGAAAGGGTCCCGATCACGGCGGCTCTGACAAGGACATCATCGGTCACGTCAAGAGAGAGGATGTCAGGAAGATCGCCGAGTACAAGATGCCGGATCTCAATGTGGATTCTCTTGAGGCAGCGGAGCGCTGCGTCGAGGGATCGGCCAGATCGATGGGCATCGTCATTGACGACTAAGGGAAAGGAACATATCTGCCATGAAAAAATTAGCCAAAAAATATGCTGCTGCCTTAGCGCTCGTTGAACAAGGCAAGAAGTACACGGTCGCCGAAGCCTGCGAGCTGGTCAAGAAGACGGCGACGGCGAAGTGGGATGAATCCATCGATGTCAGCTTCCGGCTCAACATCGATCCGAAGCAGGCTGATCAGCAGCTGAGAGGAACGATCGTTCTTCCGCACGGAAACGGCAAGTCTGTCCGGGTCTTAGCGATCACGGATAAGGCGGCGGAAGCCACGGCTGCCGGCGCTGATTATGTCGGTCAGCAGGACATGCTCGACAAGATTCAGAAAGAGAACTGGTTCGAGTTCGATGTCATCGTCGCGACGCCGAACATGATGGGCCTCTTAGGCCGCATGGGCCGCGTCTTAGGTCCTAAGGGATTGATGCCGAACCCGAAGTCCGGCACGGTCGCCACGGATATCGGCGCTGCCATCACACAGATCAAGAACGGTAAGATCGCTTACCGCAACGATGCTGCGGGCAACCTCGCCATCCAGTTCGGCAAGGCTTCCTTCGACGCCGAGAAGTTAGCGGACAACCTCAACACCATCATCTCGACCGTCAACAAGATCCGTCCGGCGGCGGTCAAGGGTGTCTACATCAAGTCCTGCACGATCTCTTCTACCTACGGCCCTGGCATCAAAGTCATCGCCTGAGCTGCGTCGTGTCGTCAATCCGAATGATTCGGGTGCCTCAATATACCTAAGACAGTAACTGCCAATCGCGGAGATGATTCCCTGATAAATTGGCTCAATGCGTTACCGAGGATATGAGTAACCAAATACACATAGTCAAAAGTATATTGTTGAATACACCAAACCTAAAAAAGGAGGTGAAAAGATGAATCAGCAGATCTTAGCTGAGAAGAAGGATGTCGTTGCTCAGATCAACGGCCTTCTGAAAAACAGCCACTCCACTGTCGTTGTCTCGTACAGCGGAATGTCTGTCGCTGACATCACCGAGCTCCGCATCAACCTGAAGAAGGCTGGCGCCTATCTCGAAGTCAGGAAGAACTCTCTTCTCAAAAAAGCTGTCGATGAGGATGGACTCAAGGAGCTTGAGCCGCTTCTCAAAGGACCGAATGCCCTGGTGACTTCCCCGGAGGAAGGCGAGGGTCTGAACGTTCTCAAGGAGTTTGCTGCCCGGCACAAAGAGTTCACCATCAAAGGCGCTTACATCGGCAACACGTTCTGCGACGCCGACAAGGTCGCTGCTCTGGCTGCGGTCGGAAGCAAGCAGAATGCGATCTCTATCCTGCTCTCTACCATGCAGAGTCCGCTCGTCAAGCTCGGTCTCACATTGAAGGCCCTGAGCGAAAAAGCCCCGCAGGCTTAAGCCGTATCCGTTCTGTCAAAAAACCATTAATGGAGGAAAACTTAAAATGGCAAAGTTAGTTAAAGAAGATGTCATCGCCGGCCTCAAGGAAATGAACATGGTCGAGATCATGGATCTCGTCAAGGCCATCGAGGAAGAGTTCGGTGTTCAGGCTGCTGCCGCTGTCGCTGCTCCGGCTGCCGGTGCTGCCGGTGCCGCTGCTGAAGGCCCGTCTGAAGTCACGGTCACCCTCAAGTCCTTCGGCGCTTCCAAGGTCAAGGTCATCAAGGTTGTCCAGACCATCACCGGTCTCGGCCTGATGGATGCCAAGAAGCTTGTCGATGCCGCTCCGGCTGCCATCAAGGAGAAGGTCTCTCCTGCTGAGGCTGAGGAGATCAAGAAGCAGCTTGTCGAAGCTGGCGCTGAAGTCGAAGTCAAGTAATAAGACTATTTCACTTACGTTAAACTGTACCCACCCTGCCCTTTTTTGGCAGGGTGGGCTTAGTTGTCTTTGGGGATGCTCACCAAAAGCACGGTGGTGAGGCTTATTGAAAATCCTAGGGCAGCTTCCGATTCCGTTTGTGCGCGGAAGAAAGACATGAGGTTATACACATGAGTGAATTAGATTTTAGCTCCTACAAGAAAACCGAGACCGGCCGTCTGGACATGTCCAAGACGTTCTCCACGGTTCCGCTTCCCAACCTTTGCGATGTTCAGCTCGAATCGTTTGAGTGGTTCAAGAACGAGGGCGTCCAGGAGGTCTTCAAGGACGTTTTCCCGATCTTTTCCAACCGCGATTCCCGCGGACATGACACCGATACGGATCAGTTCGCTGAGCTGATTTTTGTCTCGGCGGAATGGCAGGCTCCGAAGACGGATTATTTCGAGTGCAAGGTCAGTGCGCTGACTTACTCGGCACCGCTTTATATCCGCTTCCGTCTCAAGCACCCCGATGGACAGATTACGGAAGAGAACTATTTCATGGGTTATTATCCTTGGATGACGCCCAGCGGAACGTTCATCATCAACGGTTCGGAGAAGTGCGTTGCTTCTCAGCTCGTCCGCTCTCCGGGCGCCTACATCAGCCGCAGGGCCGATGAGGTTTCTCCGAAGAAGAACGAGAACGATATCAAGAACGAGTACAACATCGTCTATGGGTCCGACATCATGCCGGCTCACGGCATCTGGCTTCAGTTCTTGACCGATAATCGTGACATTCTCTCGGTCCGTATCGACAAGCAGAAGAAGGTTCCGGCCCTCACTTTGTTACGGGCGATCGGCATCGTCTCTGATGCGGACACGCTCTCGGACAGCTCTCTTCCTCAGACGGAAGGGGAGGTCACGGGTGTTTTGGGTCTCTTCGGGAACAATGAATATCTGAAGAATGCGTTGGAGAAGAATCAGGCGAAGTCAGAGCGGAGTGCGCTCGAGAGAGCGGACAATGCGGTCATCAGCATCTTCCGCAAGCTCAGACCGGGTGAACCTTACACGGTCGAGACGGCTTCGACGTTCCTCCGTCAGCGTTTCTTTGAGAATGAGCACTATGATCTCGGCAAGGCTGGCCGGTTCAAGATTCAGGAGAAGCTCGGCATCTACAACCGTCTTCCTGGTCTTGTTTTGGCCGAGGACCTCGTCTCCAAGGATGGCGACATCCGCTTTGAAAAGGGTCACCTTCTCGAGGTTTCGGAAGTCCTCGCTTTACAGAAGGAAAAGTTCTTTGAGGATAACCCGGTTCACACCGTTTCCTTAAGCTATAACCGCAACCTGGATGATCACAGCAAGGTCAACCTTGTCCGTGTCTATCATCCGAATCCGGAGAAGTCGAATGAGATCGTCAACATCGTCGGCACGGACCTCACGGTCAGCTTCAGGCATCTGACGGTTTCGGATATCATCGCTTCTCTCTCCTATATGCTCAACCTCATCGATGGCATCGGCGAGGTCGATGACACGGATCATCTCGGCAACAAGAGGGTCCGCTGTGTCGGCGAGCTGATCCAGGAGAAGTTCCGCAACGGCTTAGGCAAGCTGAAGAGAACGATCCACGACAGGATGTCGACTTCGGATCTCAACCAGATCGCGATCGGTAACCTCATCAATCAGAAAGCACTGACTTCTGCAGTCAACCAGTTCTTCAACTCGGATGCGCTCTCGCAGTTCATGGATCAGACGAACCCTTTGGCGGAGCTGACCAACAAGAGACGTCTCTCTGCTCTAGGCAGAGGCGGTCTCACCAGGGACAGAGCCAACTCGGCCGTCCGTGATGTCCACCCGACGCACTACGGCAGAATCTGCCCGATCGAGACGCCGGAAGGTCAGAACATCGGCTTGATTTCGAACCTCGCCTGCTACGCTCGCATCAACGAGTATGGTTTCATCGAGACGCCTTACCGTCCGGTCAAGGACGGCATTGTCGATAACGATGTCAGTCACATTGTCTATATGACGGCCGACGATGAACGTCACCACGTCATCGCCCAGGCGAACGTCACGGTCAATCCGGAGACGAACGAGATTCAGGATGAGCAGATCGCTGCCCGTGAAAACGGTGAGTACAAGACGGTCTCGAAGAACGAGGTCGATTTCATCGATGCTTCTCCGAAGCAGATCGTCTCGATCGCTGCGGCCTGTATTCCTTTCCTGGAAAACGACGATGGCAAGCGAGCTCTGATGGGCTCCAACATGCAGAGGCAGGCTCTGCCTCTTCTCAAGCCGGATGCGCCGTTTGTCGGCACCGGTCTTGAGGATAAGATCGCTCATGACTCGGGTGAGGCGCTCATCTCTGATGTCGCCGGCACGGTCACGTATGCTGACGGAAAGGAGATCAAGATTCTGATGGATGATGGCAAGGAGAAGAAGTTTGTTCTCCGCAAGTTCATCCGCTCCAACAAGCGCACCTGCATCAATCAGACCCCGATTGTTCGCGCCGGGGAGAAAGTCAAGGTCAACCAGATCATCGCGGATGGTCCTTCCATGGATCACGGTGAGCTGGCGTTGGGCAAGAACGCGCTCATCGCCTTCACGACCTGGCACGGCTACAACTATGAGGACGCTATTCTCATCTCGGAGAAGTGCGTCTATAAGGATCTGTTCACCAATATCATCATCGAGGAGTATTCGGTCGAGAGAAGAAAGACGAAGTTAGGCGAAGAGGAGTTCACCCGCAATGTGCCTAATCTTGCCGAGGATAAGAAGGCTTATCTCGACGAGAGAGGTATCGTCATGCAGGGCACGGAAGTCCACGAGGGCGATATCTTAGTCGGCAAAACCACGCCGAAGGGCGAGGTTACCGAGACCAACAACGATCATCTGCTCAAGTCGATCTTCTCTTCTAAGTCCGATGAGGACAAGGATTCTTCTCTGAAGGTTCCGCACGGCGGCGAGGGTATCATCCTCAATGTCCGGGTTTTCTCCAGGGACAACCACGATGAGCTGCCTCCGGATGTTTTGGAGTCGGTCAAGGTCTACGTCGTTCAGAAGAGAAAGATTCAGGTCGGCGACAAGATGTCCGGACGTCACGGCAACAAGGGTGTCATCTCCCGCGTCTTACCGGTCGAGGATATGCCTTATCTGCCGGATGGCACGCCGGTCGATATCTGCCTCTCGCCGATGGGCGTCCCGTCCCGTATGAATATCGGACAGGTGCTTGAAGTGCAGTTAGGCTACGCCTGCGAGAAGCTCGGCATCAAGGTTTCTACGCCGGTTTTCGATGGCGCTTCCAACGAGGAGATCGCGGCTTTCATGAAGAAGGCAGAGATCGACAAGGATGGCAAGACCGTCCTCTTCGACGGTCAGACCGGCGAGCGTTTCGATTCTCGTATTGCGGTCGGTGTCATGTACATGATCAAGCTCGACCATATGGTCGAGGATAAGCTCCATGCCAGAGCCATCGGGCCGTATTCGCTCGTCACGCAGCAGCCGCTCGGCGGCAAGGCGCAGAACGGCGGTCAGAGATTCGGTGAGATGGAAGTCTGGGCTCTGGAAGCCTATGGCGCTGCCTACACGCTCCAGGAGATGCTCACCATCAAGTCGGATGATATGGTCGGAAGAAACAGAACCTATGAAGCGATTTTGAAGGGCAATGAGATCCCGACACCTAACATGCCGGAGTCGACCCGTGTCCTCATCAAGGAGCTTCAGGGTCTTGCCATCGATGTCTCTCTGTTAGATGCTTCCAACAAGAACATCAATATGAACACCATCTCGGAGGATGCGGAGCGTCAGTCGAGGAAGATCCATCACGATATCGTCACGTTCGATACCAAGCGCGAGGAGCGTGAGGAGGAAGACGATCAGCGCAACGATCTCGACGAGGAGCTCCCCTTGGACGGCGATGCCTCCGATTATGAGGCGGTTTCCGAGATGTCCATCCGCGACGACGGGGATGATGAAAACAACTAAGGAGGTCAAGGCACATGTTCAAACTCAATGATCTGAAATCGATCAAGATCGGTTTAGCCAGCCCTGATACCATCCATTCCTGGGGAAGAGGCGAGGTCACGAAGCCTGAGACCATCAACTACCGGTCCCAGAAGCCAGAACCGGACGGTCTCTTCTGCGAGAAGATCTTCGGTCCTGCCAAGGATTACGAATGCCACTGCGGCCGCTATAAGAAAGCCAGCTTCGCAGGTAAGGTCTGCGAGAAGTGCGGTGTCGAGGTCACGCTCAAGGCGGTCAGAAGAGAGCGGATGGGTTTCATCAACCTCGCTTTCCCCTGCACTCACATCTGGTATGTCAAGGGCAGCCCGTCGAAGATGGGGCTTGTCTTAGGTATCGCACCCAAGCAGCTGAGCGAAGTCGTCTACTTTGTCTCTCACATCGTTCTGAAGACCGGCGCTTCCAAGATCCTCCAGTACCGCGATGTCCTCGATGAGAGGCTCGCCAGGGAGAAGTTCAAGGAAGTCATTCAGACTGAGATCATCGATAATCCGGAGCAGCATCTTGAGGATGGGGATCCGGAGTATGTCCGGGGTATGTATTTCATCAACCTGCTCTCCAACGCCCATCAGCCCTTCGATTTCATCACGGTCGGCAAGTATATCACCAAGCACTTGGGTGCCGAGTTCGGCATCGGTGCGGAAGCGATTCTCAAGCTTCTGAAGGAGATCGATCTCGATCATGAGATCGAGGTTGTCTCCGCGGATCTCAAGAAGTCCTCTGGTGACAAAAATCAGAAGAGAATCAAGGCCATCAAGCGTCTTGATGTTCTTGAGTCGTTCAAATCCTCCGGTGTCAAGCCGGAGTGGATGGTCTTGACGGTCATCCCGGTCATTCCGCCGGATCTCCGTCCGATGATGCAGCTCGACGGCGGGCGTTATGCCACTTCGGATCTCAACGATCTCTACCGTCAGGTCATCATCAAGAACAACCGTCTCAAGAGAGAGATGGAGAACTATGCTCCGACGGTCATCATGCTCAACGAGAAGCGTATGCTTCAGGAAGCGGTCGATGCGCTCATCGACAACGACCGCCGCGCCAAGCCGGCGGCTTCGGCTTCCGGCAACACGCTGAAGTCTCTCTCCTCCTTCCTCAAGGGAAAGCAGGGTCGGTTCCGTCAGAACCTCTTAGGCAAGCGTGTCGACTATTCCGGACGTTCTGTCATCGCGGTCGGTCCGACGCTCAATATGGATGAGTGCGGTCTGCCCCGTGAGATGGCGGTCCAGCTTTTCCGTCCGTTCATCGCCCACTATCTCATTCACGCCAAGGATTCTACGATCACCTCTCAGCGTCAGGCGGATGAGCTCATCGCCAGAAGGAATCCTCGCGTCTATGATGCGATCGAGACCATCTGCAAGAATCATCCTGTCCTGCTCAACCGTGCCCCGACGCTTCACCGTCTCGGCATCCAGGCCTTCAAACCGATCTTGATTGAGGGTAAGGCCATCCGCCTTCATCCGCTCGTCTGCCCGGGTTTCAACGCGGACTTCGACGGCGATCAGATGGCGGTCCATGTCCCGCTTTCGAAGCAGGCTCAGGCCGAGGCGATGTCGCTCATGCTCGCCAACAAGAACATTCTCAAGCCGAGCGATGGCGAGCCGATCATCACGCCTTCTCAGGATATGATCTATGGCAACTACTATCTCACGCTCGAGGACAACATCGAGATCGATGAGATGTATGCCAAGTACTATGAGCACCGCAATGATGCCGAGATGGTGGAAAATTTCCGCCGTTACGAGCAGTATGAAGGTAAGGTGTTCACGGATCCCGATACGGCGATCTTGGCCTATCACAATGGCTTCGTCTCGTTGAGAACGAGGATCTATGTTCCGGGAAGCTCCCTGAAGAAGAAAGATTTCTCCGAGCATATGAATCAGGCTTATCTGCTCACCACGGTCGGTAAGCTCATCTTCAACAGCATCTTCTCTTCTGACTTCCCCTACATCAACTTTCCGATGAAGGATGACAAGAACCACAAAGAAACATACAAGAGAGAGCTCTCTCACACCTTGGAGGATTCTTTCGTCACCATGAAGGAAGCTTACGATGCCGTCATCGCATCAGGAAAGTTCAAGGAGGGCGACGACTTCAATCCGCTCAAGGAGTACGCACATCTTCAGGGGCTTCGTATGCCGATTGCCAAGAGCTCCATCAAGACGCTCATCTCCTATATCTTCCGTCACTATGATGCGGATGCGGTCAAGACCGCTCACATCATGGATGCCTTCAAGAACCAGGGCTTCGACTACTGCACCAAGTCGGGTCTTACCATCTCTCTGGATGATATTGAACCGCTGACGACCCGGGAGGAGATTCTCTCCAAGGGCGATGCTTTGGTCGAGCAGGTCAACCAGCAGGCTGATCTCGGTCTGGTCGATGAAAATTCCCGCCACGACGAAGTGGTCCGTGTCTGGAACGACATCAAGGCCAAGGATATGACGTCCGCGCTGAATCAGCGTGTCAAGTCGGCGCCACGCAACCCGATGTTCATGATGATGGAATCGGGCGCTCGAGGTTCGACGGATAACTACATGCAGCTGATCGGTATGAAGGGCTGTATGCTTGACTCCACCGGCCGCGCCATCGAAGTTCCGGTCAAGAACTGCTACGCCGATGGTCTGACGGTCTCCGAGTACTTCACTTCTACGCACGGAACCCGTAAGAACGGAGCCGATACCGCTCTGAAGACAGCGGACTCCGGCTACCTCACCAGAAGACTTGTCGATGTCTCTCACAATGTCGTCGTCCGCGAGGATGACTGCCACTGCGACAGGGGCATCACGGTCAAAGATCTGATCAATGATGACGGCAAGACGATCGCTTCTCTCTACGACCGCATTGTCGGTCGCTTCCCGATGCACGAGATCGCGCATCCTCAGACGGGAGAGCTGCTTGCCGATGCCGATAAGATGATCGATGAGGATATGGCTCAGGCCATTGTCGATGCCGGTATCAAGGAAGTCGAGATCCGCTCGATCCTGACCTGCAGCTCGAAGGATGGTGTCTGCGTCAAGTGCTACGGCCGCAACCTCGCCACCGGCAAGCTCGCCGAGATCGGCGACACGGTCGGCATCATGGCGGCTCAGTCGATCGGTGAACCGGGCACCCAGCTCACCCTGAAGAACTTCCACACGGGCGGCGTCGCCGGTCAGCAGGATATCACGACCGGTCTTCCGCGCGTCACGGAGCTTCTTGAGGTCCGCAATCCGAAGCCGAAGTTCACGGCGACGATCTCGACTATCCCCGGAACGATCGTGGAGATCAAGGAGATCGGCACGAGATTGTCATTCCACATCAAGAACGATCTTGAGGAGATGACGTTCACTTCTTATCCTCGCGCTCATATCGCCCGCAATCCGCTCTATCCGAAGGGAGCTGAGGATCTCAAGGTCGGGGATGTCATCAAGGCTGGTCAGCCGCTCACCCGCGGTCACATCAACCCGAAGGACCTTCTCGAGTGCACGGATCTGACCTCGGTGAGGAATTACATCATCAAGGAAGTCAAGGATGTCTATGCTTCTAACGGCATCGCCATCTCCGATAAGCATCTGGAGATCATCGTCCGTCAGATGACGAGCCGCATCTACATCGTCCACTCGGGCGACACGAAGATGCTGCCGGGTCAGAAGGTGTCTCTGGTCGACTTCACGAAGAACAATGACTCTGTCATCCGGCACGGCAACAATCCGGCTGTCGGCAGACCGGTCATCATGGGTATCACCAAGGCGGCTTTGGATACGGATTCCTTCCTCTCTGCCGCTTCCTTCCAGCAGACGACGCATGTCTTGACGGATGCTGCCATCAAGGGCAAGGTCGACTCGCTCGATGGTCTCAAGGAGAACGTCATGGTCGGTAAGCTCATCCCGGCCGGAACGGGGCTCAGTCCTCTGCTTCCGATCCAGGAGGAGAATGAAGACGCTCCGGCCATCTCCCGTCCGATCATCGCCCCAGACGACCAGTTCCTGAAGTAGACGCTTTGTGATAGAATGGTGTCAGGCCTAATGGCCTGACACTTCCTTGCGGCCGTAGTTCAGTGGTAGAACGATAGCTTCCCAAGCTGTATATACGGGTCCGATTCCCGCCGGTCGCTCCATCTAGTTGTCACAGAGCCAATGCATAGTCGTTGGCTCTTTTTTTGTGGAAAAATAGTGGTTTTTAGTACTTTTTTGAGGTTTCAATGATATGTTTACTCTCTTTGAATAACTCTTCAACATAATTTTGCTGATTTGAAAGTTTGCATAACCGCATTAATGTTTGAGTACTTTAAATAGTCAAATAAAAAGACATATGTAAAAGCAAGTGGTGGTGATTCTAAAGTGACGACCTTCTCAGATAAATTAAAAGGTAGCAATAAAACCATAAAGGAATTATTTGAGATGATTGATAAATTCCTTATGGAAGAATTGTCTGATGATGTTACTTTTAATGATCTCAAACACTATAGGGCTTATAAACGCCTTAAGAATTTTGTTGTTCTTATAGTGGAAAAAGAAAAAGTGGTGGCCTATCTATCATTAAAGCCAAGTAACTATGAACTTGTTGAAGGATTTACTAGAGACATGACTAATTACGGACATTTAGGAACCGGTGATTTAGAAGTTGTTATCAAAAATAAAGAAGATTTTGAGAAAGCCAAAACACTCCTGCGTGATGCATACAATAACAATTAATTTAATAAAATTTTCTATGTCAAGTAATCCCAGTTTACGGACATAGAAAAGGACTAATACAAAGTAGTAAAAGAATTAATCACAATTCTTTTTGTTGATGACAATAAAAATGATGCCTTTTTATTGTGAAATATACTATTTGAAAAAGAGCCACACAGCAGCTATTTCAATTGTAATTGAACAGGCCTAATGATAAAATTAAGACAAGGAAGCGAAAACGAAATTATGAAGCAAAATAAAATTTTAAATTTGCTTTTTGGAGCAACTATTGCTCTTAGTGCTATTTTTACATCCAACTACCTACAAAAATCACAAATTTCTCACGCTTTATTGAGCAACTCGAATCAAGCTAATTTAATTTCAAATCTAGATAATTTAAATTCTGACGTGCAATACATATGGTATAGACAAAATTCTGATGGTACATGGTCTCATAAGCCCGGTAAAACCGCAGTTGTAAAAGTTGATAGATCTAACGAAATTATCTACGATCCAGAAGCTTGCGATAGAACAACTGGAAGCCCTAGTTATTCGGTTTTTGTCGGTTTTTATCAAGTAAATATTCAGGGGATGATATAGGGGTAATTAAAAATATGAAAAGTAAACTATATTTTTGTTTGTTATGTGCTTGCTTATTGTTAAGTGGATGCCACAACTCTAATAATACATCAAACATTATGGAAAAATATTCACAATATTATCAATACGCCGATTCTTTTAAAGGATTAGAAATTTATGCTTGGAAAGACAAAGGTATAAATTGGTATGCAGTGCTTATGCCTGGCACGAACAGATTAAAGTCTGTCCAAGAGGTCGGAGAATTGCAGAAAGAATTACCTTGTCCTTTAAGTGACATGAGAAAGATTCTTGATTTTTATCGTGATTCAGGTTTTTATGATTTTGATATATCTATCATAAGTGATCCTCAAAAAGAAGATGAATTAACACATAATGCTCAATTGATTTATAACAACTTTGATACTTATGAATGGTTGTATAGTCAGCTTGGATTAGAGTTCGAATATTCAAAACAGTGAAAACCAGTCAGGTCATCCTACTGGTCCATTTGTATCTGGCACCTATGTTTTTAATTCGTATGATGAAGTTTAGTCATTTTATAAAATTTTTAAAAATCAGAATACTGAGCGATTTGCAATAGTGGATTTTGATGGATTGTTTCCTCTAACAAAATATTGTTTTTCTTCCAGTGGTGTTAATGCTGAAATTATAGAAAAAAGAATATATGATTTCGATTTTCCAAATCCTGGATTCAATATTCTTATTAATAATTGTGATTTAGCATTATACGATTACTCTTCATTCAATTTGATTGATTGCTTGGGAGTGTCTATATTAAACGATCAAACGAATATTAAAAACATTAATTATTGTATAAATTCAAATATCATAGCTACTTTACATTTCGAAAAAGATATAGACGAAGATTTTAAGTGTTTGATTGGCGATAAATTATTGGAGGTGATAAAGAATGTTTAAATTATTAGTTTCTTTGTGCTTTTCTCTTTGTTCTTTGAGCGCTATCGGTATGAACAATCTTAAAGAAGCGAAGGATCAAGAAAATGCTACGTCTATAATAAATAAGGTAGATTTAGCAGATCTATACATCTTCAGTCCTTTTGATGATGAGACTTCTTATCAAATCTCCTATCGGGATAAAAACAACTATGGGTATGGTACGGACCTTATGATTCCATCCGCATATAAAGGTAAGACAGTTACTAGGATCAGTGACTTTCAAGACTGCACCTCTCTTACCTCGATCGCTTTTGACGGAATCAAAGAGCAGTGGAGTAATATCGTGAAATATCCAAATCGTTAATACGATGTTCCTTCCAAAGTTGTTCATTGCTCGGATGGTGATGCAAGCATCTGATCGTTGGATAAGTGTCAAAATCTAAAGCAGTAATTGTGTTCAGTTTAGCCACGAAGCAAATTTGCTTGGCGGCTTTTTCTATATCGTATGGCGATGAGTTCAGCATCATTGTAAAAGTACAAATTGGTCGGAAAATAGGAGCAATTACACGATAACTAATATCATCTGGATTTAAATTGGTTTTTACCTTTTCATTTGAAATTCAGCATGTATATCTTTATTTTCACCGGGGGGGGATATACTCCTTTTAAAGGAGGGTGTTCTTATGTTTGAAGGATCTGATGAGGAAATTGTCGTTGCTTATTTTGGTGGGAGGCCACAGTGGACCGGCAATAAGTTATACAAAATCGGAGATTTAAGAGTTGAATATTCAGGCGCCACGCTCTATAAGGTCGGGGGCGCAAGAATAGAATATTCTGGTAACAGATTATACAGGATCAATGGTGAAAGAGTTGAATGGTCGGGAAACAAAGTCTATAAAATCGGCTCAAGAGCAATGTAAATGGTTAACGGATTCAGTAACGAAGTTATCGCCCAAATCGGGTCATATGTTTATCGCCTGATCGATCCAAGAAACGGTCAGACTTTCTATGTCGGAAAAGGGAAAGGCAATCGAGTTTTCCAACATGTCTTGGGTGCGATTGGTTATTATGATGGTGTCAACAAAGGCGAGCATGATTTTGACAAAGATCCGAACAAACTAAGGAGAATACAAGCGATCCGAGATGCGGGTCTTGAAGTGATTCATGTGATTCAAAGATGGCACTTGACTGATGAACAAGCTTATGAGGTTGAAGCTGCTTTGATTGATTGTTATCCCGGATTAGATAATCTTCAAAGTGGCCGACGAGCAGAATATGGTGTGTGCAATGCCACGGAATTGGAATCGAGGTTATCGAAAGAAACGTATGATGAGCCGGATTTTGGATACATCATTATCAAAGTTCAGCAGTGGCGCTTGGATGAGATGACGGAGAAGTTCGGGACATCTAACGCAAGGTATGAAGCGACTAGAGGCTGCTGGCATAATCGAAAGCCGAGCTTAAAAGAGTATCCCTATATCTTTTCTGTCACTCGTGGAATCGTTAAGGCCGTTTATAAGGTTATTGAATGGCATGATGTGGGTGAAAGAATTGAATGCACAGCAGAAGAGGCAGACAAGACGATCAGCGAGAAATATGTCGATAAAAAAATACCGGATTATTACGCTAAAAAGGGCATGGCTTCTCCGTTCTTGAAATCCAAAAACAAGAAGATAAATTAGAGTGCGAGATTGGCGGGAAGGAGGCGAGATGCCTTACAATCACATCCCTTTTCTGCATTAAAAGTACTTCGAGCGCTTTTTGTCCCGACTCTATACAATTGTAGCAGCATCTTTTATCGCAGGGACAAAATCTTAAACTGCTGATGTATGGGGAAAAGAGTTGCTCTCTTGGCAAAAGCAGAAGGCAACTGTATTTATTCTGTTTCTTGTTAGTCCTTTAAGCAGCTGATCGGGATGACTTTCACGCCATCTTCTCTGATATAGGACATTTTTCCTCCGGTGATGATCCAGCGCTGTTCTGGTAATCGGATCGGACAGTGTTTTTCTGTCTCATTATGTTTTTCACCAGGGAAACGATTGCGCTCAGATGTTTGGCACCTTCTTCGATCTCGAAGCTTCCAAGCTTGAATTCAATCAAGGCGTTTCTTCCCTCATCTAGATGGAGTACAGCATCTGCTTCCAGGCCGTAATTATCATGGTAATAATTTATGGTGGCTCCCAGGGATTGAGAATAGACTTTTAAATTTCTGAAGCATAGGCATTCAAAAATAAAGCCGAAGGTTTTTAGGTCTTTTTCTAATTGCTCTGGTGATAAGCCTATTGCGGCGACAGCGATGGAAGGATCGGTCAGCTCTTTTTTTCGCCGCTGCGGATCATGCCTTTACTTCGGATGGCCGGACACCAAGCTTCGATGTTATCGATGATAAATAACCGCTTAAGGGCTTTGATGTAATCAGCAAAGGTTCGTTCGGACAAAGTGCGGTTGGCATTTCATCGGCGTAGATGACACTGTCTTTAGCAAGGGTGGATATGTTCCTGGCGTAGCTTCTTAAGATGGCTCTTGTTTTGGCAGGATCTCTGTCTTTCTGATCGACTTCTTTCATATCGGAATTGCAGATGCCGTTGAGGTAGTCTTTGGCAACAAACAATTGCACCTTAGGATTTGTGGACAGCAAAGAGGTCGGCCATCCCCCGCGGCAGGCGGCAAAGAACAAATCGTTGATGTCTAAATCGCTGACGGCACCTTCGGGAAAACGACCATCAAAGATATCTTTCAGGGAAAGGGAATCGTTCGCTTCTTTTGACTCATACAAGGACATCGGATACATATAGAATTTTGTTATTCTTCCTGTGCCGGAATGCTGATCTTCACCCAATTCGATGCTGTTGCTTACGGTTAAGATATACAATCCGTTTGTGTTTCTGTCATCGCAGCTGGTTCGGACGGCATCATATACAGAAGGCACGATCTGCCATTCGTCGATTAGGACGTGGTTATCGCCTTTTAAGAGATCGCTCGGTTTAAATTTTGCGGTTGTGACATAAGCGTCCCGATAATCGGGATCTTTCATTTTGATGACTGTCTTAGCGAATTGTTCGGCGGCTGTTGTTTTGTCGCAAAACTTAGGACCGAGAATCTGTACGGCGCCTTTGGCCTATAGTCTGAACTTGATTTCTTCGTCTGCGACTCTGGGTATGTATTTCTTGTTTTCCATCTGAATTACCTGACTAGGGTTTAATTCATCTGAATTAAGAATTCAATTGCCGTTGCGTGTTTTTTAGGTTTCTCATTGCAGTGTTTTTATGTTTTTTGTTGCTTATCCTTTAGGTAATTCGTTACTATTATTTGTGGTTTTTTGGGAGTAAATAGAAGGAGATCAGTTGTCTACAAGATGCAGACAACCGAAGGGAATAGGAGTGTCTAAGAACCACCTATGGTGGTGTATTATCTGTTTTTTGACTTTTGGAAATGCCAAAATAATGCCGATTTTATCGAGAGATTTTTACACAAAAAGATTTGACCCAAATGGATTTGCGTAAAAACCAGATACCCTGTTAAGTGTGAAACGTCTTTCTTAATATTACGATGTCGACGGTTGTACTATGCCCTACAGACTTGCAGTTGTCTGTTCTTCGTTTTTATTTTGCAATACGAGCATCAAGTGGTCATTGAAAGAAAGTTTCAATTGGTCATTGCAAGGAAAATTTCCGTTTCTACTTTTGCTGATGCGCTGAAACCAGTTGAAGTGAAAATCGTCCTATAAAAGGAGACCAAAAAGTTTGCGATATTTCTTTGAAACATATTGAATTGGTTTGAATTATTCTGTATTATATGGATGTGAGAAGGGAATGGCTCTCTGATGAGGGAAGGGAGTGATCTTCTTGGATGATAGGATAGTATCAAGGAGGAAGCGGATGTTTCAATGGTACTCAAAGAATGATAAGAAGGGAGTCGCGACGATTTATCCGACGAATATCACCATCAATAAAATCGCTTCTGCCTATCTTCAGAATGCGTATGCTTGTCTCTTAGGTATTGATCAGGAGGAGAAGCGGGTTGCCCTCAAGCCGCTGACTCAGGATCAGTATCAGTCGGGAAGGTTCAATCCGGATGATATGTTCGTTCTCTCAGGAAGCAAGACGTACACCAGGATCTCTTCGACGGACTTTGTCTCGCAGATCTCGCATCTGCTCGGACAGGACTTCCATATGGGGAACAGAAAGTATGAATGTTCGTTCGACGAGAAGGAGAGGCTTCTGATCATCGACCTCAGAAAGGAGGTGACCGCATGACGGAGATGCATATCAATATCCTGATGATGTCGATCTGGCTCGTGATCTTTGTCATTGCGTTGATCGCAGAGATCTCTACCGCCCAGTTAGTCTCGGTGTGGTTCTGTATCGGTGCGATCGCCGCTTTAGCAATCACCTTTATTCCAGGCACGCCGTTCTGGGTGGATATCGTCGTCTTCTTGGGTGTATCGATCGTAGCGCTTCTTGTCACCAGGCCTTTGGTCAACCGGGCGCTGAGACGGAAGTCATCTCGAACCAACATCGATGATATTATCGAAAAACGGGGAAAGGCGACGAAAACCATCTCAGAGTATGATTCCGGAGAGGTCAAGATCGATGGGGTACTCTGGACGGCGTTAAGTGCGGCAGAGAAAGAGACGATCGAGGCAGGAAGTATCGTGGAGGTGGTCGCCATCAAAGGCAACCGTCTGTTTGTCAAGAAGGTGTCGGATTAATTTCTGTATCAATAGGTAAAGGAGAATTCATATGCCAACGGGAGCAATTGTCGCTATTGTGTTTGCCGCTATCATCGTCTTCATCATTCTGATGACGCTGATCTCTTCGATCCGGATTGTCAATCAGACGGACAAGTTGGTCATTGAGAGGTTAGGCAAGTATCTGACGACGTGGGATACGGGAGTGCATTTCTTGGTGCCGTTCATCGACCGGGTTCAGAAGAAGGTTTCGATGAAGGAGCAGATCTATGATTTCCCTCCGCAGCCGGTCATCACCAAGGATAATGTCACCATGCAGATCGACACGGTCGTCTTCTTCTCGGTGACGGATCCGAAGCTGTACTCTTATGGTGTCGAAGATCCGATCGTCGGTATCGAGGCGCTCTCAGCTACGACCTTGAGAAATATCATCGGTGATCTGGATTTGGATGATACGTTGACTTCTCGCGATATCATCAACACCCGGATGCGTCAGATCCTCGATGAGGCGACGGATCCTTGGGGAATCAAGGTCACCAGAGTCGAGGTCAAGAACATCCTTCCGCCGAAGGATATTCAGAACGCGATGGAAAAGCAGATGAGAGCGGAGCGCGAGAAGAGAGAGAAGATCCTGATCGCAGAAGGTGAGAAGACCTCTGCCATCACGATTGCGGAAGGTAATAAGGAAGCTGCGATTCTCAATGCGGAGGCGGAGAAGCAGGCGCTGATCAAGAAAGCGGAAGCTCAGGCAGAATCGATCATGAAGGTCAAGGAGGCGGAAGCCCAGGGTGAGCTCATGATTAGGAAAGCGGAGGCGGAGGCGATCAAGATGGTCAACGAGGCGATGCCTTCGGAGGCGGTCTTGACTCTCAAGTATTATGAGGCGTTAGCGAAGGTTGCTGATGGCAAGGCGACGAAGCTGATCGTGCCTTCGAATCTGACCAACCTCTCTTCGATGGCAGCCACGGTCACGGATGTGGTGGAAGGGATGAAGAAGGATCCTGTCAGTGAGGTTCCGGAGAAGAAGGCGAAACCTTCGGTTACGGAGATGAACGCCTGTCTGAAGGCTTCGGCAAAGAAGAGCGAGGAAGCTGTCCGCGCTGAGATGAAGCAGGATCACACCCCTAGCCAAGGCAAATAAGAGAAGCCTGAGTATCGACGTGCTCTGAAAAGGGCACGTTTTTTCATGAAAGAGTTTTCGTGATCTGGTATTTTCGGATTCTTGTTTACTTTGTTTCTGAGAGTGGTATGATATCAAACGTTCGAAGACAAACAATCAGGAGTATCTATGGAAAAAGTACCTTTGGGAACAGAGATCCACTGGACCGCAAACTGTATCGACAACTTCATTGCGAACTTTCTTAGCAAGAAGGTTGATACGGAGCTGACGGCGATGGAGGGGATCACGCTGAAGATCATCTATAAGAAGGGGGAGACATTGACGGCTGCCGATATCATGCAGGCGACAGATCTCTCGAAGTCGACGACGAGTCAGACGCTCTCTTCCTTAGAGCGGAAGGGGCTTCTCAGGATGGAAAAGCATAAGGAAGATAAGCGGCGGAAGCTGATCAAGCTGACGGAGAAGGGGAAAAGAGCGGTCATGCTCCTTGAGGGTGCCTTCCAGAGCATCCGGAAGGTGATCGAAGCGGATATCTCTCCGGAGGAGAAGGAAGCCTTCGGGGCGACGTTAGAGAAGATCCGGAACAACGTCTCAGGAAAGGGAAGTGAAGAACATGAAAAATAAAGTAAAACAGAAGAAGACGGTCATCGCAGAGCTGATCCGTCATACGAACGGATACCACAAGGATATCGGTCTCACCTGGGGCATGGTCTTTCTGGAATCCGGATTGGAGATCTTGATCGCTTTCTTCATCAGCTTCCTGATGCGCTGCGTCAAGAATGCCGACCTTACCGGTATTATTCTCTGGTCATCGATTCTTGCCGGTATGGCGGTGCTCTCCGCTTTCTTCGGCATCATGGCCGGATACTGGGCTTCTAGCGCAGCCGCTGGATTTGGCAAGAACCTGAGGGATGCGATGTTTGTCAAGATTCAGGATTATTCGTTTAAGAACATCGACAAGTTTTCGCCGGCTTCGATTGTCACCAGGACGACGACGGATGTCTCGAATGTTCAGTTCTCGTTCATGATGATCATCCGCACGGTCATCCGGGCACCTTTCATGATGATCTTTGCGATGGCGATGAGCTTCATCATGGCACCGCAGCTCGCCTGGATCTTCTTGATCATCGTGCCGATTCTCATGTTTGTCCTTCTCTTTATTTCCAACAAGGTTCATCCGACGTTCATCAAGATCTTCAACACCTATGATGATCTCAATGAATCGGTGGAAGAAAATGTTGATGGTATCCGTTTTGTCAAGTCGTTTGACCGAAAAGCATTTCATACAGATGAATTCAAAGGTGTCTCTGATCAGATCTATAAGAACTTCATCAAGGTCGAGCGGATTCTCTCCTTCAACAACCCGTTCATGAACTTGGCGATCTGGGCGGCGATGATTCTGATCTCGGTGCTCGGTGCGAAGCTGATCGTCGGAAATGTTCAGCCTAACGCTCAGGGGAGCGATATTGTGACTCCGCTTCTTTCGGAGACGGATCTCTCTTCTCTCTTCACCTATGTCATGATGATCCTGATGTCCTTGATGATGGTTTCGATGGTCTATGTCATGATCACGATCGCCAGGAACAGCGCGGAGCGTATCGTGGAGATCATTCAGGAGGAGCCGGATATCCGCAATGGGGAGCATCCGATCACGGAAGTGAAGAGCGGCGAGGTCGATTTCAACCACGTGTCGTTTGGTTATGCATCGGGCAAGTATGTCCTTCAGGATGTTGATCTTCACTTCCGTCAGGGAGAGACGGTGGGCATCATCGGACCGACAGGTTCTTCGAAGACGTCTCTGGTCTCTTTGATGGCACGGCTTTACGATGTCGATGAAGGTGAGGTCAGAATCGGTGGGGTCGATGTCCGGGACTATGACATCAAGACTTTGCGGGATGCGGTCGCTGTCGTGCTGCAGAAGAACGTTCTTTTCACAGGGACGATCCGGGACAATCTGAAGTGGGGAAATCAGGACGCGGATGACGAGGAGATCTGGAAGGCCTGTGATCTTGCGCAGGCTTCAGAGTTCTTGCATCACTTCCCGGAGGGACTCGATACGATGCTGACGGAAGGCGGGACGAATGTCTCCGGCGGTCAGAAGCAGAGGCTTTGTATCGCAAGGGCGCTTCTGAAGGATCCGAAGATTCTGATTTTGGACGATTCGACTTCTGCCTGCGATACGCATACGGACGCTCTGATCCGGGAAGGGTTATCGACGACGAAGCCTGAGGTGACGAAGTTCATCATCGCCCAGCGTGTCCTATCGATCAAGGACTGCGATACGATCCTGGTTCTGGAGACGGGCGGGAAGATTGTCGATATCGGTAGCAATGAGGAGCTGATGGAGCGCTGTCAGGTGTATCGTGAGCTCTATGAATCTCAGTTAGGAGGAGGGGACTTCGATGTCAAAGAAAATTAATGGCAGGCGCCCGATGGTTTCGAAAGAAGCCAGAAACGGTGCCTTGAAGCGTCTGGTCTCCTTGGTCTGGCACTATAATCCAGGTCTCTTCATCCTGGTGATTCTCTCGATCTTCATCGTGGCTTTTGCCGGGGTTGCCAACTCGTTCTTTGTGGGCAACATCTTGGTGGATGGTTTCATCGTGCCGACGCTGAATCAGGCGAGAGCGGATTTGGCTGCTGGGGTGCTTAAGCCTGACTATACGGATTATCTGTTCCACACGGCCCATAGCTCTCTCTTCGGGCTTTCGTTCTGGCCCTCGATCTGGGTGATGATTGTCATCTATGCGCTCGGCATCCTCTCTTCTTATTCGTATAACTTCTTCATGGCGTATATCGCTCAGGGGGTGCAAAAGAAGATCCGAGACGATCTTTTTGCGCATATGCAGGATCTTCCGGTCTCCTACTTCGATCAGCACACGCACGGCGACATCATGTCGATCTACACCAATGATGTGGATTCTCTCCGGGAGATGCTGGCTAGAAGCATTCCGATGATCGTCTCTTCTTCGGTCACGATGATCGCCTGTTTTGTCATCATGCTGATGAGCGACTTCTATCTGATGGCGGTCGTTGTCTTCTTCGGTGCGCTGATGTTTGTTCTCACCAAGTATTTTGCTTCGAACTCGGGGAAGTACTTCATGAAGCAGCAGATGGAATTAGGAAAGACGAACGGCTACATCGAGGAGATGATCTCCGGTCAGAAGGTCGTCAAGGTGTTCAACTATGAGGGGAAGAACATCGAAGGGTTCAGGAAGCACAATGAGGAGCTCTACACGCAGGCGGTGAAAGCCAACCGCTACGCCAACACCCTGATGCCGGCGGTCAACCAACTGGGTAACCTTCAGTATGCGGCGTTGGCTTTGCTCGGCGGCATCTTTGTTGTCAAGGGTATCTCAGGATATGGATTCTCGGATCTCTTTGCTTCTCCCGGCCGGGGACATCTCTACACGGTCGGTGTCATCACGTCGTTCCTGCTCTATTCGAAGTCGTTTGTCAATCCGATCGGTCAGATGGCGCAACAGCTCAACATGGTGACGATGGCCTTAGCTGGTGCTTCGAGGATCTTCGGGATGACGGATGAGCCATCGGAAGCGGATAACGGCTATGTCGAGCTTGTCAATGCGAAGGATGACGGAAACGGCAATCCTCTCGAGTGCAAGGAGGTCACCGGCAAATGGGCCTGGAAGCATCCGCACTCGGATGGCAGCGGCGTGGAATATAAGTGGCTCAGAGGCAAGATCAATGTCGACGAGGTCGACTTCGGTTATGTTCCGGATAAGATCGTCCTTCACAATATCACGGTCTATGCGGAGCCGGGTCAGAAGATCGCGTTCGTCGGTCCTACCGGTGCCGGAAAGACGACGATCACGAATCTGCTCAACCGCTTCTATGACATCGCGGATGGAAAGATCCGCTACGATGACATCAACATCAACAAGATCAAGAAAGCGGATCTCAGACGCTCGTTAGGCATGGTGTTCCAGGACACGAAGCTCTTCACGGGGACGGTCATGGAGAATATCCGCTACGGAAAGCTCGATGCGACGGATGAGGAAGTCTATGCCGCAGCGAAGCTCGCGAACGCGGACACCTTCATCTCTCAGCTCCCTTTGGGGTATCAGACGGTGCTCAAGAACGGAGGAGCCTCTCTCTCCCAGGGTCAGAGGCAGCTTCTGGCGATCGCCAGAGCGGCGGTTGCCAACCCGCCGGTCCTGATTCTCGATGAGGCGACTTCGTCGATCGATAGCCGGACGGAAGCCTTGGTGACGAAGGGTATGGATGCCATCATGGAAGGCAGGACGGTGTTTGTCATCGCCCACCGTCTCTCTACGATCAAAAACGCGGATGTCATCATGGTTTTGGATCATGGTACGATCATTGAGAGAGGTAACCACGAAACGCTGCTTGCCCAGAAGGGAAAGTATTATCAGCTTTACACCGGCAATGCGATCGCCTCGGCGGAGTAGGATAAGACGATTCATCGAAGTAAGGACTCCCTGAGGCAAAGCTGTCTCAGGGAGATTTTGATTTGATCAGAAAAGAAAAAGGACGGCTAGAGATCTGGAGGGATTGGGTTTCTAGCCGTCTGAGATCGTCTTTCTGAATCAGGCGGAGCGAGAGTTGTCTTTCTGTTTGAGTCTTCTAATGAGGGTGAAGGAGCTATGGGTCAAAGAGAGAAGGAAGAGGATAGCAAGGAAGAGAGGGGCGAAGCCTTTGCTTCCCATGTAATCGAGGGGGAAAAGCTGTTGGGTGAGTTCGGGAAGCAATAGGTGCTGATAGGCGAAGCTGATGATCAGGATAAGGGAGCAGAGGTTAAGAAGGAGGGAGGCGATATCGAAGCCTTTATTGAGATGATTGACAAAGAGGAAGTAGAAGAAGTTCAGTATGGGAATGATCAAGGTGATCAAGAGGAGAGGATAGAGAAGCGGGTGATGGAAGTAATGGCTTTTTAAGGTGAGGCCAAGGAGGAAGTCTCCGAAGAAGAAGAGGGAGAAGAGAGCATGGAAGGATATGAGGAGGTACTGCCAGGTTTTGATTTCGGTTGATTGAAGGGGGAAGAGGGGAAGGTCTTTTTTCAGGAAGAGCAGGATGATGCCGCCAAGATCAAGAAGAAGAGAAAGGCAGACGAAGATCGGTTTATCCAGCTGAGCAGGGTTTTTGAAGAAGATGTTGGGATGAAGCAGAACGAGGATGATGGCGACAAGGACGAGGAGTGATAAGAGGATAGCGAGGATGAGTCGGGCTTTTCTCTTGCTTCGTCTGACGATAATCTCATGAAGGAAGAAGAGGAAGAGAACAAGGAAGGTCAGGGAGAGAAGGAAGATCGGAAGGACTTCTGTCAGGGGAGAGAGCTCATCGATGATGAGTCCGAAGAGGGAGAAGATGCCGTAGTACCAGAAAAGGGTGACAAAGAGTAGGCTGAGAATAAGGAACAGATGTGGCAGGATCTTTTTCATCATTCTTCGGCTCCTTTCTTGTAGATGTACTTTGATACATCATCCAGGCTCATCTTGGTTTGTCCGTGGAGGTCGATGAGGGTGTAACCGACATCGTTGTGGTAGATCTCCTCGGTGGATTTCATGGCGTAGGCAAGAAGGACGTCCTGATAGATCAAGGTGGAGTCGTTGATGTGGTCGTGTCCGACGAACATGCCGATGGTCCCGTTGTTCTTCATGCGGGTGAAGGCATCGTTTCTTCGATAGCCGTAGCAGACTTTTTCCCGGTTCTTGCCTTTGCCGTCGATCTCGTTTTTCACATAGGCTTTGTAGGCGTCATCAAACTCGTAGACCGGGATGTGGTAGAAGGCGAGGGAAGGAACTTTCCCTTCGGCTTTGGTGATGTCTTCCATATGGGCGAGCTGGTCGTCGTGGATGATGTCGTATTGGATGGTGAAGCCATGCTGGACATAGGAGTTGGAATCGAGGATGAAGAGGCGGTATTTCGCGTTGCTATTTTGCATCAGGTCGATGTAGTAGTTAGCGTTTCCGTAGATGTTGTCATCGTCGTAGTCGACGAAGACGGAGTGTTTGGCTTGGCGAAGCTTTGAGGCGATGTAAAAGCGGTCGTAGCCACCTTGGGTGTCGTGGTTGCCGTAGGTCATTGCAAAGGGAATGTTCTGGCTGTCGATGAAGCGGATGCTTCTTTCGACGATGGACTTGGTCGCATTGGAAAAGTTGTCGCCGTCGAAGACCATGAGATCGACTTTGGTTTTGGCTTTGGCATCATTGATCTCGGCTTCTAAGAGATGCAGAGCATCTTCGAGATCGGTTTCGGATCCGAAGTGGGTGTCGGAAAAGAGGAGGATGGTAAAGTGATCGCGGTAAGCGAGGCTCTTACGGTAATCTTTGGGTCCGTAGACTCTCTTTCCGCATCCGGAAAGTAAAAGGAGGGAGGAAAGGAAGAGCGACAGTCTTTTTTTCATCGTTGTATCTCCTTTGTGAGTGAGAGGATTCTCTCTAATTGCTCTTGATCTTCTGAATCGAAGGCAGCTTGCTGATCGGAATCGATGTCGAGGACAGCGATGAGCTTTCCCTCGTGGAAGCAAGGGAGGACGATCTCGCTTTGGGTGGAACTTGAGCAGGCGATGTAATTGGTAAGCCGGTGGACATCATTGACGAGCTGTGTCTTCTCTTGTTGGTAGGCTGTTCCGCAGACGCCTTTTCCTTTGGGGATGTTTTCACAGGCATCGACACCGTCTCGGTAAGGGCCTAAATAGAGGGTGGAGTGTTCTTCATCGACAAGGTAGAAGCCGACCCAGTCCATCTTCTCAAAGTGGCTTTTGAGGAGGCTGACAATCTCGGAGAAGAAGGTGAGGAGATGATAGTCTTTGTTTTCCTGAGTGGCTTTTTTCAAGAAGAGGTAGATGTCCTCATAGGAGATTGGTTCGTGCATGTTCTGATTCCTTTTTTCTTATTATATCGTAATATCGGCTCATTTGAAGAAGGAACGGAAACGAAACGACAAGATCGGCCTCTTTTTGCCTAAGAAAAAGTAGGATGATGATTTGAATCTTCCGTGTTGGCTGCGGCGTTTGATCTTGTCTCTCGGATCGGAATGTTCCGATGGTGATTGCTTGGGCATGGTTTTAGATAGGTTGCAATTATTCCGGCTGCAGACTTTGTGGAGTATGAATTGCTGAAGGTATTTATAACTTAGAATTTTTTAATTTCTATGGTTTTGGTGCTTAGAAAGTGATACACTACCACGCAACAAGGAAAGTCTTGGAATTATGCAAAATTCTGTTTTATCAAATAGGTTGTTACCTTTGTCTTATATATATTTGATATATTAGTTTCTTTTTCAAATCTCAGATACATTCACCCGTCTCAGTTACGGGTTGTGGGATAAAATGAAAGCGGCACGGAACAAATGGTTGGCCGTCTTGTTTTCGTTTTTCTCTCTGTTTTTGAATGCGTGCAAGTGGGATAGGCGTCCTTCAATTATAAAGAACAACAAAGAAACAGGGACAAAACTGTTAGAAAAAGATGATAAAGAACAAGGCGTTTCTGTTTTCTTTTTTGATGATGATAATGTTGTAAATGAGAACGGAACGGATTATACAAGGCCGGGGCGTCAGAATCGCCATTCCATCGGTTCTTCTGATTGCTATATGGTAAAATCTGGTACCACGGATCTCTTGGTGGATGGCGGATATCAATCTTCTACTTCTACCGACCAGCATACTTCGAATTCCGCTTACAAGAGAGAGCTGCACAATGTATATGTTGCCGATGAATGTAAACAAAATCTGTTAAGGAAAATTGCATCGGTAATCAGTTCGGATGGTATTTTAGACTACCTGATTGTCACGCATGCTGATTATGATCATCTTGCTGCCTTGATTGTCCAAGGCGGAATCTTTGATGCATTTCTTAATCACAAGTCTATCGATCCACTTTAAAGTTATTCTCCTGCAATAAAGCAAATCCAAAAGATATCGAGTTTGTACAGAATTATTCTAAGACCCATTATCTGTCGTTTCAGGAAAACAATGTCGAGGTCCTGGGCCTGGTTGTGTTAAAAGGAGAGACGTATGATGACTTACTCCCCTATTTTCCGACTTTGACGGCAGAGCCGGGCTTTGTCAAATACTGGGATGGCGATTACAACTATACGGATTACTCAAAAGACAATCAATTCAAAGTCTATGATGAGAAGAATCTCATCATAGAAATCTATGCGTATTCAAAGAAAGTAAGCTAGTTGATTGTGCTGATATCGCTTTAAAAAGCAGTTGATTTGTCTCAAAGCATCTCCACTTCTTTGTTGAAAGCTGAACGGAGTATCTTTTATCGACTCTGGTAAGGTTCTCCTTCGATGGCCACGACGACATCCTGATAGGAAGGGATGGCGCTCAGAGCGCCTTTTTTGGTGGTGGACAAGGCACCGGCGACGTTGCCGAAGCGAAGGGATGAGGTGAGAAGAGAAGGAATATGGGAGATGGCGGAGAGGCCGAAGGAATCGACCTGGCTGAGGAAGGCGCCATAGAAGGCATCTCCGGCTCCGGTAGGATCGATGGCGTTGACTTTGATGGTATCGGCGTGGAAGAGGTGATCGCCTACATAGGCGTAGGAACCGTTTCTGCTATCGGTGACAAGGACGAGCTTGTCGGTTCCGCGATAGGTCTCTAAGGCTTCCGGGATGTTCTTGGCGTGGCAGAAGAGAGCGATCTCTTCTTTGGAAAATTTCAGGATGTCGATCTCGGGAAGGATGTCGTTGTAGATATGAAGCGCTGTCGGCAGATCGGGGAAGATATCCTCGCGGAAGTTGATGTCGAAGGAGACGGGTTTATGCTGGCTGTGAGCGGCGGTGATGACTTTGTGGAAAAAGTCTCTTCCGCGCTCGCTTGAGAGCATCAAAGAGCCGAGGTGAACGATGTCTGCCTGAGGAATGAAATCTATGCTCTCTTCTGCAAAGACGTCATCGGCCGCATCGTCTCGATGGAAGGTGAAGCTGCGGTCGTTGTTTTTCAGGGTGACTTCGGAGTAGGCGGTCGGGCGTTTTGCATCGACGCGTAAGCCTTTGTTCTCGAGGTGGTTCTCGGCAAAGAAGTCTTCGATCAGATGACCATACGCATCATCTCCGATGCTGCCGACAAAAAGGGCGTCTTTGCCCATCTTCCGGATGGCGTAGCAGACGTTGAAGGGGGCGCCGCCGACAAAGGCGTCGGTGCGGTTATGATAGCGGAAGGTGTCGACGAGTATCTCTCCGTAGGCAATGATCATTTTCTGTCCTCTTTTCGGATGGCATCGAGATGGATATGGCAATATCCGTCAGGATGTTTCCTCAGGTAATTCTGATGGTATTCTTCGGCGGGGAAGAAATTCTTGAGTCTCATAAGTTCGATGGCGAAAGGCCGATCTCCCATCTCTTTCTCTTTGTTGTGGAAGAAGGATAGGATGTCTGGCTCTAAGTCTTTGTCTTCCCAATAGACGCCGGTGCGGTACTGAAATCCGTAGTCTTCTCCTTGATGGTTGTTAGCGTAGGGGTCGATGATGGAGAGGTAGTAGGAGAGGAGTTTATCGAGGTTTAGAATCGTTTCATCAAAGACCGCCTTCACGGCTTCGGCGTGGGTGGCTCTTCCGCTTTTCAGATCTTCATAGAAGGGATGATCGATGTTTCCGTTAGCATAGCCGCAGGTGGTGAAGAGGATGCCTTTCATCTGGGCGAAGAAGGCTTCCGTGCCCCAGAAGCAGCCGGCTGCAAGATAAAGTGTTCTCATCGAAGTACCTCCGGCAGAATTATAAGGCATTCTCAGGTGAGATGGGAAAAGAAAAATCTGAAAGGCCGGGGCATTGGCCTTTCAGATAAAAGGGGGAACAGGAATCAGAGGGAATCAGCAGAGCTTGAGCTCGCCGCTGGCGATGAGTCTCTGGGTCTTGCGGTCGAAGAGGAGGATTTCTTTGCCGACGATGTTGACTTTGGCTTTGGCGTTGACTTTGTAATCGACGCCGCCGAAGACGACGGAGGTGATGAGGAACTCGCCGACTCTCAGCTTGACGGTGGTCTCCATGCCGGAAGGCATGGCGGAGTAGACTTCGGTCTCCAGTTTGCCGTCTTCCTCGATGCGGAGGAACTCAGGCCGGATGCCGATGACGAAATCCTGATCGGAGATCTCTTTTTCGTCTTTGGAATCCAAGGTTCCGTTGATGGTCGGGATCTTGAAGTCGAAGGCTTTATCGGAGTTGCCTTTCTCGACGAAGTGCTTATCGGCAAGCTTCTGCTGGTATTCTTTAGCTTTCTTCGCATCTTCTTCATCGGCCTGAGCTCTGAATTTTGAAAGGTCGACGAAGGTGTTGGGGACGAAGGTGCCTTTGACCTGACCGCTGAAGAGGTCGAGTTGGATGCCTTTCTCATCCTGTTTGGCTTTGGCTTCGATGAGGTTGATGGCCGGGTTGCCGACGAAGTCGGCGACGAAGAGGTTGTTGGGTCTCTTGTAGACGTCTAACGGAGCATCGTACTGCTGGACGACGCCGTTGTTGATGAGGCAGATATGGGTGGCAAGCGTCATGGCTTCGAGCTGATCGTGGGTGACGTAGATGAAGGTGGCTCCGGTCTCGTGATGAAGTCTCTTGAGCTCGGATCTCATCTCGAGTCTGAGTTTGGCATCGAGGTTAGAGAGAGGTTCATCCATGAAGAGGACTTTCGGTCCGGGGGCAAGAGTTCTGGCGATCGCGACACGCTGCTGCTGACCGCCGGAGAGCTCGTTTGGATAGCGGTCCATGAACTCGCCGACTTTGACGACGCGGGCGCTTCTGCGGATGCGTAGCTCGATCTCTTCTTTGTCGAGTCTTCTCTTCTTGATGACTTCCTCGCCGTCTTTGGAGAGGTTCATCTTCTCGTTGACTTCAAAGCCTTTTTCTTCGATCTTCTGAAGCTCGGAGGCCGCTTTCTGATGGTAGTCTTCTCCTAAGGCAGAAAGGTTTGCTTCCACATTGTCGGAAGTCGCGGCTTTGAAGAGCTCTTTGGCGGAGTACATGGAGATCTCGAAGGTGTCGATGAGGCTGAGCAAGGCTTTGTCAGTGACGACTTTGCCGTTTTTATCCAGGGAGTTTTTGATGCACTCCTGAATCTGGCTTGTCTCTTTGGAGACATCAGCCATCTTGGTGCATCTCTCGTACTCGGAGGCGTGAAGCGGCATCTCCTGGTTGACGTTGGCAAGGCCGAACTGGATGTTCTTGTAGACGGTCATATGGGGCCAGAGGGCGTAGTTCTGGAAGAGGAAGCCGACGTGTCTGTTGTTGGCGGAGATGTTGATGCCTTCCTTGGAGTCGAAGACAGTCTCGCCGTTGATGGTGATCTTGCCTTCGGTCGGGGTCTCTAATCCGGCGATCATCCGCAGGGTCGTGGTCTTACCGCAGCCCGATGGTCCAAGCAGGGTGATGAAGGATGCATCGGGGATGGTCAGGTTCATATTTTCGACGGCATAGAAATCTCCATAGCGTTTGGTGACGTTTGTCAATTCGATTTTTGGCATGTTTATTTTCCTCCAACACCTTTATCAATAGAAGCGCCGGTCAGCAGGTTCACCAACCAGTTGACGACAAGAATGATGATGACAAGGATCAGGTTTGCAGCGTTTTCGAGAGCGGCGATACCGGTATCTTCAAGGAGATACATGAACTTTGTCAGGATCATGGTATCGGTGCCGATGAAGATGAAGAGGTTGAGCTCTCGCATGCAGGAGATGAAGGGTAAGAGATAACCGGAGAGGAAGGCGGTCTTCTGAATCGGGAAGACGATCCTGAGCATCCGTTTCCACCAGGGGACGTTTTGGATGACGGCGGCTTCCTCGATCTCGTTGGAGAGCTGCATCATCGCGTTGAGGGAGGAGCGGGAAGCGAATGGGATGTACTTGATGAGACCGAGGATCAGGCAGACGAGGATCGGAAGCTTATAGAGCCATTTGATGTTGAGGGACATGAGGAAGAAGATGGCGGAGAGGGAGACAGAAGGAATCAGGTAAGGGAAGAAGGCTAAGCCGTTGACGCCCTGAGCGAGCTTGGATTTCCGCTTCTTGGCGACCGCGTAGCCGATCAGCATGCCGGCGGTTCCTGCTAAGGCAGCGCAGCCTAAAGAGAGGAGAACCGATCCGCGCAAGGCTTCCCAGAGCTTGGGCTCATGGAGCACGCCGTGGTAGTCGTTTCGGAGGACTTCTTCGCTGGTCCAGTATTTGAAGCTGAATCCGGCGGAGTAATCGCCAGGGTTGGGGAGCAAGGATTCAAAGAAGAAGGAGATCATCGGTCCGATGCAGAAGAAGATGACGATGATGGCAAAGAGGGTGCCGATGACCCACTTTCCGACCTTGCCAAGGTTCTGCTTGGAGGCCTGGCCGGCTTTGCCGGAGACGGTCGTGTACTGTTTTCTGCCGGAGGTGGAGAGCTGGTTGAAGATGAGGATGAAGACGCCTAAGAGGATGAGGACGATGGAGACGATGGAGCCTTGTCCGGTCATCGCACCGGAGCTTCCTTCGATCATACGTTTCATCATGACGGCCAAGACGTAGTAGTTCACCGGGGTGCCTAAGGTCTGAGCGATCGGGTAGGAGGAGATGGCGGCGGCAAAGACTAAGAGGATGGTGGAGAGGATGGCAGGTTTGAGCATCGGGATGGTGACTTTGAAGAAGGTCTTCCATTTCGGGATGTTGAGAATGGTGGCGGCTTCTTCAAGGTTCGAATCCATATTCCGCAACACACCGCCCATCAGGATATAAGCGAACGGTGCATAGTGGAGGCCGAGAACGAAGGAGATGGGGAAGGGGCCGTAGACGAACCATTCCGGCATTGCGATGCCGGTGAGATGTTCCAGCTCTCCGACATAGGCTAACTGACCGCAGTTGGAGGAGTTGAAGAAGTTCTTCCAGAAGAGGGCCAATGTCCACTGGGGCATGATGTAGGGGAAGATGAAGACGGAGGAGATGAAGCGTTTGAACGGCAGGTTGGTCCGACAGATTAAGAAGGCGGCGCCTCCGCCGAGAACGATGGCAAAGGTGCAGGATAACACGGAGACGATCATGGATCTGCCTAAAGGCAGCCAGAAGTAGCCTTTGCTGGTCGGGCCGGCAAAGACTTCGTACCAGTGATAGCCGGTGAAGCTTCCGGCCGCTAAGCCCATATCGGTTCCGTTTGGCACGTATTCCATGTCGTGGACGAGGAAAGCGTCCCGGAGGACGGAGATCAGCGGGGTGACGTTCAGGATCAATAACAGGATTCCGAAGAAGACTAAGATGTTGTTCGCAGGGACACCGAAGAAGGTCCGGGTGGTGTTGAACGCCCTTCTGAGCTTCATCTTCGTGCTGTCTTGCGAAACAACGGCTGAACCGGCGTTGATCTCAGCGTTCAACGGTTCTCCAGAAGACTCGAAGCCATTCGCGGAATTTTCATTTGTCTGATTTGGTTTCATTGAGAATCTCCTTGTTCATAGGGTGGAAGCGGCATAGAAGAAAGGAAGCCGGGAAGGAGTTCCCGGCTTTCAGTTTTGATCTGATGTTTACTTCTTGTTGGAGAGGGCGATCTGGATGAAGGAACCGACCTTGTTGTACATCGGTCCGATGTAAGAAGGAGTCTCGCCGATGGCAGCGCCCTTGGTCTGATCATTCCACCAAGCGGCAGAAGGATCGTTGAGGCAAGGGAAGACGTTCTCGCCGGTAGCGGACTGCTTCCAGGTGAAGTCAGCGGCTAAGGTGCCGTGACCGTTCTTGGAGCGGTCGGAGTTGATGCTGGCCATGGTCGGATAGTCACCGACATCGCCGGCCCAGTTCTTGTAGCCCTGTTTGGTGGTAGAGAGGATGTTGAAGAAGGCAGCGGTGGTGTAAGGAAGCTCAGTCTTCGGCATGATGGACATATAGTGCTTGTACATGAAGCCACCGAAGCCGGCCATCTTGGAATCGCCGGGGTTGGTTCCATCGGAGTGCTCGTTGCCTAAGGCAGCGATGACGATGTTCTTCTTGGTGATGTCTGCGGATTCTTTGACGTTCTGAATCTTGGAATAGACGATCCAGCCGATCGAGCCCGGCGTCTTCGCAAGATCGTCGATGGCCTTTCCGTCATCGGCGTAGAACTGTGCGTTATCAATGAACTTGTCGATGAAGGCATAGGCATATTTCTTGGTCTCGCCGTACTGGGCATACTTGGTGAGGTCTAAAGCCTTGTTATCGTTGGTGGGGGCTTCAAAGGCTTTCTTCAGAGCGGCGGCATTGTCATCTCTGGTGAGCATGATGAGCCAGTCCATATTGACGTTCTCGTTGGAAGGATCCATGGTCAGAAGCTTCTTCTTGAACTTGGCCTGCGTGACATCCCAGACGTTATCGATGACGGTGTCGTTGTTCTTGTTGTTGACCATCCATGTCTTGAAGTTGTACTGGAGGGTGAACGGATTGTCAGAACTGTCAGTGACGTTCTTGTTCTCATCCTTCCACTCTTTCGGGATGTAGTTGGTGAAGTAGCCAGTGTCGATGAACTTCTTCTGCAGCTGATAACCATCCTGAAGGATGGCGCCATCGTATCCGCCCGTCACGCCAGCTTCGATCTCGCCGGAGAGGATGGTGTAGATCTTGCCATCGACGGTGGAGTTGTAGGTGACAGGAGCCTTCTTGGCGGCATCGTCATCTGTGGTGGTATCGGTGATGCCGTAATCCATACCGGCAGCCTGGAGCTGTCTGGCAAACTCGGCCTTGGCCGCAGACTTTCCGCCACGGGATGTGACGGCTTCGATCTTGATTCCGGCATTGGCACCGGCGGCCTTGAGTTCGGCGACGGCTTTCTTCATCAGGTCAGCTCTGGATAAGTTCTCCGCATCCTTGATGGCGGCAGTGACTTTGGCTGTGGCGACAGATTTGGTTTTCCCAGCATCCGATGGCTTGGGACGACAACCTGCTAAGCCGAGCATAGATAACGCAGCGAGGCTCAATGTAACGACACGTTTCTTCATAATGTTTCCTCCTATTGGAAAGGCGGGTCTTTCACCCGCTTGTGACATTAGTCTAGTTTGAAAGCTCTTACAAGTCAAGAAAATCTTTGCAAAATGAAAGGAGACCTTTTCTTCATAGGGAAAAGGCGGCTTATTCCGGAAAATGAATGGTGAAGGCAGAGCCTTTGCCGAGCTCGGAATCTAAGGTGATGGTGAGCTCGTAATAGTTGCAGATGTGTTTGACGATGGCAAGGCCTAAACCGGTTCCGCCGTTTCGTCTCGAGCGGGCTTTGTCGACGCGGTAGAAGCGTTCGAACACGCGGGACTGGTTCTCTTTGGCGATGCCGATGCCGTCATCTTTGATGATCAGGTCCCGTTTCTCTTTCTCGATGGTGAGGTAGATGTTTCCATGCTCTTTGTTGTATTTGATGGCGTTTTCGATGAGGTTCTTGGTCATCCTCTCAAAGTCGTCGGGGCTCATCTTGATGGAGAGAGGCTCATAGGAGCGGTGGATGGTGATCTTCTTCTCCTGGAGCTGATACTGCAGGGTGCTGACGATCTGATCCAAGGCTTTAGGAAGCGGGATCTCTTCGATGGGACGGAGCGCTTCTCTCTCCAAGGAGGAGAGGGTGAGCATGTCGGAGATGATCTTATCCATTCTCTGGGCATCTTGGATGCATTTCTCTAATGCCGGAAGAACGGCATCGCCTTTGATGGTGCCGTTCTCGATGAGCTGCATATATCCTAATAAGGAGGTGAGAGGGCTTTTAAGCTCATGGGAAGCGTTGGCGAAGAACTCCTTCTTCATCTCGGAGGAGTTGTAGTCATCGGTGATGTCGATCATCAGAAGGGAAGCGCCGTTTTTCTCTTCCCGATTGAGGCTTTTGGCCCAGCCGTACTGGATGGTGTTGATGTCGCACTGGTAGACGCGGGTTCCGATGTGTTCGATGAACTGGATGGGCTTCTCGGTTTGGATGACCATGCTGAAGTTGACGAAGAAGTCATGCGGGGCTTCCAAGGCTTCGAAGTAACGGGTCTGAACGTCACTCTTCTGTTTCTGAAAGATGCTTAAGGCCTGCTTGTTGATCATGACGACTTTATAGGAGGCGTCGATGACGATGAGTCCCTGGGAGAAGGAGTCGAGGATGAAGTCCATCTTCTGAGCGGTGATGGCGTTCTCTTCAAGCTGGTGCATGAGGCGGTGGCGGGAATCTCTTAGAATGTAGGCCATGTAGTTGATGTCTTCGTCGTAGGTGATGGTGGAGCCAGGCTGAACGAACTGCTGCATCTTCCGGATCTGGGTTTTCAGGGGGATGAGGGATTTTTTGTAATTGAGGTAGAGGAGAATATAGAAGGAGATGCAAAGCAAAGCGACAATCATTGAGCCCCAGAGGAAGAGGAAGCGGGCGATGAGATAGCCGTCGTTAGGCCTTTTTGAGACGCGGAGGACAATCCGGCTTTGCTTCTTGCAGCGCTGATAGCGACGGAAGGCTTTGGTTTGGAAAGCAGAATCGTAAGAGAGTGCAGTCTTGCTCTCTAACACAAGATCTGGATCGGGTTCTAGATGGTTGAGGGTGTCTGTGATCGGAATGTTGCTATCGATGTTGTAGAAGGTGACGCGGATCAAGGGAGAGTCACGATAGGCGCTCTGTAAGGTGCTGATGGTCTCATCATCCTCGTCGATCCGGGTAATGATGTTATTGGCGATCAGATCGGTCTCTCGGATTTCGCCTTGTTTGGTCACCAAGAAAAACGTCATGGACGTGAAAAAGAAGATCAGGAAGGCGAAGAAGGAGACGATGAAGTTTCTTCCTAAGACTTGCTTTCTGTTCATGAGAGGTCAGTCTATCTGATAGCCGTTTCCGAAGATGGTATGAATGAACTTCTTCTCGTTGTCTCCGAGCTTCTGGCGGAGGTCTTTGACGTGCATATCGATGGTCCGAAACTGCTTCTTGGCTTTTTCGGGATCTTCGGTCTCGCCGTAGAGCTTGAGGGAGATCTCGCTTTTGGAGACGATGGATCCGTGGCGGAGAAAGAGGAGCTCAGCAATCTCGTACTCGCTGGGAGTGATGTCGACCAAGGTGTTGTTTTTGCGGATGGTCTTGTTGTCGAAGTCGATGACATAGGGATCGATCTTCAGGGTATTGGTGTTTCCGTGCTCGGTCTGGATGTGTCTTCGATAGTGGGCGTTGATGCGGGAGACAAACTCATTGATGTCGAAGGGCTTGGCGATGTAATCGTCAGCCCCTAAGTCGAGGCCGTCGATCTTATCGCTCACCAAAGAGCGGGCGGAGACGATGATGACGACGATGTCCTGGTTCTTGGGATCGGAGCGAAGGGTGCGAAGTACTTCTCTTCCCTGGATGCCGGGAAGCATCATGTCGAGGAGAACCATGTTGGGTTTCTTCTCTTGGAGCGCAGCAAAGAATTCTTCTCCGGTTCCATAGATGGAGATGTCATAGCCTTGGCTTCTTAAGGCAAGGCCGATGATATCGGAGATCTCGATGTCGTCTTCGACGGAGTAAATCGTGTAATCGTTAACCATATTCTGAACATTATATAACGTAAAAGAAGGAGAATGAAAGCCCTTTTTCTAGGGCTTACAGAGGAAAAATCAGCGGAAGTATGATTTCAAAAGGGAAGGATGAGGGGTGTCGATTTACCGAAAACGCGCTATCTTCTGAAGACCTTCCGGATTATGAAATCGGAGTATGCCTTTTGTCATAGAACCCCGCTTTCATCTCAGATTGATCCAGGTACTTCTGAATACTCTGCGGATGGATCAGGCTTTCTTTTCACTTCCACATATCATTATGTACGCATAATAGTCAGTGCGTCTATATGGTTGGTGTGCATGTCATACGCGAAGAGAAGGGGGGCAGCCGAAGCTCCTAATCACTGACTGGATTTTCCCGCCGTCCCTTTTCAGAGCGTGCGAAGATTCGTTAGCCTGTTGCGGATTTTCTTAAGGATCATCTCATCTCCGAATCCGGGATCTGTTTTTTGGTTGTCTCCCCCAAAAAACAGAGAGGGGAATCCTTTGATGGCTCTTTATCTGATGAAGTGTTCTTACTTCTGATCGGAGTCAGTTTCTTCTGTTTTCTTTTCTTTCTTGGCAAAGAAGCGAGGGAAGGGAGAAGAGAGGTGAAGCTTGCGGGAAGCGGCTTTGATGCCGAAGGCTGCCGCTCCGCCGATGAGGAGATCGCTTGTCCATTCGACGGGGATGTTGATGATGCCGACAAATCCTAAGCTGAAGAGGAAGGCGTTGTTGGGATTGAGTCCATACTGAGAGCAGAGGTTCTGAACAAGCTCGGAGCGGTAGAAGAAGAGGCAGAAGAGAGCCATGAAGAAGACGGTGTTGAACACGCCGACAGAGAGCGCGGTGACATAGCTTGACCAGTAGCCTTTCTGATCGATTTTTCTTAAGGCATCGTCGATGAGGCCGGAGAGAAAGCCAACGAGGATGCGCGAGTAGCACATCAGGAAGAGGCCACCGTATTTGATGCCGGCGGAAAGGTCGGTAGCGTTAAGCAATAAGGTTCCGATCGCATCCATCCCGGTGTAGGCTTCGATGATGGCAAATGTGCCCCAGATGAAACCGCCTAGCGCACCCATCCAAGGACCGAAGAGAGAGGCCATGATGGCAAGAGGGATTCCCATCAGGGTGATGGAGAAGCCGGCAGCCTGAAACACGCTGCCTAAGGGAGTGAAGGCAAAAAGCGCCATCAGGGCGATCATCAATCCGATGATTGCTAGGCTATAGACGTGATTGTTTCTTCGCATGATCACTTCTCTCCTTTCCGGGTGTTTTTCTGGTAGATGTCATAGAGCCCATCAAAGCAGAGGGTAGGATGGTAGAGGAAGTCTTTCGGAAGGAGGTCTTTGACTAGCTTGGCATCCGCACCGGTCAGGACTTTGACCAAGGGTTTTCCGACTTCTTCTTCCAGCTTCTTCGCATAGGATTCAATCAAGCCCTGATAGCCGAAAAGGACACCAGCGCTGATAGAGTCGCAGGAGTTCTTGCCGAGGTACTTCTTGGGGGCTTTGAGGTCGACTTCGGAAAGGAGAGCGGAGTTTTGGATCATCTGATCGGCGGAGTCTCTTAAACCGGGGAAGAGCGCCCCTCCGAGGTACTCTCTCTTCTCGCTGACAAGCAGGAAGGATGCGACGTTTCCCATGTCGATGACGAGGGTGTCCTTCCGATAGTCGTTGATCGCCCCTAAGGCGGTGGCTAAAAGATCGGATCCGACTTCACTTGGATTATCCATGCGGATAGAAAGGGAAATCCTGAGGCGGTTGTTTAAAATTAAGCAAGGTTTTTGGATGATTTTCGAAGCGGCGGTTTCGATTCTTTTTGTCAAGGAAGGGACGACGCTTGAAAGGATGGCCCCTTCGAAGGTCTTTGGATCGAGGTGGTGGTAGGTGAGATAGGAGAGGAGCGCTTCTTCGTATTCGATCTCGCTCTTGAGTCTGTCGGCAAAGAGACGGAAACTCAGCACTGGGATACGATTTTCATAAACGCCGACGTGCAGTGACTGGTTCCCTAAATCTAACAGCAGAACCATGTGTGTTTTCCTCCAGCTGCAGTCTTGCCTAGGGCAAGTACCGCGCAAGTACGTAACAGTCTGTTCTTGTTCAGGAACGTCACTATTATAGAGAGGGGAGGATGGCAATGCAAATCAGGAGCTGTGGGGAACTGATTTTCGCATGAAGGAAATATTGCATAAACATGCAACCTGAAAAGCCCGCTGTTTTGAAAAAGGCATGCTGCGGATGCTCGAGTCAAAAGTAAAATGTCCCCTATAAAGTGGACAGGGTAGGCTGAAACAAAAAAATGGCCGATCGTCCAAGTTAAGGACTCTGATCAGCCATATGAAAAAAGTATAAGGAGCCTGATTTGTTATGTCAGCCGAGAAGAGGCGGGTACAATGCGAGTGTATTGTTTCCTGTAAGGGACAGCGCTTATACCTGATGGCGCCCCTGGACGACTCTTTGATAGCGCCCGTCCTCGTAAAACGAATCCGGCATCTTCTCGGTATAGAGGTGAGTGATGATTCCGTTTAAGTAGCTAGGATCGTATTCGAAGGGGACGTCGAAGTTCTTCTTGTTTGCGCCCCTGGTCCGAAGGACATCGGCATAACAGCAATCCAGTTTCGCATATTCCTGGGCTCTGTCGATGTAGCCCTCTTCGTCGGGGAAGAGATACTCGTAATCCTTGATGTGGAAAGAGCTCCTGCAGATCAGATAGCCGGCAAAATGCCGGTCCTCCTCGGAAGAGTAGAAGACAAAGCGCACGTTTGCGGTATCGTAGACGAGCCTGCCTTTCACAGCGTTGTGCGACTCGTAGTACAGAACGGCGTGATATGCGGTTTCTCTCCGCGGCCCGCAGCTAGACAGGGTGCAAAAGAGAAGAGGCAAGATCATGAACAATCGCTTCCGGTTTTTCTTCATTTGATGTTTCCTCAGTCATTCATTTCCAGCATGCGGGTCATTTGGTTGACAAGATTCGAGATCTTTGTGACGACCGCTACCCGTCCTTCTTCAGTGTGGAAGAATCCTTTTCTACGAATGCCATAGGCACAATTGATGCCGACAACATAGGGCTTTCTATCTTTCCGGGTGACTACTGGGCCGCCACTCATGCCCTCATCTATGTAGGCGTAGGTTTCGGCTGTGGTTTGCTTTTCTGAATAGGAGCCTTTAAATGTCCTTTCTTGGCAAAAAATATTATACATCTCTATAAGAAAAAACAATAGAGCAAAACGCTGACTTTACCATAAAAAGCAAAATCCAGCAGGCCATTGTGCGAGGAGGATAATGTCTGTCGTCACATCAGAGCGTTCGGCCTTAGTGAATAGATGAATTGTTTTTTGCTGGAAAGGACGTTTGAAGCTTTTACGTGCGATGTAGTTTGCTTAAAGATGGTTATCCGAGTGTGCTTTTGAACTTTCTTCCGATGTCAGTTTTGAATCCTGTGTTATGATTCGGGATGATATAAAAAGCTGAAAACAGAAAAGCCGCTGACCGGGAAGATCAGCAGCTTTGGATACAGCAGTTCAGTGTTCGGATTCGGAGACGAATCCGCGGATCTCGGAGACGTTGCCGTAGAGGTCTAAGCTTTCTTCGGAGCTGACGATGAGGGTCGGAGCCTGAGTGATGCCATATTTCTCGGCTAAGGCTCTGCCGTTCTCTTCTTCGGCGTAGACGACATCGTACTGGAGGTTAGCATCGTTTAAGACGTTCTTGGCGATCTGGCAGTTGGGGCAGGTCTTGGTGGTAAGAAGGATCATCTTCCGCTCGTGACAAGAAGGAACTGCACACGGGGTGGAAGCAGGTTTGACGCGGTCGATGGTGGTGTAGGATTCAGCGTTCTTGGTCTCTTCGCCGTGAAGTTCGGCTGGGGTGTAGGTCATGCGGTTCTTGAACTCGGAAAACTTGCCGTCGTTCCAGTTCTTGACCGGGCGGTAGTAGCCGGTGATGCGGGAGTAGACTTCGGCCTCATGCCCGCAGGTCGGGCAGGTGAAGTGCTCGCCGGGGATATAGCCGTGTTCGGTGCAGACGGAGTAGGTCGGAGAGAGGGTGAAGTACGGAAGGCGGAAGTTGGAGGCGATCTTCTTGACCAAGCTGGCGGCAGAGCGCCAGTCGGGCAGCTTTTCGCCGAGGAAGGCGTGGAAGACGGTGCCAGAGGTGTAGAGGACCTGAAGGTTATCTTCCATCTCCAGGGCTTTGAAGATATCGGAGGTGTAGCTGACGGGAAGGTGTGAGGAGTTGGTGTAGTAGGGAGCCTGTCCTTCTTTGGCGGCGGTGATGATATCCGGGAACTCACTCTTATCGTGCTTGGCGAAGCGGTAGGTGGTGGATTCGGCAGGGGTGGCTTCGAGGTTGAAGAGGCAGTTGTACTTTTCCTGGTAGTCGGAGAGTCTCTCTCTCATGTGGTTGAGGATCTTGGCGGCGGAGGCGTTTCCGCTCTCTGTGGTCAGATCGCCGCCGTGATACCAGCGGGCGTTCTCGAGGCACTCTTCCATACCGACGAGTCCGATGGTGGAGAAGTGATTCTTGAAGGTGCCTAAGTACCTCTTGGTATAGGGGTAGAGACCTTGATCCATCAGCTTGGTGATGACGTCTCTCTTGATGTCTAAGGAGCGGGCTGCGATATCCATATAGCGGTCAAGCAGGCGGTAGAAGTCCTCTTTGTCTTTGGAGAGGTAGGCGATGCGAGGCAGGTTGAGGGTGACGACACCGATGCTTCCGGTCGATTCTCCGCTGCCGAAGTAGCCGCCGGATTTCTTGCGGAGCTCTCGTAAGTCGAGTCTCAGACGGCAGCACATGGAGCGGACATCGCTCGGCTTCATATCGGAGTTGATGTAGTTGGAGAAGTAGGGGGTGCCGTATTTGGCGGTCATCTCAAAGAGCATGCGGTTGTTTTCGTTTTCGGACCAGTCGAAGTCCTTGGTGATGGAGTAGGTCGGGATCGGATACTGGAAGCCGCGGCCGTTGGCATCGCCTTCGATCATGATCTCGATGAAGGCTTTGTTGACCATGTCCATCTCGGCTTTGCAGTCTCCGTAGGTGAAATCCACGTTCTTGCCGCCGACGAGGGCAGGGAGGTTCTTCATATCTTCCGGAACGGTCCAGTCAAGGGTGATGTTGGTGAAGGGGGCTTGGGTTCCCCATCTCGAAGGCGTGTTGACGCCGTAGATGAAGGACTGGATGCACTGCTTGACTTCGTGGAAGTCAAGGTGATCGACTTTGACGAACGGAGCGAGGTAGGTGTCGAAGCTAGAGAAAGCCTGAGCGCCAGCCCACTCGTTCTGCATGATGCCTAGGAAGTTGACCATCTGGTTGCAGAGGGTGGAGAGGTGCTTGGCAGGCGCGGAGGTGATTCTTCCGGTGACACCGCCTAAGCCGTCGGTGATGAGCTGTTTCAAGGACCAGCCGGCGCAGTAGCCGGAGAGCATGCTTAAATCATGGAGGTGGAAGAAGCAGCGGCGATGGGCTTCGGCGATCTCGGGATCATAGACTTCGCTCAGCCAGTAGTTGGCGGTGACGGAGCCGGAGTTGGAGAGGATGAATCCGCCTAAGGAAAGGGTGACGGTGGAGTTCTCTTTGACTCGCCAGTCCTTGTCTTTGCCGATGTAGCCATCGACAAGCTTTTTATAATCGATGAAGGTCGAGGCGGCCTCTCTGACTTTCTCGTGGGAGCTGCGATAGAGGATGTAGGCTTTGGCGGTCTTCTGATAGCCGCACGTCATCAGGGCTTTTTCGACTTCGTCCTGAATCTCTTCGACGCCCGCATCTCTCTTTCCTTTGTTGGAGAAAGAGGTCTCGACGATCAGCTCGATGGCTCTGGCCATCGTCGGGATGTCCTTGGTCGGTATCTCCTCGGTGGAGACGAAAGCTTTCGCTACCGCGTTCTCGATTTTCTCTGCTTCGAACCTGACGGTTGAGCCGTCTCTCTTGATGACATTTTCCATACGCTTCTTACCTCCTAAAGATTGAAATTGATTTGGTCCAGTTCCTTCACTTCGTTGCGTCTCAGACTTTCCTGAACATCGATCAGTCTCTGATTGGATGAACCGCGGAAGAGGCAGGTGGCGGAGAAGAGTTTCAGGATGAAGGGACCATCGACGAGCACGTCGATCTGACGCAAGGCGGAGATGGCTTCTTCTCCGGCGATACCGGATAAAAGTTCCTCGTAGGTCCAGCCGCTGTAGGCCCAGATGCTGATAGCCCTTTCACGGAGTGCGGATGCGATTTCTTTGAGGGCTTGCGGCTGACAGAAGGGATCGCCTCCGGAGAAGGTCACGCCATCGAGATACTTTGTTTGGAGGATGTCCTCAATGAGGTCGCTTGTCTCGTAGAGTGTTCCGCCTTCCTCAGGCTGAGTATCAGGGTTCTGGCAACCCACACAACGATGACGGCAGCCCTGGAAGAAGAGAACGTAGCGCACCCCAGGCCCGTTTACGGCAGAATGTCGTTCGATTCCTGCGATTCTTGCTTTCATCGTTTCCTTCTTTTCTTCCGAGAGGCTTCACTCGGTTATCTTTGCGCCCTTCCATTATTGATTGTGGATAATTTTTAGTCAAATGAAAATCGCTGTTTTCTTGATATTTCCCGAGGTTAGTACAAAGGAAAAACCGAGCCTGTAAAATTGGTAGTTTTTCAGTAGTTTTAGCAACTTCTTGTCCTCGGTGAAAGTGGTTGACTTTGGTAGGGCTTACTTAGGCTTTTATCGGCTTTTTTCACGATTGTCACTTGACGTTTTTCCTGCGATGGATGACAAAACGGATGGTTTGTCTTTGCAATCTTTTTTCTTGATGTTCGATTGAAGTTTTTGCGTGGGATATGGATGCAAAGGGGAGCTCTTCTTTGAATGGTTCCACCAGAAAACAGTTCTCAATTTGAGCTGTTTCGTCTAATCTAATATTTATGTATCGGAGGGGCTTCTTTTCCTATGAGTGTTCTGCAGGTGAAATACATTGATCTAGAGGGCAGGAAGGCGGTTCATCTTCTCGGCGGAGAGGGACCGGACATGTTTTATCTTCAGGGGGAAGAGGATGTGGAGGCGCTCCGCCACCAGCTTACGAGATATAGCAGTGTCGATGTCATCTATGTCTCGGATCGGATTCTTGTTTCGGAGCTAGATCTTCCGAAGGTCAGTTCAAGGAAACTGTCTCTTTTTACAAAGAATGATCTCGGGGATTTATACGGGGCTGATTATGCCAAGCGGTTTTCGTTTTATTCGCGTTATCTTCCTTCGGAGGATGGACACGGATTTCTTTCGCAGACGTTTCTGATTCCGGCGGAGGATCTTCAGGAGATGAAGGATCTTTTTGAACGGATTCAGGTCAAGGTGAATCACATCACCCCTTCTTTTCTTCTGGAGGAACGGGTCAGGGAAGCGAACGGAAATCAGGTGGTCATCACGATCAATCGGTATTACACGTCTCTCTTTTTCTATCAGGGAAAGTATCTTCGGGGTTATCTCTATTCCCCGATGAATCTTCATGACCTTGCTTCGAAGGAGGAGAAGGAGAAGAGCGAGCTGATCGAACATTTCTATGCTCGGGCGATGGCTGTGTATGGCAAGGTGATCTTTGCGAATAAAGAGAAGGAGGAATTCTCGCTTCTGCTTCGTTCGTATGACCGCAATCTTGCTAAGGAAGTCGGAAACCTCAATCCGCTGAAGTTACCTTATGTTTATGATGATCTGCTCTCTCGTCCTTTTGGGGAGAAGGCGTTTGTGAAGTTTGTGAGCGCGAAGAGCAAACCGCTTCTTTTCCGAAAGGGAGCGTCGATGATTGAGATGGTCGCGGCTTTCTTCATCTTCGCCCTGATCGGGACGACTTTGACCACCTCGGTCTTAGGGCTTGTCACGCTCAATACGAGGACACTCGTTCAGGATAGGGCGACACAGTATCTCGATGAGGTCTACAGCCGGTATCAGGCGATGCCGGAGGATCTGAAGGCTGTCTTCTCTTACCGGGAGGAAACGGCGCTGCCGAAAACCATCTATGTTTCCTTCGATGAAAAAGTAGGGTCGTTTTATTCGGATGGAGATGATTCTTCTTATCTTTTCCAGGCAGCGTTTACTAAGGATGAGTCGAATACCGTTTATCATTCTTTGACGCTGACGCTTATCGGAAGGGATAAAAGAGTCTATGTCGACAAAGAAGAGCTGAGGGCTCTGAAGTCGGTATGAGGAAGTCGATTCAGAAGGGACAGACGCTCTTTCTGACGATCGTCTCGCTCTCGGTGACGGCGGCGATCGTCACGGCGCTAGCGACCTATGTGGTCGCGGAGGTCGGAAAGCACGCCAAGGAAAGAAATCTCGTCCGGGAGAAGATCGCTCTGAAGAATGAGAGCTACGCTCGTTTCGGAAAGCTTGCTCAAGGGAGCAACCCCACGATCCTCTTTCAGGCGGGCACGTCGCAGGATGCTGTGCTGGAAGGAAACAGTTTCCGACTGATCGATAAAGGGACGAAGGTGAACGAAGGGGTGATCCGTCTTTCTTTTTCCAAGGAGAAGAGCAGCTATCAGGCAAGTGAATACTCGTATCGTCTTCAGGGAAAGTATTATGTCTTGGACAGCTTTGTGAAGACGAGTGCTACCTCGTTTGAATATGATGGGGACTCTTTATTGAGGGTGAACGGATGACATTGTTTTTTGAAATCTTTCTTCCCATCGCGTTTGTTCTTGCTGGACTTGCTCTAGCGAGCTTTGGAAACGTCATCATCTACCGGGAAAATCAGGGGATGTCGCTTCTTTCTCCCAAGCGGAGCATCTGCCCAATATGTCAGCACACGCTTTCTTGGTATGACAATATCCCACTGATCTCTTATCTTTGGCTGAGAGGAAAGTGTCGGTACTGCAAGGGAAAGATCTCGCCTCGCTATCCTTTGGTGGAAGCGGTGGGGGGATTGCTTTTCCTCTCCTCGTATTTTCTCTACGCTTATGTCCTTGAAGGGGAAATCGGGGTGTTCCACTATCTTTCTTCTCCGCTTGGCATCGTGAAGTCGATTGCTTTCTCTTTGGTTCTTCTCGCTTTGTTCATCGGGTTGTTTACGGATATTTATAATCGGAATATTCCGATATATCTCTCTTTGACAATTGTGTTCTGCTCAATCGGGATGTATGTAGCTCAGGCGGTGGTAGAGAGGAGTGTGCTTCCCTATCATCTCTATGCGCTTATGATCGCGTTTGTCTTCTTTGTGCTCTCTTATCTGCTGGGACGTCTCCTCTTGAAAAAAGAGGTGATGGGGCTTGGGGATGTGATCGTTTTGGTCTCTCTTTCTCTGACGGTGGATTTTATCTCGTACCTAGCTTTCGTCATCCTGATCACGCTCAGCGCTTCTCTTTATGAAGCGATACGGATGAAACGCAAAGGAAGAAGGGAGATTCCGTTCATTCCGTATATCTTTGGCGGAACGCTGTTCTTGGCGTATCTCTCTTCGCTTTTCTCTTCTTGGTATTTCGGAGCGTTGGGCTTATGAAACGGATCAAGAAAGGTTTCACGATGATGGAGACGGTCTCCTCGATCGCTGTCACAGCGGTCCTTGTTCTCTCACTCTCGTCTCTGATCATCTTTGCCTCGAGAACGCAGGGGATCATTCATCAGCGGGATCGGAAGTATCGGGGGGCGATTGAACTCAAGCAGCAGATCGCCTCTCTCATCGATCAGCATCAGAGCGAGGCGCTTCTGTTCTCTTCTGGGGGAAGGAAGGAGAGCGGGGTTCTCTTCTCGTATCAGGATCATCAGGGGATTGCACATACGTATGAGTTCAAAGTGAATCAGGGAAAGAGCGAGCTCTTGTATCAGACGGATTCTCTGGTGATTCAAAGCCGGACGATCTACAAAGCCTCTCAGGCTTTCTGGATCGGTTGTGAGAAGAAGGAAGGCTATGTTTTGTTCACGTTGGAGGAGAAGGAGAAGAGGAGTGTTCTCTCTTTCTCGGTCTATGTGAGGAAGTTCGGGGTGTGAAACGAAAGATAACGGAGCTTGGTTATGGCAATCTATCATATTGAGGGAATCGATCATGCGGGGAAGAGGATCTCCGGGGAGGTCGAAGCAGGCGATGTCATCGCTCTGAAGGAGGAGCTTCGGAAGAAGCAGATCTTTTTAGAGTCGTTTAAAGAGAAGAAAGAGAAGCGGAGATCGGATTTTCTGGCGGTCTCTTCGAAGCCTAGCCCGCAGGAGTTTATCACGTTCTGCCAGGAGTTCGCCATCCTTCTGGAAGCTGGTGCTTCGATCTCGGAAAGTCTTGACACGCTGCGGAAACAGAAGTTCGGCACGGTCTTTAAGAATGCGATTTCCTCTGTCTATGAGGCGGTGCTGAAGGGGACGTCTTTAGGGGAGGCGTTCCGTGCCAAGAAGAAGATATTCCCGCCGTTCTTCTGCTCGATGGTGGAAGTCGGGGAGGTCTCTTCGACTTTGCCGCAGACGCTGAAGAAAGCGGCGGCTTACTATGACAACGCCAACAAGACGAGGCAGGAGACCAGGAGCGCTTTGGTCTATCCTCTCTTCCTGGCGGTGGTTGTGATCGCAGTCATCGTCTTGTTGATGAATCTGGTCATCCCGCAGTTCAAGCAGACGTTCAGTCAGCTTGGAGCAAAGCTTCCGGGAGTGACGTTAGGTGTCATCGCGGTTTCGGATTTCTTTGTGAAGGACTGGATGTATCTGCTCATCGCTCTGGTCTCTCTGGCTCTGATCCTCTATCTGCTGACACTGACGAAGCAGGGAAAGTACCTGAAGGAGCTCCTGCTTTGGAATCTGCCTTTGGTGAGAGGAGTGAAGCGTTCGACGACGGTCTCGATGTTCTGTGATTCGTTTGCTATCATGCTAAGCTCCGGACTTCCGGTTCTTGAGTGTATGAAGAATATTCCGACCATCATCGGAAACGAATATTTCAATCGGAAGTTCATGGCGGCGATTGCGGAGGTGGATGATGGTAGGACGCTCTCTAGGGCTCTGCAGAACACGATGCTCTTCCCGCCGACGCTCATCGAGATGGTTCAGGTCGGAGAGAAGAGTTCGGACCTCTCTCATGTTTTCGAGTCGGTCTGCGATTATTATGAGGAGAGAAGGAAGAATGCGACGAAGCGGATGACGAGCATCATCGAACCGGCGCTCATCATCGTGATGGCAGGGGTCGTTTTGCTCATCATGCTCTCGGTGTTCTTGCCGCTGTATGGCATCTATGATCAGCTGGATCATATCGGTTAGGAGGAAGAAGTATGGAAATGAATGAATATCTGAAGAACAGGCTCTTGGAGCTTGGTTATCTTCAGGATGCCGATCTCGCAAAGGAAGTCTATGAAGCAGCTAAGGCAAGGAAAGTTCCTCTCTTTGAGGTGTTCAAGGATTTTCCGAGAATTGATTTAGGAGAGGTATATGCCGGACTTGCCAAGATCTTCGACATGCCTTATATCACGGCGAGTGTCTATGCGCTTGATGCTTCTCTTTCAAAGGACATTCCGTCAGCGCTGATTTCCAAGCTGCGGATCATTCCGTTTGCGAAAGAGAAAGAAAGACTGACGTTAGTGACGGATTCCCCCTTAAGAAGAGAGGAGGCGATGGCGCTTGCTCCTTATCTGAAAGGGGAGTTTGCCCTAGCGCTGACGACACCGATTGTGATGGATAATCTCATCGGTTCTTTGACCAATGAGGCGAAGCGGATGCAGGCTTCGGAAGAGTTCAAGTCGGAGCGCTCTGAGGAGAAGAGCAGAGTACTGCAAAGAGAGCTGAATGACTATGTCAATTCACCCTCGGTCCTGTTTGCGGACACGCTGTTAGAGGAGGCGATTCAGGCGCACGCTTCCGATATCCACATCGAGCCGATGAGGGATCAGGTGGAAGTCAGGTTCCGCATCGATGGAACCTTGCTTCATCACTGCACGATCACGCTCTCTCTTTATCCGGCGATCCTTGCCAGGTACAAGATCCTTTCGAATATGGATATCTCGGAGAGAAGGCTTCCGCAGGACGGAAAGATCAGCCGGGTCTTTGAAGGAAATCTCTTCGATTTCCGTATTTCGACACTGCCGAACATCTACGGCGAAAAGATTGTCATCCGTATCTTCAACACTTCTGGGGAGGCGATCACCGTCGACTCACTTGCCAACAGTCCAAAGGAAGCCGATATCTTCCATCGCCTGCTTCAGTCACCCCATGGCATCATCCTCTTGACGGGACCGACGGGTTCAGGAAAGACGACGACGCTCTACTCGTTTTTACGGGAATTGAATCGGCCAGGGGTCAATATTCAGACGGTCGAAGATCCTGTGGAAAACCAGATTCCTGGATTAAACCAACTTCAAGTCAACAATAAGACGGGTTTAACGTTCTCCGCGGCGCTGCGCTCGATCTTACGTCAGGATCCTGACATCATCATGGTCGGTGAAATCCGCGATGAGGAGACGGCGCATATCGCTGTTCAGGCGGCGATCACCGGGCATCTTGTCCTCTCGACGGTCCACACCAACGATGCGATCACGACGATCTCCCGTCTGATCGATATGGGGGTTGAACCTTATCTGGTCGCGGATTCGCTTCTCGGTGCGATCTCTCAGCGTTTGGTGAAGTGTCTCTGTCCACATTGTCGGAAAGTGCATGCTCTCACCAAAGAGGAGAGTCAGCTGACGGGGCTGAAGGAAGGAACTTCGGTCTATGAATCAGAGGGTTGTCCGGAGTGCAACAACACTGGCTATCTCGGCAGAAAGCCCGTCTTTGAGATCATGCTGATGAATGAGTCGATCCGGTCTTCGATCGACAGCCACAATTTTGCCTCCGATAAGGTGAAGTCAGCGGCTTTGAAGTCACCGGATTATATCTCTCTGAAGCAGGCAGGAGCCGAGCTTGTTAAGGATGGTGTCACCTCAGTGGAGGAGTTCGGGCGCCTGGTGTCTTTGACGGATACAGAGTCCTGAATCTGAGATGATTTTCCTTTTTAATCATTGCCTTAGAGAAGGATGCAGCGCTATATTTTCTTCTGTAGTCCATTGTTTTGGGAGGTTAAGATGAAATCCACTATGCGTAAATTACAGCGTGGCTTCACGCTGGTTGAACTCATCGTCGTCATGGCGATCATCGCCATTCTGGCTGGCGCTGGCGTAGGAACCTACTTCGGTGTCATGAACAACGCCAGAAAGAATGTCGCTCAGCAGGAGGCGACGCAGCTCAAGACTTCGATCGCCGCGATGTTCCAGACGGAGACAACGGTGACGGTCAATACGGAGACGCACCTTCTCACTTATACCAAGGATGGTCTTTCGATCACGAATGTCTCGGCTGAAAACGATAAGAAGCCGGAGTACTATCGGGATATCTTAGCGAAGGCGTTTGAGGATGATCCGGCAAACAGCGCTCTCATCCAAAAGGCGGGCGATGCGGATAAGAAGTTCATCAAGGGCTTTGTGACGAAGAAGGGAAGCACGTCGGAGTATGTGATTACCGCCTTCGATTATCAGGGAGATTACAAGGAAGCGATTCAGGTCTCGCTTCTTGCGCTCTGAGTTTTGATTCTTGTGCCGGCTCTTGAGGGAGCCGGTTTTTTGTTTGTGGCTATGCAAAGCGTTCATTTCACGTGAATAGTTGTGAAAACAAACCATTCGAATTGTGAAGAAATTCTTCCGCTTTCAGAGCAGATCTGAAAAACAAAGAAGTAAGTACAACGCTTTGAATTTACGTAAAATTCTAAAAATAACGGAAATATTTTTTCAAAAAATGAAGTGATTTTCGCCTAGATCTGTATTCTGATTATTGTTTTGCTCTTAAACTATTCTTCTTCTATATCATTCAACGGAAAAACATTTTATTTAACTATGTTAAATACGTAAACTTATTGCCATATGAAACAAGATTCTCCCAAGTCATATCTATCGCTGAATAAAGGCTTCACGATGATTGAACTGATGGCGACGTTAGCCATTTCCGGCATCGTTGCCGGTGTTTCTCTTGGCACGTATTACGGGCTGAAGAAAAAGCAGTCTGCTTCGCCGAAGAGCACCGCTTTGGTTCGGGATGCTTTTGAGCGTTATGTTTCCACGCATTATCAGAATGCCCGTCCTCTCTTAGAGGAAGGTCAGTTTTTTGTCAGCGATTATCTTCCTTCTCTTTCGTTTTATCACAGCGATACGATGAAGGTGAATTTTGCTTATGTGGTGCAGGATAAGTATGTCTCTTCTGCAGGGTATTATGAAACGGTTTTGGATTCGGATGCCGGTCTTCTCTTTCTGGTAGAGGAGAACGGAAAATCGACGGAGTTTTCTTATTTCTTAGCGGATTATTCCGGTGTCAGCGAGATGAGTCCTTCTTATGCGACGGAAGAGGAACTGTATCAGAACTTGAATGTGCCTGGTTATCATGTCGGAGATCTTAAACTGAGGCAGAAGGAAGCCTTGGTCTTAGATGATCAGCACCAGATCATCACTTCATCGATCTCTTATCCGGAGGGTGAGGGGACAACGAATACGCTTTTGGTTCCGAATGGACAGTCTGTTTTACAGTGCGCCTATGCGGAGAAAAAGGCTTCTCTTTTCTCTTCGCTGGAGACAAAGTCATTTGAATCGGTTCCGGTCTCTGCCCCGTTAGGGGTGATTGACGGATCTTCTGTTTTTTTGATGATGAAGTTTCCGATCTATCAGGCGGATGTTCTGGGAGGACAGATGCCTTCTGTTTTGACGAATGTTTCGCCGTCAGCTGATCTTTATCAGAGTGAGCTGATGAAGAAGGATGTGGTCAAGGTCACGAATGTCTTCACAGCGGAGAATCATATTCCGGTCGATCTTTACTGCCCGTTTGAGGAAGCGTATTCGTATCTGAATGATGCGGCGAACCGCATGAACAGCCATCTGCTCTACATCGGAAATGATGTGACGTTATCGGCAGGAAAGAGGTATGTCATTCCGGAAAAGACTCAGGTTCTGATCGGATATGATGTCGAGAATCTGAAATCGGGATTTGAAAAAGAACATATCGCTTATCAGGATGGCTTTTTGAATTTCCATCCGGGAAGGGATACGACGCCTTCTTCTTTGACGTTAGCGGAAGGAAGTGAGCTCTTGGTGAAGGGAAAGCTTGTTCTTGCTTCCCAGTATCAATCTTCGACCGAGAAGGATGGTATTTCGTATGGTGTGTACTTCAAAAATCAAGGGAAGCTGACGTTAAACGAGAAGGCAACGATCACTCTTTCTTACGGCGCTCAGTTTGAAGCCTATGCGCCGGTCATCGGAAAAGGAACGGTCGTTGCAAAAGAGGGATCGAGGGTTGTCGATCTGCTTACGGTAGAGGATTATCTCGGCGCTGAGATTGATCGCGGCATCGCTGCGGCGACGTTTTACGGGGATAAGAATTTCGGTACGTTCGGAAAAACTGTTCTCGGCATTTTGCATCTCGGCTTTGTCGATGATCTGCTCTCGTCTTTCCCGTTCAATAAGATCTCTGCTCGGAATTTTGAGGTGCCGCTGGAGGTTGAGGCAGGTGCCGATTATGTCTTGGAGGCAAACCTTTTCTGCTATGCGGATCAGGATAAAAGCAAAGAAACTTTCGTAAAGATTGGTATGAACTACTATCAGGAATGGTCGGATACGTTTTCTTTGATCGGAAAACCTACCGAAAGAAAGAATGAGAGTACGTTTGATAAGAAATGCGGAGACAGCGTTGTTAAGGAATCAAGAAGAGGAACGGATACGCTGTTTGTCTTGGATTCGGGCAAGGTCTGTTTCCTACCGGAAAACGGGAAGAAGACGATGCGGTTTGTCAATGCCAAGGCCCATGACAGCAGTCTTGTACTTAAGCCTATCATGGTCAGGAGTCACATCTCCGACGGAAATGTGGGGGCAGAGGATTTGGGCAAAGTCATCGAGATGAATCTGCTCGATCTCTGCTCTACGACACGGGATGGTTCGATGCAGACGATGGCACTCCCGATGTACCATGTGCATCTTGTGTTGGATGGTTCTTCATCTTTGGAGATCGGAAATCATCCGTTCAAGTTCCTTCCCGGATCGAAGATGACGTTAGAAGAGAATGCTTCTCTTCTGGCAGGGGAAAAGATCTTCTTCTACCGGAAGGATGATTTCAACCGAAAGGAATCTCGTTTTGATCGGTCCAAGATCAACGAGGAGGATGCCTATCTGGATCTTCCGCATCAGTTTACGCTGACGGATTCTTCTCGGTCTGGTTCGGCTCAGGTCTATGGTGAAGTCAAGATGTTCCGTCCTGCGTCCTCTTCTAAATCTGTCGGTGAAAATGATTATCAATCCAGCGACGATCCGGTGAAATGGCTTTCTAAAGAAGGTATCAGAACTGAGACAAAAAATCTTCTCTACGAACGAGTTGAATATAACTATGTCAATGAAAAAGGGACGAGCACGCTCAAACGTTTTGTTTATCAGGATAGGCAGAAGATGGTGAAGAAGACGAGGCTTTCCCGAAAAAATGTTTGGAAATCTAACTGGGTAGCTGGGGATTTGATTTCGGATTGGACGGAGGAAGGAAGTTTGGAGTTGGGCAAGGAAGCTCTCTCTGTTCAGGACGCAGACGAGGGCGGTTATTTATCTCACGTCTCTTTGGATTTATCTGCTTCCGCTAAGGTCTACGGCTATGACCGGTATCAGAACAACATTGACAAGCTGTTCCACACTTATGAGGTCCCGGCCGCTTACATCCAGGTCGATACTTTGCAGGCGAAGATCACGTATAAGTAAAACCCCTTCGATTTTTTTCAATACACTTGTCACAGAGGAGTGAGTCGCAAAAGCGGGCTCGTTTGGAAAACGGGCAAGGCAGTCTGAGCCTTCCGTTGCTTCGCGGTCTTATGTTTCATACAAAAGGCAAAAAAGTGGCTATATTTCTATGCAAAATTACGCTAGCGAGCTAGCTTGTTTTTAGCAAAACACACAATACGTGAATATGTGTTTCATAATTTCTTTTCTTGCTTATGTCATCCTGACTCTCGCAATCTTGATCGGTGAATCCGGTGAATTTGATTCATTTCATTTTTATGGGGCGTAAATGATGTTGGCTGTTGTAAAATAGAGGGCAAGGGAAAGGAATCCGTATATGGTGTATCAACCGCAGATGGAACTCTCTGAGGAAGAGAGAAATATTCTCGCCGGAAAAGAAGGTGAGACAAAGGCGAAGATGATGGAATGCCTGGTTCGTTATGGGGACATTTTCCATGCGAAGAGAATGGTCAAGGTCACGCATCGTCAGGGTCATCTTGTCACGAGCTTCGGCCTTCAGCTTTTGACACCGATCTATCCTTTGATGGATGAGCTCATCCGGGGAGGGCTTGTGGCTCCGGAAGGGTTCACGGCAGATCCTTTGCCTTTGGATTATCCTAATGTCTCGGCAAATCCTCTGGAGAAGCTGGTCTTCAATCATTTCATGTATTCTACCCAGGATCATTATCAGGAGCAGCTGAAGAAGGTCGGGATGAGAGATGAAAAAGGTTTCTCCTGCACCTGCTATCTGAAAGAGAACGGAAACACGCCGAAGGAAGGCGATATTCTTTCTTGGGCGGAGAGTTCCGCTGTCGTCTTTGCCAACTCTGTCCTCGGGGCGAGATGCAATCGCAACTCGGGTGTCTATGATCTCTTCGGGACGATTTTAGGTGTCGTTCCGGAATTCGGGTTTCTCACCGATGAGGGAAGGAAGGCCGATTATCGGGTCATCATCCGCTGCTCTCGTCTGCCGGAAGCCCAGATTCTGGGTTCTGCGATCGGCATGAAGGTTATGGAGAAGGTTCCTTATGTCATCGGTCTTGACCAGTGGCTGAAGGATCTGCCGGATGAGGATACCATCGCTTATCTCAAGGATTTCGGAGCGGCGACAGCCAGCAATGGAGCGGTCGGTCTTTATCATATTGAAGGCATCACACCGGAAGCAAAGCGCTTGGGTCAGTCTCTGCTCAAGCCGGCGGTCAAGGAATACATCATCGATGATGAGGAGATTGAACGAGTCTGCAAGTCGTATCCTGTCATGTGGAAGAACAAGTCCGCGAAACCTCATAAGTGTTTTATTGGCTGTCCGCATCTCACGCTGAAGCAGTTGGTGAATTGGACAGAGAAGCTCTCTGCCGCCTTAAAGGAGCAAAAGAGGAAGAAGGTTGTCATCGATACGGTCTTCACGTCTTCCCCGCATGTCATCGATGCGTTTAAGAAGACGGATAGTTACTCTACTTTCCTTGCTACCGGCGCTCATCTCTCCTATATCTGTCCTCTGATGTATATTGATAACCCGTTAGTCAATAGGAGACCGCTGTTGACGAACTCCAACAAACTGAGAACTTATACGAAAGCCAGATATGAAAAAGATGAGAAGGTCTTAGCGTTGATCAGCGGAAAGGAGTCCTACTAGTTATGAGTAAAGTATTCCATGGCAGAGTCTTGTTTGCAGGCTCCTATGAAGGAAAAGCTGTCGTTTCTCATCAGGGATTCAACACGTTAGCTTCTTATCAGTCTTCTTTGCTCAAGAAGAACGCGAAGAAGGTTATCGTCTCTGATCAGAACAACAAGGACTTATATCAGCTCGAGATCTCTGACGTGGCCTTATGTCTGCCTCAGACGATCGGTTCCACTACTGGTGGCTTGGTTTTGCAGACTGCCGCCAGAAGAGACTTAGCACCTAAGGCGATGCTCTTCTCGGAAGCTATCGATCCTCTTGCGGCAAGCGGAGTCATCCTAAGCAATGTCTGGGAAAACAAGGAGCTGATCTGCATTGATTCACTGGGTGAGGAATTCCTCAATACGGTTAAGACAGGCAGCAATATCAAGATCACACCGGAAGGTGATGTCATTGTATTAGAAGACAAATAGCATATAAAAACCTTATATTACCAATCGAAATTGTCTATGCTGTTTCCTTCTCGTTGAATTATTGGTTCCAGTATTTAAATGGTCTCTTTTCTCTTCGTCTTTTTGCTGTTATTTCTACAACGACAATCTCTTTTCGTTCCAAAGAGAGCAGCAGGAAACTGTGTGATTTTCAGTTAACAAGATTCGAGGGCTGAAACATCATTCATCTAGGGGTTTTCACCCCTTCTCTCCTAGCATGGTTTCAGGCAGATTCCCTCTGCCGGATGCTTTTTTATTTTGCGGACGAAGGAAAAACGCTGGTCGGAGCTGACGAATCGGGGAATATTGAAAGCGGAGGTGTAGTCTAGTTAAGTAATATCCGAAGGATTTCAAAGCAAGGGAGTGAATCACTGTCTTAAATGAAACAAATTATTGAAAACCTGCTGTTTATTCGAAATCAAACGCTACTGATTCTACTTTTTGCTGTTTATAGCCAAAACTTTGAAAAATAGAAAGTTTTGGTTATAATCATATGAAGGAGGATGAGGGTATGGAATTAAAACAGCGAGAGCAGTTCCTGAAGGAACTGATTCGGATTCAGGATACTGACAACATCAAGATTGTCACGGGTATCCGAAGATGTGGTAAATCGAAGCTTCTCGATCTGATGATCGAACACCTGAAGATAAGCGGAATAGAAGAGAATCAGATTCTGAAGGTGAATTTTGAATCGCTTCAATTCCAGTCCATGACCTATAAGGAGCTTTATCAATATGTTCTTTCCAGGGTTCCTAAGGAAAAGAAAGCTTATCTTTTCTTCGATGAACCACAGATGGTGGAAGGGTGGGAAAAGACGATCAATTCTCTGCGGGTGGATATTCCTTGCGATATCTATATTACAGGATCGAATTCCCATATGCTTTCGAGCGAGTATTCTACTTTGCTCTCCGGTCGGTGTATTGAAATCGAGATGTTTCCTCTATCCTTCAGGGAATTCCTTGATTTCCGGAATTTCTCTTGGAAAAAAGAGGAGTTTCCCTTAGGAGGACTTATTAACCGCTGCTATGACAAAGAGGGGAAACCTTATCTTCCTGAAGATCTGTTTACCGCATATCTGAAATATGGGGGTATGCCTGGTTTAGCGGAGATTCCTCTTTCCGATGAAAGTGTCTTCTCTTATCTGAACGGCATTTACACCACGGTCATCAACAATGATATCCTTCAAAGAGAAGGAAAGAGAAAGACGAAGATTTCTGATCCGCTTCTCTTGAAAAAGCTCTCTATGTTTTTAGCCGGAAATCTCGGGAAAGAATTTTCCTACAATAAGATCACCAGCGCGATCAATGAGAATATGACTTTGAATCGTCTGGATACGCTCGGAAATCACAAGGTACAGGATTATACCGAAGGCTTATTGGAGGCTTTTGTCTTTTATGAAGCAAAACGCTATGACATAAAAGGAAAGAAGCTTCTCAAGACAAACGGAAAGTTCTATATCGTCGACTTAGGCCTGAAGAACTATCTGCTCGGTTTCAGACCTTATGATAGTGGCTTTGTTTTGGAAAACCTTGTCTACTTTGAGCTGTTGCGAAGAGGGTATCAGGTGACAATCGGGAAAATCGATGATCTGGAGGTGGACTTCCGTGCCCAGAAGAACGATCGGATCTGTTATCTTCAGGTGACGCAATCTCTGCAGAATGAAAATACCAGAGAAAGAGAAATCCGACCATTCAATGTCATTGACGACCACTACGAACGGGTCATCCTGACGATGGATAAAGGGGAAGCGAATATCGAGGGAATCAAGATCATCAATCTGGTAGATTGGTTGTTGGATTAGACTTTTAGGAAAACTTCTCGTTCAGCTTCCACACCTGATTGATGTCATTGTTTTGAAATCTTTGATTTTTCAAGGCTTCTCAAAAAATAAGCCCTCTATCCTAGAAGGGAGAGATATCTTCTTAAGTTCTCGGTCAGGTATCTGGCAAAACTGCGCCACCATATGGGAAGAGCCGGTGTTCTCATATTGTTCGAAAACATTGTAATAGGCTTTGCGGTCTGTGAACTTGATGTCGATCGGGGGATGGCCGAATTTCATGAGCTTAAGGGTTACGATGAGTCTGCCTGTCCTCCCGTTGTTTCTCGGTTCTGATCGGCGAAAGCTACTACTCATCTGCAAAAGAATCTACTGCTCGCCTGCAAAGGCGGGGCGAGAGGATTTCTGTTATCGAGCTGTGTTTTCATCGAAAAATCGTGCAAAAACAGATCAGACGAAAACTCTCTCTGGCTAGCAGAGAGAGTTGCCGTCACCGCAGACTTCAGTGGGGCTTTTTGTATCGGCTTTTTTTATTTCGGAGCGGAGGTCATCGAAGTGATGATCGCAGGTGCTGTAGTTGGGGCAGACACCGTCTTTGCACATGTCGGAGGCAACTTTTCTGGCCCGTTCGAAGATCTCGATCTCATCGGCGTTATAGCCGACCTGGATTTTCTCGTCATCGACGATGATGGGACGTTTGAGGATGGAGGGGTTGGCTAGGATGAACTGGAGGAGAGCTTTGATGGACATGGAGTCGATATCGACGTTCTGTTCTTTGATGACTTTGGAGCGGGTGGAGATGATGTCATCGGTGCCGTTTAAGGATTTCATGAGCATGTCTTTGAGGTCCGCTTCGGTCAGCTCGTGACGGAGGATGTTGACTTCGGTGTAAGGGATCTTCTCTTTCTCAAACCAGGATTTGACTTTGCGGCAGCTAGCACAGCTAGGCGACATATAGATTTTGATCATGGTCAGTTCTCCTCTTTCTTGTTTTCTTCGTTGATCGGCTTGATGACGTCTTCTCCGTGTTTCAATAGTTTCTTGACATAGAAGGAGTAGAGGATGAAGGACATGAGGAGGAAGAAGCTAGCGACAGCACAGAGGGAGTCGATGATCTGATGGGCTTTGATGAAGCCGTCAGCGGTATCTCTCGGGTTGAACTCAAAGATGAAGGGGGAACCGATAAGCAAGGCGCCTAGGATGAGGTAGAAGACGAAGGTGGAGACTTTGCCGTACCATCTGGCGGAGCCGAAGGATTTGTTGTTTCTTGCCAGGATGGCATCCTGAATCATCAGGGCGGACTCTTTGATGAAGAAGATGATGAACATGAACCAGACCGCAGGGAAGTCGTAGAGCTTGACGCAGAGGGCGGTGACGGAGGCAAGCTGAAGCAGTTTGTCAGCGAGGGGATCGAGGAATTTGCCGAGGTCGGAGATCATATCGAACTTTCTCGCGATGTAGCCATCGACGAAATCGGTGTAGGCGGCGAAGCACATGGTTCCGACTGCGAAGTAGATGCCGGCTCTGGGATTGCCTAGGGCATCGAAGGGGATGAGGTAGAAGCAGAGAAAGACGACGATCAGCAGAATCCGAAAAAGGCAGAGCGCGTTGGGTAAGAGGATCAGCTGATCCAGATGGGTGCAGTATTTTTTGAAGATGGCGACGAGATTCTGATTTTTTTGATTCATGCTTTCTCCAAGGGATACCTTTTTATTATATCAGTTTATCAATAGAAACATGGGACAAATGTTGCTTGATTTTGGCAAAGGCAAACAGGCCTTTCCAGAAGGGCTGAAAAGGGGGAAGGCTTGTTTTCGTTATTTTCTCACAGGAACATTCTGTTTTTATCAGCTCTGTTTTCGGAAGAAGTCGATGAGAGGAAAGGCGGGAAGAAACAAGGCGATGCCTAAGCAAAGCCCCATCACGATAAAGGGTTCGATGTCAAAGCTGAATGTGATGCCTAAGACGATCACAAAGATAAAGGTCAGGGCAGTGAGGGTCATGGCGAGGGGAAGCAGGAGCTTCGGAATCCACTTCAGGCTGACGAGGTTCAGGATGATCGCAAGCAGAGCCGGAAGCAGGACGAGGAAGAAGAAAGAAGAGGCAGCGGGGTAAAGAAATGGCGCCTGTTTTGTCATCACGATACCGCCGCTTGGCCCATGAGGTCTGGTGACGATGTTCATGATGGGGAAGAAGCAGAGGAGAAAGGTGAATAAAATCAGAAGCGAGGGGAGGGAGAGAAAAAGGCCGTCCTTCTTTTTTTATTCATCATAGATGCTCCTTTTGTTTCATTATTGTAAAACAAAAGGGAGTAAGAATCAAATTGTGGGCAGAACAAAAATGTTCTGTTGATCGTCATCGAAGGCGGGATAGTGAATTTGTTCCAGCATCAGTCCCTGCGGTTCGGCTTTCAGTTTCGGTGGATGTCTCTCGTCGCCGTTGAGGAGAGCTTGGATATCGTCTAAGCTCAGCTTTCCTTCGCAGTGGCTTAAGATCGCTCCGACCATGAAGCGGACCTGATAGCGTAAGAAGTTTCTTCCCTGGAAGCGAAGATAGAGGTCGCTTCCTCTCTCTTCTAAAGAGGTGTTATCGATGGTAAGCAGGGTGTTTTCCTCTCCTTCCGGGGTAGCAAAAGCACGGAAGTCGTGCTGCCCTTGAAAGAGGGCAAGGGCTTCTTTGACTTGGAGAGGATCAAGAGGATGGTAGGCAGGGTGATAGGTGAAGGAAGAGAAGAAGGGATGAGGATCCATTCGGTTCTGGATGAGGTAGAGGTAACGTTTGTAGTCGGCGTTATAGCGAGCGGAGAAGGTATCCTCGTCAATCTGCCTTATCTCTTTGAGGGTGACATCCTCATCTAGGGAGCGGCGGAGGTAATAGAAGAGATGGCTGTCGCTGATGTCTTTTCCGGGATCAGAAAAAGAGAGGCCGAAGTCGTTGGCGTTGACTTTACGATCAAGCCGGGAGGAAATGGTAACTTTCACTTTCTCGTTGTAGATCTGGCTGAGCAGATCTTCAAAGAGACCTTGGATGGTCCGTTTCTGAGGCTGCTTCTGGGTGCCGAAGAAATCTCTTCCGGAGAAAGAGATGCGAATGAATCTGACCATGTTATGCTCCGAGGTTTGGTACGGAGATATGAAGGTAAGAGAAAAGATCGAATTTAAAATAAGCTAAGACGATGATGCTAGTAAGAAGGAGGGAAAGAAAGAGGATGCCGATGACATCCCGATAACCGAAGACTCTCGTCTGATACCGGGTGCGTTTAGCATCGGGATCATAGCCTCTTGCTTCCATGGCATCGGCTAATTCTCCGCTTGTCATGAAGGCGGACATGAAGAGGGGGATGATCAAGGAGACGAGAGCTTTGATCTTCTCTCTGAACTTGCCTTGCTGGTAATCAACGCCGCGGCTAGCCTGGGCTTTCATGATCCTAGCGGTCTCTTCCTGAAGGGTCGGGATGAAGCGGAGGGCTAAGGAGATAGCCATTGCGAACTTATGGATGGGGATCTTGATGAGTTTCAGAGGATAAAGGAGCCACTCTAAGGCACCGGTCATCTCCATCGGTTTGGTGGTGGAGGTGAAGATGTTGGTCATGATCAGGACTAAAAGGAGTCGGACAAAGACGTAGGACACGTTCATCAGCGACTTGATGCGGATATCGGTTTTTCCGATGGTGAAGAGGATATCGCTGGTGGTGTCGCCGTTGAAGAAGATGTTGAGGATGAGCAAGAAGAGGATCATTACCCAGAGGGCTTTTAAGGAGCGGAAGACGGAGAGGAAGCTCACTTTTCCCAACAGGGAAAGTGAGATCAGAATCAAGAGGATGCCGCCATAGACCAACAGGTTCATATAGGAGGTTCCGTAGCTTAAGAAGGCAGCGACCATAAATAACAGGAAACCGATGAGTTTGATGCGGGGATCAAGCTTATGAAGATAGGTGCCGTAAGCTCGATAGCGACCTAAGGAGGCGTTCATCCTATTTTGCCTCCCTTGAGTCGTACAATCTCTGAAGCCAAAGAAGGGACATCCCGGATCTTGGAAAGGTCGATATCGAGGCCTCTCGCCCGAAGAGCGATAGCAAAGGAGAACACTTTCGGGGGCTCTAACGAGGAAACAGCCATGAACTCCATGTTCCTGAAGAGGTCGATCGGAGCGCTATCGCTGACGATCTTCCCGTGATCGAGGACGATGGCCCGATCGCAATAGGCTAAGACGACATCCATGTCGTGGGTAGCAAGGATGATGCTCTTTCCTTTTTCGTGGAGGGAGGTGATGAGCTGCATTAAGGAGTCCTGGCTTCCGGCATCGAGTCCGACGGTCGGTTCATCCAAAACGAGGACGTCGGGATGAAGCGCGAGGATGCCGGCGATAGCGACGCGCCTCTTCTCTCCGCCGGAGAGCTCAAACGGGGAGCGGGCGTCATAGCTTTCATCGAGTCCGACGAGAGAGAGGGCTTCGCGGCTCGCCTTGAGGGCCTCTTCATCGCTGAGTCCGAAGTTCTTCGGACCGAAGGCGACGTCTTTGATCACGCTCTCTTCGAAGAGCTGATATTCTGGGAACTGAAAGACGATGCCGACTCTTCTTCGGAGGTCTTTGAGCCCTTTGAGTTTCTGATGGTGCCTCTTCTTCATCGCCTTTTTATCGACGACGTCGGTGACCTGTCCGTGCTTGGTGCGGTAGACGAGGCTCATATCGATGGTGTAATCGCCCACAGAGATGGTGCCGCTATCCGGAAGCAAAAGTCCGTTGAGGTGCTGGATGATGGTGGATTTTCCTGATCCTGTCCTTCCGATGAGCGCACTAAAGCAGCGATCTGGGAAGAGGAGATCGATCCCACGAAGGGCGACGCGTTCGCTTGGACTGTGTGGGTCATAGGTGTAATGGATGTCTTTGAGTGTTATCGGCATATTTTATCTAAGAGCTCCAGGTCGTTATCTACTTTTCCATAGTCGAGGCCCTGAGCTTTCAGCTCACGGCTCAGACGGTGGGCAAAGGGGACGTCCAGCTTGATGGATCTAAGCAGGTCGTCGTTAGAGAAGACGACGGATGGAACGTCATCGAGAATCATCTTTCCTTCGGCCATGACGATGACGCGATCGGCGTCATAAGCTTCATCAAGCTCGTGGGTGATGCTGAGGATGGTGAGATCCGGGTTTTCATCTCTCCGCTTGGCGATGATGTTCCGGATGTCTCGTTTGCCTTTGGGGTCGAGCATCGCGCCGGCTTCATCGAGGATGAGGAGGGAGGGCTTGCGGGCGATGGCACCGGCGATGGCAACTCTCTGCTTCTGTCCGCCGGAGAGGTTTGTTGGCTCGGCATCAAGGTAGTCTTCCATACCGACTTTCTTAGCACAGTCGAGGATGATGGCGTTCATCTCCTTGGGATTGACGCAACGGTTCTCTAATCCGAAGGCGATGTCATCTCTTACGGTCGCACCGATGAACTGGGAGTCGGGGTTCTGAAAGATGAGGCCGATATCCTTCCGAAGAAGGAGGGCGTTGGCGTCAGTCATCTTGACGCCGAAGATATAAATGTCGCCCTCGTTCTGAACGAGGATGCCATCGATGAGTTTGGCCAAGGTGGATTTGCCAGAACCGTTATGTCCGATGACGGAGACGTACTGACCTTTCTTGATGTCTAGGCAGATGTCGGAGAGGTTTAGTTTTCCGTTCTCGTAACCGAAAGAGAGGTGTTCTAGGAACACCGCGGAATCTTCGGGTATCTTGGGATCTCTTCTGAGGAGTTCGGCCCTTTTTTTCTGGCTTCTCATTTCTCGTCTTTTCTGGTTTTGATGTAGTCTACGATCTGATGGATCCAATAAAAGGCTAACATCAGAGTGAATACGATACCCCAGACGAGGAAGAAAATCCGGTTATTCGCCTGGGGATGTTTGGTGGCGATGGCGTAGAAGAGGGAGAGAGCGATGGCGGCGACGATGAGGATCACTACGGTGGCGATCCCGCACTTCTTCCACGGGAAGAGGGTGTGGGTCGGATAGGTCTCTTTCTTCATCGGCTGAAGCGGATGTCGGGAAGTCTGCCTTCGTAAGGCTGATAGGTGATATTGGCCATATCTAACATCCTTCTGGCTGCGATCTCATCTTCGGTATCGTGGTATTTGTCGGAGAGGTAGATGACCTTCTTGATGCCGGCCTGGATGAGGGCTTTGGCGCACTCGTTGCAGGGAAAGAGGGTGACGTATAAACAGGCGCCATGGAGGTCGTTCTTGGAGTTGAGGATGGCGTTTAGCTCGGCGTGACAGACATAGGGATATTTTGTCTCTAATAAAGGCAGCCCGGAATCGGAGCCGCTCCAGGGAATCTTGGTGTCGTCGATGCCGATCGGCATGCCGTTGTAGCCAAGCGAGAGGACTTTATGATCGTTTGAGACGATGCAGGCCCCGACTTTGGTGTGGGGGTCTTTGCTTCTTAGGCTAGAGAGGATGGCGATGGACATGAAGTACTCGTCCCAGCTGATGTTATCGAAATGATCCATAGGTAATTCTCCTTTATCGGGAAATGTTTATTTGTGGGCAGCGACTTTGAGGCGGTTTAATGCCCGCTTGAGCTTGATCTCGGCTTTCTGCTGCTCGCGGAGGGTCAAGCCTTCTTCAGCAAGCCTTTCCTCGGCTCTCTTCTGAGCAGCTTTGGCTCTGGCTTCATCGATCTCGGCAGTGGATTCGATGGCGTTGACAAGCAGGAGAACTCTGTTCTCCTTCTGGAAGATGTTCATGATGCCTCCGCTGACCGCGTAGTTGATGACCTTGCCTTGATCGCGGATGGTGAGCATCGAGATCTCGATGTTGGCGATGAAGTCGACATGGTGAGCAAGGATCGTCAAAGCGCCCTGACTCGTGACGACAGAAAGGGAGTCGACGCTCTTGTCGAGGTAGACTTTCTCCGGGACGATGATGGTCAGCTGGAATCGGTTGGTCATGTTGTTACTTCAGGGTCTTGGCTTTCTCGATGGCATCATCGAAGGTGCCGACGTAGGTGAAGGCAGCTTCCGGCAGTGAATCGCCTTCGCCTGAAAGGATTTTTCGGAAAGATTGAAGGGTGTCTTCGATCTTGACGAACTTGCCATCGAAGCCGTTGAACTTCGCGGCCACGAAGAAGGGCTGGGAAAGGAAGTTGCGGATTCTTCTGGCGCGGTTGACGGTGAGCTTATCTTCTTCGGAAAGCTCATCCATACCGAGGATGGCGATGATATCCTGAAGGTCCTTGTAGCGCTGGAGGATAGCCTGAACTTCTCTGGCCACTTCATAATGCTCTTTGCCGACCACGTTAGGATCAAGGAAGTTGGAGGAGGAGGCAAGAGGATCGACCGCCGGATAAAGACCTAAGGCAGCGATGCCTCGATCGAGGACGGTCTTGGCGTCAAGGTGCGAGAAGGTGGTTGCAGGGGCGGGATCCGTGAGGTCATCGGCAGGGACGTAAACGGCTTGGATGGAGGTGATGGAACCGTCCTTGGTGGAAGCGATTCTCTCCTGAAGCTGACCCATCTCCGTCGCTAAGGTCGGCTGATAGCCGACGGCAGAAGGCATACGGCCTAACAGGGCGCTGACTTCCGATCCGGCTTGGGTGAAGCGGTAGATGTTGTCGATGAAAAGGAGGACGTCCTGATGCTTCTCGTCACGGAAGTATTCGGCCATCGTCAGTCCGGAGAGGCCGACGCGCATACGGACGCCAGGCGTCTCGTTCATCTGACCGAAGACGAGGGCGGTGTTCGCCAGGACGCCGGTCGCCTTCATCTCGTTGTACAAGTCGTTTCCCTCACGGCTTCTTTCGCCGACGCCGGCGAAGACGGAGATGCCGTGCTTCTCGGTGGCGATGTTGTGCATGAGCTCCTGGATCAGGACGGTCTTTCCGACACCCGCACCGCCGAAGAGCCCGACTTTGCCGCCCTTGATGTAGGGGCAGAGAAGGTCGATGACTTTGATGCCGGTCTCGAAGATCTCGGCTTTGGTGGACTGGTTCTGGAACTTCGGAGGGTCGTTGTAGATGGAGTGGGTTTCTTTGGCGTGGAACTTACCGACTTCATCGATGGGCTCTCCTAAGACGTTGAACATTCTGCCGAGGACTTCTTCCCCGACAGGAACCTGGATGGAGGAGCCGGTGTTGAGGACTTTCAAGCCGCGCTGGATGCCTTCGGTGGCACCCATGGCGATGGTTCTGACGGTGTCATCGCCGATGTGCTGCAGCACCTCTAAGGTGAGCTCTTTGCCTTGTTTTGTTTTGACTTTCAGAGCCATCAGAAGCGGAGGAATGTTGTTCTCGCTGAAACGGACGTCGATGACGGGGCCGATGGCTTGGACGACTGTGCCTTCATTGGGATTCATATTCTCTTCCTCCTTTATTCTTCGTCTTTCTTTCCGGCGTTCGCGCCGGCGACGACTTCGGTGATCTCCTGGGTGATCGCGTCCTGCCTTGCCTTGTTGTATTCGAGCTGGAGCTGCTCCTGGATCTTGTCGGCGGCATCGGTGGCGGTCTCCATGGCGTTGCGTCTGGAGGAGAGCTCGCTGATCTCGGATTCGATGAGTTTCTGATAAAGGGAAGCGTCGAGGTAGTGGGGAAGGATCTTTTCTAGCACGTCATCGACGCTGGGCTCGAAGACCGGTGGCATCAAGGCTTCTTTCTGATCGCTTCCTTCTTCTTCAGGCTGGATGGGGACGAGGGTGTGAAGGCTAGGTAAGAAAGTTAAGGAGTTTTTATACTGGGTGTAGACAAGGATGACTTTGCTGTATTCCTGAGTCTTGTAGAGACGGATCAGGGCGTGTCGCATCCTGCGGACAGCGGAGTAGGTGCAGGTGTCGAGAAGGTCGACGTAATCGGTGTAGAGTGGAAAGGGTCCGCCTTGGTAGTGGCTTAGCCCTTTCTGACCGATGACGAAGATCTCGTCTCCTTCTTTCAAGAGGGGATCGATGGTCTTGAAGAGGTTGTAGTTATAGGCGCCGCATAATCCGAGGGTAGAGGTGACGATGAGGTAGAGGGTTTTCTTCGCTGGGTAGGAGGTTAAAATCTCAGGTCTTGCGCTATCGCCGAAATCGACACCGGAGAGGGTCCGGATCATGGTGTTATGCATACCGGTGGCGTAAGCCTTGTTTTCGTCATACCGCTTTCTCCAGCGCTGATACTTGACCGAAGCGACGAGCTTCATGGCCTTCGTGATCTTCTTGGTGGAGCGGATGGTGGCGATGCGGCGTTTTGTGTTGACTAAGGATTCGCTCATGGAATCACTTCATTCCTTCTAGGATGGCCTGAACGGAGCTGTCGATCAGGGCTTTGGTCTCGTCGGATAGAAGCTTGGTGTCATGAAGAGCCGTGTAGACTTCCTTGTGGTTGGCTCGGATGTGGGAGCGGATTTTCTCTAAGACGGAGGTGACGAGGTTCAGGTCGACTTCGTCGATCTGATGGGACTGAGCGATGTAGATCTCGATGACTTCGTCTTCCATCGATAGGGGTGCATACTGTTTCTGTTTGAGGACTTCCATCAAAAGGGAGCCGTGGCGGAGGATGTTCTTGGTGGCGTTATCTAAGTCAGAACCGAAACGGGAGAAGTCGAGCATCTCCATGTAGTTGGCAAGCTCGATCTTGAGGGAGGAAGCGACTTTCTTCATGGCTTTGATCTGAGCGGAGGAACCGACGCGGGAGACGGAGAGACCGGAGTCGACCGCCGGTCTCTGACCTTGGTTGAAGAGGTCCGTGGTCAAGAAGATCTGACCATCGGTGATGGAGATGACGTTGGTCGGAATGTAGGCGGAGATATCTCCGGCCTGGGTCTCGACGATCGGAAGGGCGGTCAAAGAACCGCCGCCTTTGGCTTCGTTTAGCTTGCAGGAGCGCTCTAAGAGTCTCGAGTGGAGGTAGAAGACGTCTCCGGGATAGGCTTCTCTGCCTGGGGCGCGCTTGAGCAACAGGGAAAGGGCGCGATAGGCGACTGCATGTTTGCTTAAGTCATCGTAGATGACAAGGACGTCCTTGCCTTGATGGAGCCAGTATTCGGCCATGGAGGTAGCGGCATAGGGAGCGACGTAGAGCATCGGAGCAGATTCGGAGGCGGAGGCGTTGACGATGACGGTGTAGGAGAAGGCATCGTGGTCTTTGAGCTTGGAAACGATCTGAGCGATGGTGGAGTTCTTCTGTCCGATCGCGCAGTAAACGCAGATGACGTCTTTGCCTTTCTGGTTGATGATGGTATCGATGGCGATCGCAGTTTTGCCGGTCTGACGGTCACCGATGATGAGCTCTCTCTGGCCTTTGCCGATCGGGATCATGGAGTCGATGGCTTTTAAGCCGGTCTCCAAAGGTTCGTTGACGGATTCGCGGTCCATGATGCTTGGGGCGCTTGATTCGATAGGGCGGGTATCGGCGGTCTTGATCTCGCCGCAGCCATCGATCGGCTCACCTAGGGCGTTGACGACTCTTCCCAGGAGGGAATCGCCGACGGGGACGGAGACGACTCTTCCGGTCAGCTTGACAGGATCGCCTTCGAAGACGGCGTTGTCTTTGCCTAAGAGGACGCAGCCGACGGAATCTTCGTTGAGGTTCATGACCATGCCGTAGATGTGGTTAGGAAACTCGAGGAGCTCGCCGTACATGGCTTTGTCGAGGCCGTAGATGGTGGCGATGCCATCACCGACGGAGACGACGGTGCCGACGTTGCTCGTCTCGATTTTATCTTCGTACTGACTGATCTCTTTTTTGATGAGATTGCTGATCTGATCAATGTCTGCCATAAGTTAACCTCCTAATCCTGAACGAGCAACTTGTTTCGCACCTGATTCAGCTTGCTGTCGAGGGAGTAATCGTAGAGGGTGTCGTCGATGTAGATCCGCATGCCGCCGATGACTTTCTTGTCGATCAGGACTCTGAATACGACGCTCTTCTTGTATTTTTCCGAGAAGAGGCGCTCTAATTCCTTGATGGTGGTTTTAGCTAGTGTGAAGGGGGTGTAAATTCTTCCTTCAAGGATGCCTTGATCTTCGTGATAGAGGTGGTCGAAGTTCTGTTTCACTTCGTCAAAGCAGCGGATGACTTTCTTCTGGATCATCACTTGGATGAATCCGTAGGTGGCGATGTCGATATGGGGTTTGATGTTCTCTTCTAACAGCTGGTCTTTCTGAACCTTGGTCACCATCGGGGAGGAGAGGAAGGGAAGAAGGGAGGGCTCGTTCTGAAAGACTTGGGAAAGGAAATCCATATCCTGATGAAAGGAGGGGATTCTGTTTTTCTCTTTACCTAGGGAAAAGTAGGCCTGGGCATAATGGCTGAGAAGGGAATGGTTCATAGGATCACTTTTCCTTCTTATTCTTCATCTGTTCGATGAAGTCGTTGACGACTTTCTCGTTGTCTTCCTGACTGATCTCACGTCCTAGGATCTGTTTTGAAGCATCGATGGCGGTGGTGACGATGGCGTTGTGGGCTTTACGATCGATCTGCTTCTGTCTTTCCTTGGCGTCTTTTTCTCCCTGCGCTCGGATGAGGTTAGCATCGGTGTTCGCTTTTCCTAAGATAGCTTCCGCTTTGAGGTTTGCCTCTTTAGAGGCATCCTCAACGATCTGCTGAGCCTGGACGCGGCTATCCTTGATATTCTGAGCGGCTTTGGCGCGGTCATCGTCAGCTTGGTGTTTTGCCTCTTCAGCATCGTGGATATTCTTCTCGACGGCTGCGCTTCTTTGCTGAAGTTTGTTCTTGATGGGCTTGAAGGCAAACTTAAAGAAGATGAAGACCATCACTAAGAAGGCGCCAAGCTGGGTCAAGGTGATCCAGAGGTTTGGCAAAGCATTGGCGACGGTCTCCTGAACGGAGGAGGTGATGCTGCCGGTATTGCAGGAAGTCAATACCAAAGAGGAGAGGACAAACAGCAGGGAAGACTTAAACTTCTTCTTCATCGCTGAGGGCTCAGGCCAGGGATTTCGGACCAACGACGAAGATGAGAAGGATAGCTAAGACCAAGCCGTAGATGGCGACGGTCTCGCACAAGGAGACGCCTAATATCATGGTGGATCTTAGGGTTCCGGAGACCTCGGGGTTCCTGGCCATTCCCTTGAGGGCGGAGGAGCAGACCAAGCCTTCGGCAAGTGAGGAGAAGCCCATGCCGACGAGGATGATGCCCACGCCGAGGTAGAGCATGCCGGCGGCATCGTAGATGGTTCCGCCCGCCAATGTGACGACCTGATTCAATAAATTCATAAAAGAGCCTCCTTTGGATTTTTGGCTTTCTTTACAATGATGCTTTCAAGGTGGTGGCTTTGGCAATCTCTTTCTGTGATTCAGCTGATGGAGCTTCCTGTGCGATGTCCATCATGGTGATCATTACGAAGACCAAAGACTGTATGAGACCGCTGAACGCGTCAAAGTAAGCATGCATAAACGGCATGACGAGAGGACCGGCGATGAGGCCGAATCCGTTTCCGATGTTGTAGAGGGTGTTGTAGAGGAGGGTCATGATGCAGAAGCCGGCAAAGGAGTTGCCGAAAAGACGAATGCCTAAGGAGATCATCGGAACGAAGTTGGTGGCGAGAGGAAGGAGAGGTGGGAAGGTGAAGATGAACTGTTTCCAGTAGTTAGTCTTCTGTGCTCTGAGCTTGGTCACTTCGATCATGACGACGGTGATGAAGCCGATGGAGAGGGTGAAGGCGAGGTTGGTGAAGGGGTTGGGAAGCTGGGTGTAGAGCTTGCCTTCGTTGAGGAGATAGCCTTCGGATGCCGGACCGAGGACGATGATGTTCGGCAGTCCCATCATGCCGATGAAGAAACCGATGAAGATGAAGAGGAAGAGGGGGATGATGTAGCCGGCGAAGTCGCCGAACCATCTCGGGCAGTTCATGATGCCGGAGACTTTCTCATCGGCCCAGCCGATGATGGTCTCAGCGAGATTGACGATGCCTTTCGGTTTATCTAAGGGTCCGTATTTTTTCTGTTTCACATAGATGACAAAGGAAAGGATGATGATGATCAGCATCGTCATCATCGAAACCACAAACTCGAGACTGATCATCTTCTGGTACTGAGGATTGAGAAGGTTGCCGAAGTTCATTCTTTTTTCTTTTCCTTGTCTTTTATCTGCTTGGCGTCGAGGATGTTCTCGACATTGACAATATTATAGACGATAAATACTTCAAAGAAAGGCAAAAGGAGAAAAATTGCGTTGGTTTTTGCTTTGATATCAGGAAGGTAGTACCACAACAATGCCGGGATGAGGAGAGCGAGGGTGATAAGGAGGTAGCGTAGTAGGATCGACAGGATCAGGAAAAAGCGGTGGCGGTCTGTTCTCTCTGGCAGCTGGCTGAAGGTCAGATAGATGGGAAGAAGAAAGAAGGTGGGGAGGCCAAGGAGCATCGCGATGCCTTCATGGTGAAGGAAAAGCAAAGTAATGGTGCTGATCCACAAGGCTATGTAATAGAGGATGAAGGTGATGAGGATTCCTTTTTTTCTCGGTTTCATAGGCTTTTACTATATCATTTGGAAATTCAATAGGAAAGTGGTTGACAACAATGGGTACCACTAATTATAATTACTCGTGCTTTGGGCATTTAGCTCAGCTGGGAGAGCATCCGCTTGACGTGCGGAAGGTCACAGGTTCGAGCCCTGTAGTGCCCACCATCTCAAAGCCAATCACTTCCCAGCACCGCTGAGGAGTTTTTTGTTTATTACCCGGAGCAGTACTCAAGCGGCTGAAGAGAACGGTCTTGAAAACCGTCAGACGGCGTATAACCGTGCGAGAGTTCAAATCTCTCCTGCTCCGCCATCCTCGATTGTCAAGACACGTACAAATCGTATGTGTCTTTTTTATCTTATATACTGTGTATATAATAAGAAGAAAAACGTGCTTCATTCTCTTGACTATACATAATTTTGCCGCTAAATTTTGGCTTATTTATTCTTGACTCATGCCTCTTAGAAAACTGGACAGACACGAGGGTTAAACCCACGTACCCAGTTTGAAATTAGTCTTTTAGGCATCCAATTGGAATTACATATACTCCATCTTCTTGACGTTTATAACCGTATTGTGTGGCCGTAATAACTATTTTTAAATCAGGAAGCTTTAAAGGAACTTGGTCTTCCGATTCATTATACTTTTTAATCAACTCTTCTATTTTGCAAAAGTGTTCTGCGGCTTCTTCAATTTCTTGTTGCCCTAATTTAAATTCAATCAATGCATATCTACCATCTTGCAAATGTAAAACACCATCAGCCTCCAAGCCATACCTATCATGATAATAAGATAGTTCCCCTCTCATCTTTGAAGAATAAACCTTTAAATCTCTTATACACAACGATTCGAACAAGAAACCAAGAGTTTTGAAATCAGTATTAAAGAAATCAGGGCCAACGCCTAATGCCGCGACGGCAATCGATGGATCAACCAGATTTCTTTTTGCACTTGCTCTTATTAATTCCCTGCTCCTTATAGAAGGACACCAAGCGGGCAAATCTTCAATTATGTATAATTTATTCAAAGCATTAATGTATTCATAAAATGTCGATTTTGTCATTCCTGTAGTAGATGTGGCATCCGCAAATATTGTTTTTGTTTCTGCAAGGGTGCAAATATTTCTCGCATAAGATTTTAGTATTATTTCAGCCCATTTCTTGTTACGTTTAACACCATCAATAGAACTTATATCTTTATTACAAGTTTGAACGAATATATCTTTTGCCACTTCTAATTTGGACTCTGGTGTTTTGTTAAACAAACTTCTTGGCCATCCGCCTCTACAAATAGCAAATATCAATTCATCCATTGTTAATTTGGATTCAACAAATTCGAAGCTTTTTCCATTAAATAAGTCAATTAAAGACACCTCTCCTGTTGATTCACCGCTTTCATATAAGGACATGGGGTACATTCTCAAAGTGGATATGCGAGCTGTCCCTGTGTGAGGTGTTTCAATATCGATAGATGAAGAGCCAGTCAAAATGTAAAGACCATTCTCGTTTCTATCATCAACGCTTTTTCTAATAGCACCCCAAATCTTTGGCGCATCTTGCTATTCGTCAAACAATCTTGGATTTTCACCAATTAACAATTTCGATGGCATTGTATTAGCAGTAGCAAGATATCCATCACGTAAGTCTTCATCCTGAAATTCAATAATACTTTTAGCCTTTTGTTTAGCACTTGTAGTTTTACCACAACTTTTAGGTCCAACTATTAAAGCCGCACCAAAAGAATCTAATTTAAGTTGAAGTTGATCGTCTATGATTCTTTTTTTGTATATTTTAGTTTCCATGAGTGTATTTCCTAAGCATATTCTAATAGAAATTAATTAAATTCTCAATTTATATTTTACATTTGTGAGTTTTTTTGTCGGACATTTGTGAGGTTTTTTGTCATATATTTGAGAAATGTATGCTGAGTTTAAATCCGCTGTCTCCCGGCATCATCGATTGTCGAGACACGTACGAAAAAGTGCGTGTTTTTTCTTACTTTTAAGCGTTTTTCGCTATATTTGACTAAATCAACATATCATTAGTTGATTTGTAACTGGACACATAAAAACCCCGTGAAAAATCTGGACGGACACGAGGTTTAAATTCTAAAATTATCCTCTTTTTAAAAACAAGCTTTTAATGAGGGATATAACTTTGTAAATACTTTGTATTTGCTATTATAAAATTCTACTTTATCTATTTCTGGTAAATATACTTTTGCAGGCTTAAGTTTATTTATTATCTCACTATTTTCTAAATTGATACTATTAATACCATGCAATGCTAGTAAAGCAGCGCCAAACGATCCACTTCCTTCGCTCTTATAAATAGGGAGATTCAAAACATTGGACATAATCTGATTCCATATTTCACTCTTTGAACCACCGCCACAAATCGTTGCTTTATTAAACTTACAACCATTATTTATGGCAATTTCTAAACAGTCTCTTAAAGCGAAGGCAACGCCTTCTAAAATAGCTTTAGACATATCACCTTTGAAAGTGTTATGAGTTAAGCCAATAAATGCTCCTTTAGCATTTACATCATTGTGCGGACTTCTTTCACCAGATAAATATGGTAGGAAATATAAATCATCATTTTGAGAATTTCTAATATCAGTTTCATCTTGTATATAATCAGCATCCACTAAGACATTTTCTAACCACCATTTTCTTGTTGATGCCGCGCTTAAAATACAACCCATTAAATGATATTTCCCTGTGGTGTTAACAAATGAATGTAAGGTATTCTCTTTTGGCAAGATGTAATTATTTGTAGGAATAAATATAGTGCCACTTGTTCCCAAGGAAATGTTGACCTCCCCTTCATTAACAATTCCCATTCCTATTGCACTTGCAGCGTTATCACCAGCACCAATAACCGCTTTAAATTCTGGGACTTTATGCTTATAAGCAAATTCTTCTTTAGCTTGTCCAATTACATCTGTACTTTCGAATAGCTTTGGTAAATTAACTTCTGAAATACCGAGGATTTGTAGCATATTTTCGCTCCATTTCTTATTTTTTACATCGAGATATAGCGTTCCAGAGGCATCGGAATAATCGGTAGCAAAAACACCTGTTAGCCTATAAGCGATATAGTCTTTTGGCAGCATGATTTTATCGATATTTTGAAATAATTCTTTTTCGTGATTTTTGACCCATAATAATTTAGGTGCGGTAAATCCCGCGTATGCGATATTACCGGTCCACTCGCTTAATTTGTCTTTCCCAACTACCTCGTTTAAATATCTAGTTTCTTCTTCACTTCTACCATCATTCCATAAGATGCACGATCTAATGATTCTGTCGTTTTTATCTAATAATACAAGTCCGTGCATTTGTCCCGAAAACGATAATCCTTCTAAACAGTCGCGATCTTGATGTTCTAGCAATTTATCAAAGCAAAATGTAAAAGCTTCCCACCAATCCTCTGGGTTCTGTTCTGAATATAGGCCTTTTTGATATAAAGGATAATCTTTAGACACTTCATTAAGGATATTCCCTAAAGAATCTATCAAAGTAAGTTTTATTGAACTAGTTCCTAAATCAACACCGATATAAGTTTTCATAATTATTTAAATAAGATTTGGTTAACAACGCTTTCTAAATATTCTTGTCTTCCACTGCCCGGATCATTTGCATCTTTTAATTTATAAGCATGCTCAGCAAGTTCTTCTAACGAAGTGATATTATTCAAAATCTTTTGACCTAATTCTGAGTTAAATGAAGAGTATTTATCTTTGATAAAAGCGTCAATCCTACCATCTTCAATAATCTCTGCTGCTTTAATTAAACCTAATGCAAAGGTATCCATGCCTAAGATATAAGCTTGTAGCATATCTTCAATGGTGTTAGATGGTCTTCTATTCTTCGCATCAAAGTTAAAACCACCAGTGAGACCACCCGCTTTAATAACTTCGAGCATCGCATAGGTTGCACTATAAACATCGACAGGGAACCTATCAACATCCCAACCTAAATTTGGGTCTCCTTCATTAGCGTCGATGCTTCCAAGCATACCGTTAATTGCGCTAATTCTTAATTCGTGTTCAAAAGTATGGCCTGCTAAAGTAGCGTGGTTAGCTTCTATATTGAGTTTGAAATCTTTATCTAATCCATATTGTCTTAAGAAGCCAATTGCTGTCGCTGTGTCATAGTCATATTGATGTTTCATTGGTTCTTTTGGCTTTGGTTCGATATAGAAATCGCCTTTAAAACCGATCTTTCGGCCATAGGTTACCGCCATCTTCATCAGTCTAGCAATATTATCTAGTTCAAATTTCACATCGGTATTTAAAAGAGTTTCATATCCTTCTCTACCACCCCAGAAAACATAACCTTTGCCTCCTAGTTTAACAGTGATATCTAAAGCTTTTTTAATTTGAGCAGCCGCAAAAGCGTATACATCCACACTATTAGTGGAACCCGCACCATTCATAAATCTTGGGTTGGAGAACATATTCGCAGTACCCCATAAGCATTTGATACCAGTTTCTTTCATCTTCACTAAGATATAATCACTAATTTCATCTAATCTTTGATTAGTGATGTTGATATCATCACTTTCTAGCACTAAATCGGCATCATGGAAACAGAAATATTCAATGCCAAGTTTAGACATGAACTCAAAGCCAAAATCGACTTTCGCTTTTGCGTGTTCCATGGTAGCAGGAACCTCACCAAAAGACTTATCAATGGTGCCTCTTCCAAACATATCCACTCCATTTGCCCCAAGTGTATGCCACCAACTCATCGCAAACGGAAGATATTCTTTCATCTTCTTACCTAAAATAATCTTCTCTGAATCATAAAACTTAAAAGACAAAGGGTTTTTAGAATCCTTTCCTTCGAATTTTACTTTCTTAAAATCTTTTAAATGCTCCATGTTTTATACCTCCTATAGACAATTTACAATTATTCTTGTCACAGTGCATTGTTCTCAATTAAATATTTATAAACTACATTTGCAATTATGTTTGATCCTTCTTTATTTGGATGGACTCCATCCCAAAACAATTCTTTTTGCCCTTCTAAATCTTTGTATAAATCGATAATCATTAAATCTTTATTTGCTAATAATTCTTGACGCATCTCTTCTACTAATTTTGGATTAATTTCAAATTTAGCAAGTCCGTTTTCATATTCAAAAGCAGGGGGCGGAGTCATTATAAATGCTTTTATTTCCTTATTATTCTCTTTATAAGAACTCAATATTCTCAAACAATCATCCATATATTCTTTTTTGCTTTTATAATTATGGGATTTACTGTCGTTTGTTCCAAGCATCATAATCACAACGTCAGGATTAAAAGATAGGCTTTTTTTATATTCGTTTGTTTTTTCATAAGGCAAATCACCTAAGTAAGAAGCTGTTGCACCACATCTACCATAATTATGGACGCAATATTCACTACCAAGCAGTATTCCTAATTTATGTGGGTAATTGTTTCTAGTCCATCTTTTAACACCATAGCCATAGGTGATACTATCACCAACACAAGCAACACGAATCTGGTTTTTCCTTGGTGCTTTATTAAGATGAACGAAAGGGATTATTCCTTGATTCAAAATAATAATAAAAGCAACGATACATAAAACTAAAAATAATAAAATGACAACAATAATCCACCACATAATCACTCTAATTCTAATGAATAAATATCCACTTTTCCTGAAATAATTTTTATTTCAATTACCATCTTTTTATCTCCATATAAAGGGGCTCTACCTTCCTTATCAAGAGCTTTATCATTCACCGAAATAATTCCGGTGCCTTTATAATTGATTTTGATGCTTTTTGTGTTGGATAAATCAAAATATTTATAAACAATTTTTGTTTCTTTAGTTAAGTCTTTTAAGATAAGCTTACCGTTTTCTTCGGTGATTCGCGGTTTATTTTGTTGTTTTCCTATCCCTAATTTGATTCTTTTTTTAGTGATTAAATTACAGCAGATTGATGCTGAAAATAGTCCCTTACCTTTAATAGGTAATGGATTGCTACCTTGGCTAGTCATTTCTACTTGATCAATAGTTCCATCTTCTCTTATTTCGATTGGTTCCATACACGCTTGACGAGAAAAATCTGTATTATTCGTACATCGATGATAGAAGATATAATATTGCCCATTAATATTTTCGATACCACCATGAATAGTGCCGGAATTATTCTTTCTAATCTTATTGCCTTTATAACCCAAATCACTATTAGAGACAATCACTCCACGATAAGAAAAATCTCTATCAGGATATTTGCTAGTGGCGTACGCTAATTCATTATTTTCACTAGATGAATAAACTAAATAGTACAAACCGTTAATCTTTCTAATCGAAGGTGCCTCATAAAATGGGTGTTTATATAATTCGCTATTTTTAGGAGCGGTAGTTTTACTGTCCAAAACCGCCTTAGGCTTATCTTTAACCGTTAACATATCATCTTCTAATTCGCAAAAAGCACACGAAAGAATACTCGGATTAGTCTCTTTGATAGTTTTTAGAGAACGATGACATATTTTTGACAAAACATAGTTATATAAAGGCTTTAATAATTTGTTACGAAAATCTATTCCTAACCCCCAGCCATAATATAAATAGATATGTCCGTTATCATTGATGACTGTCGGATCATTAGTCAAGAAATCTAAAACGGGTTCTCCGGATTTATATTTGACATCTCCTAAATATTCAAAAGGTCCTTCTGGCTTATCACTAATCGCCACCGAAATGGGTCCAAAAGGAGTACAATTAGGGCCGCTAGCAAAATAATATAAATAATATTTTCCGTCATTTCCTCTCACGCAATCAGGAGCGTAATAATCAACTGGCTTGCCGTTTTTAGAACGAGGATCTTGATCTTTTCTATAAGAAACACCATGACATTCCCAATTATTTAAATCATTAATAGGAGCGGACCACACTACATAATCTTGCACGCAAAATCTATCACTATTAGCTTTATCGTGGCTTCCATATAAATAAACTCGGTCACCGAAAACATGTGGCTCACCATCAGGAATATATTCATTTAAAGGAAAAATAGGATTAGCCATTTTATTCTACCTCCACTGTTAACAAAGCCACATCATTGGTGTGCATCTTTAGATTAATAGTAGAAGATGCTTTATCATTTCTATATTCGTTAAATACTTCAGATCTCAATCTAGTTTTCTCTTTGATTCGTAGCACTTGTTCTTTGCTTAAATTATCTGGTTTTCCTAGATTGATCCATTCTAGTTTTGGATTACAATGTTTATCATCAATTCTTTCGATAACCGCTTTTTTGATTTTTGCGTTGATAGTTATTTCGATTTCATGATTATCATCAAGTCTCGGGTCATTACTTTGAGGAGTGAGAAGAATTTGTAGTGATTTGTCTTTTTTAAAGACACCGTATTCCACTTCTTTAAAATCTCTAAACCCAATATCTAATCTTTCTTCATATAGTTTAGATAACATTTTAAAAGCCCAGAAGTTTGGCTTAGCAATTCCATCATTAGTCAAAATACCAAACCCACCGACAAATGGTTTATTAAGTTGAATTTGTTCTTCGAATAAGTCAGATAAGCACCAAAACATATAGCCATCAATTTTGTTATCTAAATCAAGAATGGTTTTAATAACAAAAGCCGCGGAATATTTCTCATCATGGATAGGCGCGGCAAATATCGCCATCGAATTCCATTCTGAAATATAAACTGGTAATCCATTAACTTTATCTACTAGTTCATCATCCATTTTAGTTAAAGCATCCTTTGTCACTCTTGCAGCTTTATCGGGATAAAAGAACATTTTTCCTAAAGTTTCTGTTAAATCACTTCTATTTTTTACTGCATTTTTCATTGTTTTAAAAATACCGATATAATTTGCAGGTGTAATCAGATTACCAAACGCATCACCTGGATAATGATGTGTAGAAATAAAATCTAAAGGCACATTATTTTTACGACAATAATTAATGAATTCATCAATCCATTTACATGCGCTTGTAGATGGTCCGCCGACTTTCAGTTTTTCATCAACGCTTTTTGTTGCTCTAGCGGTAACTTCATAAAGTTTAAAATAATCCTTTTGTTTATCATGGAAAAATCCTTTTAAGTCTGGTTCATTCCATACTTCAAACTTCCAAGATTCAACTTCTTCTTTGCCGTATCTATCAAGTAAATATGTAATGAAGGATTTAATATAATCACTCCATTTCTCATATGATTTTGGTTTTGAAGTACAATTTTTGTAATGTAAACCAAACGTCTTCTTTTTTGCGAGCTGTGTAGGCATAAAAGATAGTTCTACAAATGGTTTAACACCACAAGAAAGTAGATTATCGTAAACATGTCCGCATTGTCTAAAGTTCCAATCGCGAACTTTGTGGCCTCCCGGCATTGGTGAAAATGTACATAAATCACTAATGGTCCACATATCATCATCAAATATGCCGTGGAATCTAAGCGATTTAATTCCTAATTCATCGTGAGCAAATTTAAGTTGTTCAACCATATCACTACGATGAAATTGATGGGCGTGATCAGCCCCTAATCCTTCTTGCCAAGAATAATCGGTTTTTCTTTTTGAAGCATCAATATCAATGTTGATTCTCATGATAATCACCTCTAGATAGTTATTTCTTTTTCTTTGCTAATTTTTTAGCAGCTTTTTCTTCTACTTTTCTTTGTTTTTCGGCTTCCTTAGCTAAATATTTCTGATTTTCGGTTTCAAAATCCAGTCCTTTTTTTGCACAGTAATCTTTTAAATCGAGAATACGGTTTTCTTCTCTTTCTCGTTCATACTTTTCTTCTTCTTGCTTTGCAAGAACTTCAGGATCAACCCATTCTTTACCTTCTAATAAGCATTTTTCTTTTTTGCGTGCGATGATTTGTTCATTTATCGCGGTCATTTTCTTTTCCACATCCACAAATGGGAGGGTGACAATAGCAAGAACCGCCAAGATGACGTCAAACATATAGAAACTCATGACAATGAAATTAATAACATCGCTTGATGGAGTAACACCTTCTGCATCAACAAATCCACGTTGCAATAAACCAGATTCATAGCCACCGGCAAATGGAGCGTAAATAATACTTTGTATCGCAAACACAATACCAGTTCCAATTAAACCTTCTAAACGATATCCTGTTTTCGCTTCAATACTATCATAAGCATAATATAACAACGTGATAAAAACATATGAATTTGGTATCATACCTAGATTACGTAGGAATCCAGCACCAATCGCCACATATTCATTAGATGGGAAAATCCATCCAAATACAGAACCTACTAAAACACAAATATAACCAACAATGGTAACGTTTTTAATACCAAATTTCTTGGCTAAAGGATATATCGCGATAGCGCCAATACCAACCGGAGAACCAGCAGCAATCATGTATAATGTATACATCATCGGCTTGTTTTCCCCATCCAACAAGAATTTGATATAGAAATATTGAACATTACCGCCTTTAAAGTTATCGCATATCCCTATCATTGTGACAATTAAAGTAATAATGATGAAATATTTATTGGTGAAGAGAGCTTTTAACTGTATTTTCAAAGGAACTTCATTAACTTCTTCTCCTTCGGTTTTTGTATCATCTTCAATAATTCTTTCTTTCGTATAATAAAACTCCATGAAAATGAGAGGAATTGAAATAGCGGATAACGCTACCATCAAAATTGCGTATCCATTGATATCTTTTTCCAACCAGAAAGGTAAAACAACATTATTCACCAATAAGCCAATAATAATTCCAGAGATGATAGTCCAACTAACTTTTCTGATGAAATTAAGTTGATACTTCTCCTTAGGAGATCTCGTTGAAACAGAAACAATGTTTTCTCTAAATATATTGAAATAAGTAACAGTCAGTACATGATAAGTGATAAATATCGTAAAGAAATAATACCAGTAATTGCTTCCTAAAGCGGAACCTGGGAATAAGAAAATTAAGAAACCACAGGCTAGAGAAACAAAACTGAAAATTAAATATAAAGGACGAAATCTTCCATATTTAGATTTGCTTTTAGAAATAATGAAGGAAATAAGTAGTCCAGAAGCAACGGACACCAGTTTTACAACCATCATGATTATTTCATAAACATTACCCATGTTTTTGACCGCGTTAATATTACTAACACCATAAATCAAACCAGTTTGTTGAGTAAAAAATTTCTCCACCAAAGCGGCGATTGTATTAACAACAAAAATCAAACCTAGAGGACCAATTAAATGCCCAAGAATCTTTTCTTTTTTAGAAACGGTTCTCGTGTGTACTCTGCTACTAAAAAATGGTAAATCAAAAAAACTTCTTTTCTTTTTTGCCTGTTCCATATTATAAATTCCCTCCATTGGTTTTTATGATTTCACTATAGTGATAAGCAGATTTTTTTATTGTTCTTTTATATGTTTGGTAGTTAACGTGGACCAAACCAAATCTTGGTTTATATCCTCTTTCCCATTCAAAATTATCTAGCAAAGACCAGTAATGATAACCAAAAATTGGCACTCCATCATTAATAGCTCTTTTGACTTGTGTAATGTATTCGTCCATAAATGCAATGCGTTCATCGTCATTTACTTCTCCGTTAACAACTTCGTCATATGCTGCCATACCATTTTCTGTGATTAAAATCGGTAAATTATACCTTTCGTATAAGAATCTAGAAGTCCAGTAAAGGGTTCTTCCATCAATGACCCAATCCATCACTGTTTTACGATATTTAGATAAATCAACTTTTCCATTTCCCCATAAGGAATAATTCATTGCAGAATAATTGTTGAACGCTAAAAAATCAAATTCGGTTTGGATGGTTTTTGCAAACTTATTACTGATGTGATAAATAAGATAGCCAGATACTCCTTTTCCCAAAATAACAGGGTCAAAATATAGCTTATTGTTCATTAAGCCACAACCTTTTTCAAAAGATTTATAGCGGGCTTCTTCAATGCTTTTTGGATCATTTTCATCTTCTGGAGTATAAGCTCCAGCCCCCCAAGATAGACCAATCTTTGGTGTCTTTTTTGCATATTTTCTAATTGTGTCCACCGCTGCCTTGTTCGCTATCATAAAATTTCTTAATAAGCGGTTAAAGCAAAAAACAACACGATTATATGGAGCATGCAAACAAGTTAAATGTGCGTTCATTAAGAAACATTGTGGTTCATTAAATGTTAACCAGTAGGTCACTCGATCAGAAAGGGCTTCTATTACAACTTTTGTATATTCTTCAAACAAAGGAACAATTTTATTACTTAGCCACCCTTTATATTTATTTTGAATCCATGCTGGTAAATCCCAGTGATACAAAGTGATAATTGGTTCAATTTCAGCCTTCAAAAGTTCATCCACTAAATTGCTATAAAAAGCAATTCCTTTTTCGTTGACTTTTCCTTCTTCGGGAATGATGCGTGGCCAAGAAATAGAGAAGCGGTATGATTTGACACCGATTTTTTTCATGATGGCAACATCTTCTTTATAACGGTGATAATGATCACATGCATTATGACAATTATCTCCATTTTGAATTCTTTTGGGGTCTGCAACATCCCAAATACTTGCAGTTTTACCGTCCTCTAAATACGCTCCTTCAATTTGAGCAGCCGCAGTTGAAACACCCCATAAAAATTCCTTTGGAAAACCTTTCATATCACATTTCCTCCTTAATAGTGATTTTTATTTCGACATCCTTTAAATCTTTTCCTTTAACAATAATAATTCCCTCACCTTTTTCTTTAGCGGCAATGACAAATCCAATTGCCCCGCGATAAGCGTGATGAATATGACTATGGTAATCTTCTTTATTATTAGATAAAGCGCTACCAAAAGCTAATAGAGATAAATTATCGCTTAAAGAAATTGATATTTTTTCTTCGTAACACGGCAATAATTGATCGGCATCATTTCTAATCTCAATAGAACCAAAAATGATTTCTCCGTTTTTAGTGGATATTACATTTTTGGAAATATCAATATAGATGTGTGGATTATTATCTTGCGAAGACAATACAGAACTGTTAATTTCTTTTTTATTCTCATCTAACGCAACCGCTTTTAAGAAACCTGAATGATATTTTCCTTTAAAATAAGCAACGTTATTTTTGACTTTCTTTATTCCTATCAACTTATTATTTTGTAAAAGTTTGATAAATAAAGCGTTTGAATAAACTTCGGCAACCATTTTCTTTCCTTCATAGCCATGAAAATTATAATTTTCAATCGCGTTAGTAAATTTCCACGCTGACACTTTTGGGGTTTCGTGACGATGATTAACTGGTCTTAGAGCAATTACTGGTTCTTTTTTTATTCCCCATACAACTTGTAAATATGATAGCTGGGTTGTTTTATTTCCCAATATATCAAAGACACCAGAACCATAAGTAAGAGGAAGCCCTCCATAAGAATAATATGTCCAGTCTCCAAATCCTGCTTCACCTAAATAATCAAAACCGACCCATACAAAATCTCCGATTAGATTTGGGATTTTGCCCATCATTTTGTAATTATAAGGGGCTTCGCTTATGAATGTTTCGGTGCCAATCATCAATCTATCTGGATATTTTTTATAATCAATATCATACCTAGCGGAACCATAGTTTAGTCCGATTATGTCTAGTCGTTCCGCAATATCTTTCGCTATTTTTTCCGCCCTTCTTCCTTTTGAGACCAAGAATATTATTTTCCCTAATTTCTGGGTCCAATAATTAAAGAATGTGGAACCACTTTTTTTGGTTTTTCTATTCTTTTTATCTTCTAAAGGTATTGGTTGATAATGCTTATTATCCTTATAAATTCCTATACCCATTTGCTCATAGACACAAATTAATAAATTAATACCGCATGTTATTTTTCTTGTCCCATCAAGTTTGTGACAGTATTTAACCATTTCAGATAAAACATCTAACCCTTTTTGATGAGCAACTTCACTAACTTCATTGCCTAAAGAATATAAAATAACTGATGGGTGATTGTAATCTTTATTAATCATGCTTCTAATATCTTTTTGGTATTCTTCTTTTGAGAAATCTCTTGCGTGATCATGATAATTTTTTGGAACATACCAACCATCATATAATTCATCAATCAAATAAACTCCATAATAGTCACAAGCTTCTAAAATAAATCTAGAGCATGGGTTATGTGCACTTCTGATCGCATTAAACCCAGCTTCTTTTAGTTTTCTCACTTTTTCGTATTCATAATCTTTATAAGATGCAGCACCCAATATTCCGTTATCAGAATGCAAACACGCCCCTCTTAATTTGGTTTCTTTTCCATTGATAAGTAAGCCTTTGTGAGAGACATATTGAGCAGTTTTAATACCAAAACAAACTTCTTCTTTATCTAGTGAGGTGGATATCACAGCTTTATATAAATAAGGATTAAATTCGCTCCAAAGATGAGGATTAGAAATAATGATATTTCCTGGTTTTCCTTCATAAACTATCTGATTATCATTATCAAAAACAGTAACAAATCCTTCTTCTTTTGATTTTATTTTGACATTTATCAATCCCTTTTCATAATCCAAAGTCGAGACTCTAACTTCATCTATTTGTTTCTCTTTTTTAACGATTAAAATGACAGGTCGATATATTCCACTTCCTGTATAAAATCTGGCATTCGGTGTTAAAGAATTATCGACGATTACTTTTAAAATGTTTTTATCTTGAATTTGATTAGATATATCAATGACGAACTCTGAAAACCCATATTTATTTTCGTAAACTTGATGACCATTTAATTTTACAACTGCATTTCTATAAACTCCCTCGAACCTCAACGCAAAATAATGGTTATCTTCTTTTTTTATTTCGAATTCTTTTTTATAAATATATTTTCCACCAGGAAAAAAAGCCGATTCTTCTCCACTTACGCATTGCTGGAATCTTTTTTCATGAATCATCGCATCATAAGGAAGATTAACGTGAATGGGATTGCTATTTTTTGATAACAAAAGCCAATCTTTGGTTAAATATATTTCCATATTAACTTTTCCCAATTATATCTTGGCATTTTTGTTTCACAATATATTGTAATTTAATTCAATTTATTGTAAATTTGTTCATATGGAAGATATTGAAACCTTAAAAGCATATTGTGAAGTTTTCTATGCTTCTCACTATTTTCCTATCACTATTTTTGATGAAGAGAATAATACGATTGATTCTTTTTCATCTTTTCGAGATTTAAATCTTATTATTAAAAACGAAATAGACACTATAAATTTTGATAAATATCCTCATATCATTTTTACAAAAAATATCGGGATGTTTGTAATAATTAAAATCTATAATACTTCCTACTATCTAATTGTCGGACCAATTTTTGAAAGAAGAATGAAGAGCGATGAAGTAACTAAATACGCAAAATCGCTAAACATCAAAAATAAAACACTAGAAGAATTTTCTTATCTAATGTCCACTATCGAAACATGCACGTATAACCAATTTATTAATCTCATATGTCTATTGGAATTGTCTATAAATAACATAAAGATCAATCCTTTTGAAGTTGGTGGATTCAATAATTCAATAAATGAAGATATTAAGAAAAACGAATCGATATATAAAGTAGATAGTAGTAACAAAGAGCACGGCACATATTATTTCGAAAAGCAGCTACTCTCTTGTATAAAAGAAGGAGACGCTGAAAGGCTAAATCTTTTATTTGAACAGGCGCTAAAAGGCTTCAAATATAACGAAGGAACAGTTGGGGATAGCCAACTGAGACAAGCAAAAAACATCTTTCTTGGCTTGGTGGCGCTTGTCGGTAAAACGGCAGCTATTGAAGGGGGATTAAACATTGAAGAATCATACGATTTAATCGATTTATATTCCGTTGAATGCGAAAGATGCACCGAAGTTGGACAAGTCATGAATTTACAATATAACGCCTTATTTGATTTTACAAAAAGAGTCCATGAGTCAAAACACCTACTAAATTATTCTAAAGAAATTAGCCTCGCGATAGGATATATAAAAAAGAATATCTCTATTATTAAAGAAGCGATGGATGTCGTCAGTTATATTGGAGTTTCTAGAACAACATTATTAACCAAATTTAAAAATGAGGTTGGCGAAACTTTAGGAAACTACATCAGTAGTCAAAAATTAAAAGAAGCCAAACTTCTTCTTAAATATAGTGACAAATCTCTTATGGATATTTCTTTATCACTTGGATATTCTAGTCAATCGTATTTTCAAAACAGTTTTAAACATGCTTTCGGGATAACTCCTAAAGAATATCGCCTTGCTAATAAACATCGATAATTAGATTACAAAATAGCAAACTACATTCAAATAGGGACAGACAATACCCTCTTTTTTAATAAAACATATTCGTGTATCGGCAATTGGACTTTGAAATGTATTCATTCATCGACAATTGGAGACATAAAAACCCCATGAAAAATCTGGACGAACACGAGGTTTAAACTCAAACCAATAAAAAGAGCCTATATTTCAAGACTCCGTTTGTTTTTGCGTTCTAAACCCGGTAACCTATCTTACCTGACATAGAATTTAGCAGTTATTTGAATGATATTTCTTCATATCCCAATTCGTTAGAAACACAAACTTGATCTCCATAAATTGGTTTTAGTTTTTCAACCTTAATTAAATCTTTTGCATGTCCTTCTTCTTTAACAACACCATCATGAATCAAGATAACATTAGCATCTAGGAATAACGCGTGGTTAGGATTGTGTGATGAAAGAATGATCGTTTTCCCCTCTTTAGCAATTTCCTTAAGAATTGAAAGAACTAGATTTTGATTTTTCATATCTAAAGCAGATGTTGGTTCATCTAATAGCATAATTGGTGTTCTTTGAATTAAAGCGCAGGCAATTAAAACTGTTTGAAGCTCACCACCACTAATTTCACCAAGATTCTTATCTAGAAGATGTGTAATGTGTAATCTTTTTGCGGTTGCTTCAACAAGATTCATTTCCTCTTTTCCCGGATGTTCATAAAAAGCCAAAGTGTTTGTTGTTCCGTAGGAAAGATATTGTCTAACAGGAACATCGTTAGTTACATTTGCCTGTTGAGGAACATAAGAGAAGATCTTGGCTCTTTCTCTAATCCTTATTTCTTGGAGGTTTTGATTATTGTATTCTATAGAACCCTCTAAAGGCTTCTCTAAACCAGCAAGTAATTTTATTAATGTTGTTTTTCCGCAACCATTAAGGCCTAATAAAACATTTACCGTTCCCTCTTTAATCTCAAGATTTATGTTATCAAGAACAGGTCTATTAGCTTTCTTATCGTACTTAAAGGATAAATTAGATGTCTTTATGTTCATTTAACTTCCTCCTTTTGATGATTAGAATCACTACGAATATAACCGTTCCTAAAAGACCAGTTACTGCGCTTAATGGAATCTCTGAATCAGTAAATGTTCTGGAAAGCACATCAACAACCACCATGAACGTTCCACCAAAGGTGATACAGAGCGGAATTGTTCTTTTTGCATCTCTTCCAGCTAACAATCTAACGATATGTGGAATAACTAATCCAACCCATGAAATAGTTCCACAGAAACAAACTGATATTGCTGTAAGAATTGTCGCTAAAACAATAATTAATCCGCGATAGAAATTGTAGTTGATTCCTTTTGTTTGAGCTTCCGCTTTTCCTTGATTAACTAAGTTAATTGGATGCGAAATAAGTAGTAAAGTTACAACGCACACAACTACCACACCCATAAGTATGTAATTGCGTTTCATATCCGCACTTTCAAAAGAGCCCATTAACCAATAAGTAATACTAGCAAGGGTTGTAATATCTCCTGAAAAATATTTTATCAAAGATAAAATTGCAGACATAAACCCGCCAACAATAATTCCTGATAATAGCAAGATTGTTGATGATCCATTTCTAAAGAGCTTAGAAATCATCACAGTAATGAAAACCGTTAACAAACCTACCAAGAAAGCAAATACGCTTATAAAAGCTGATGATAATCCGAGAACAATTACAAAAGCTGCACCAACAGACGCTCCGGTGCTAACACCTAATAAACCCGGAGAAACCAACTTATTTCTAAATGTTTCTTGGTATAACAAACCTGAAAGAGATAGTCCAACTCCAACAAAAGCGGCCATTATTGTTCTCGGAAATCTGAGATTTACAATAATGCTTCTTTGAGTATCAAACGCACTGTCATCAGTAAACACGGCTTTAAAGAAATCACCAACGGCGATTCTATATCTTCCTAGCATTAATGCTAAAACGAAAACTACCGCAAAAACTGCTATCGATATTCCGAATGATATCCAAGTCCTTCTTTTTAAGACTTTCTCATTCATTAATATAATGAGCCTCCTTCAGAACTTAAACCGGCGAGCATATATGAAACCTGGTTATCGGTTAAATCTGTCCCAAAATAGTCCTTTACGGCTGTTTTAACCATATTCCCAATGTCATAGGAGAAGTACTCAGGATAAATTTTGTTTGCTTGATCATAGAAGAAGATTGGAGTCATGACAGATGATTGCTCGAAAGCTGTGAATCCAATTGGTATGTTATAGACCTTGTTGTTTTTAACAGCATCTAAATTAATGTAAGGTTCTTCTGTTTTTAAAGCATTAATATTCTTATTTTGATATTGGCCACCACAAACAAATATGTCAGGGTTTTGTGCTACTATTTCTTCTTTAGATGGATTGGTTGTTGTTAATGATGCACCAATAAAATCTAATCCCATTTGCCTATAGGCATATTCTGTGAAAGAAGATTTTGTATCAGTATAACCAACACCTTTGTCTTTATCACCACGGACATAGAAAACTTTCTTTTTAGTGATTTCATGTTTTGCTAATTCGTCTTTAACATCACTAATAGCTCTGGTAACCTTATTTTCCCATGCAGTAGCTTTAGCCTTAATTTCATCACCATCCCACACTTTTGTAACTAGTTGAGACAAGAAATTAACATAATTATCAAAAGTTGGATTTCCATATAAAGAAACGCAAAGAGCTGGCACTCCATGGGCATTTAGGTCGTCTGCCATATATTTTTCAGGGGCAAACACCAAATCAACTCCTCTAGATAGGAAGAGCTCTGCACTATTGTTATAATCGTATACATAATGATTGGCGCTCTCTGGATAAATTAGAGGAACCCAATCGTTATTCATTGTTCCTTTATAAGCACCATCGATTTTATCTCCAACACCATAGGCAACTAATAAGTCATAGGTGGTTCTAGAGATGCATGCAACCTTCTTAGGATTTTTCTTGATGGTTATGGTTGTACCGACCATATCGGTTACAGATATTTCTTCGTTTTCATTGCCTTTATTAGAGCAACCTGTAATAACTCCAAGTGAGGCAACTGCCACTAAAAGTGGCAAAAATGTTTTTCTAAGCATTTAAAAAGTCTCCTTTCAGGTGATTAATAATTCAATAACCAGTCATGGCCGATAGATACGATATCAGAGACTAACAGCGTATCTAATCGCTTCTTATTAATTATTAATCCACCACTATTTATATAACACCCTAGGTGTAGCAAGCAATTTGATGCCTAGCCCAATGCCGCTAATGGGCAGGCATCTCTGTAAACTAATACAGGAGGAATGAATATTCATAGCGGCCCTAATCTTTATGTGGTAGACAGGAAACGATAATCAATCCGATCAATCCGAGGATCAGTCCACCGAACAACCAACCGACAACGCTTCTGTTTTTATATCCGGCTATAATTGGGCAGGCAATCATACTAATGACTGTATTAATGATTCCTAAAACCGTAACCCAAGCGCCGCAAAAAGCCGATATAGAAAAAACGGCTAAAAAATAGTATGATGTTAGATATGGCTAACTTAAATCTGAAGGAGGTGTCTACGTTTAAGGAAAATGGAAATACAAAAAATAAAACCTGTTTTGAATGGCACTGCGGAAACAATGCTTCAGAGCTTTTACGCACGTGCAGAGTATTCACAGAGGAAGACGCACAAGTTCTATGACGCAAAAGCAGTAGAACTTGTGAATAAGATTGATTATGACTTTTCAACTGCGGCAAAAGACCGCACTATGAGTAGTGGTGTCATCGCACGCACACTCGTCCTTGATGAACTGGTCAAAGATTTCATTGGACGAAATCCTACCGCTACAATAGTAAACATTGCTTGCGGACTGGATACAAGATTTTATCGTGTGGATAATGGTACCATCACTTGGTACAATCTGGATTTGCCTGATGTCATAAAGCTTAGAGATCAGATTTTTTTAGAAAGCGGGAGGGTTTCATCTATCAGTGCATCTGCTTTGGATCCAAATTGGTTCAAAGAAGTTAAAAACAGAAATAATGTACTTTTTATTATTGAAGGACTATCCATGTATCTTACTGCTGAAGCGAATGCCAAGATACTCTCTGTCATTCGTAAAAACTTTGACGCTGTTACGGTTATAATGGAATGCATTGCAAAGATGTGGGTAAAACGAGAAAGGGTTGAAAAATCCATTCAGAAAACCGGAGCCAGATTCGTTTTCGGTGCAGACAGCTTTGATGATATAAAGAACATTGCTCAGGGGTTTCATAAGATTAAAGATGACAACATCCTGCGTGGCATGCGTGTTCTCACGCCTGCATTAAAGCTAATCGACTGGCTCCCGATTGCGAGAAAAATCACACAGAAGATTCTTGTTTTTAGTAAAGACTAAAATAAGCTATAGTTTGCATGACTAGCAATTTAATAAAAACTAACAAAAAACAGCAAATCAAAAAATGATTTACTGTTTTTTCTTTGCCCGAAAACAGAAAGAGAGGGAAACAGAAAATGAAAAACATAGATAAAAATTGAGAAGGATAAAAATTACTGCTGCTGGTTTCCCGAAACGTCCCGTCTCTTGAAGGCTTTCCCGGAAAGGAATATCGATCTGTCGATATTGCGCATGTATTCCGGGCATGACTTTCGTCATAGATATCTGCCTTCATCGCATATTCGTCCAGGTATTTCTGGATGTTCTGCGGATGGACCCTGAGATGGACGATCTGAATCTGACAGCAGACCCTGTTCACCATGTTGAGCATCCCATGTGCCTGAGGGTCCTTCGAGTTCACTCAATCTTCGCCGCCCCTTGAGGAGAACGGCTTATGGCAGTTTAGGCAGTACCGCCTCTGGTGTCCGTGCTCCCATCCGTTCCTCTTGATGCGGCTTCCGTGGCAGTGCGGGCATTCGTCAAAAGACCTGAAAGCCATGATCCGGCAGTCGAAACCGTTCATATGTGCGTTCCTTTCAGGACATTCAGAAGCCTGCTTCCGAGAGAATTGCTGCATCGACACGGAAACAGGCCTCTGAATATCCTCGATGTAGCAGGAATGGTATACTCCGCTGCCGGCCCGGCAACACTATTGTTTATCCTTCTTATTTTATTCGGCAAAAGAACTCAGACACCACGAAATACAAGGATCATGGCCGGAGATGATTTTATGATGATAAGCTTGAAGGCAGTTGTCAGCCCGAGTATTTTCTAAGCATTGAAAAAGCAGGCTTATCAATCTGGGAGACTGGCTCCCGACTGCTTCACCTGCCGGTTATGATTCAATCATGTTTTGGGAGGAAAAGCAAGAACAGAGTTCAGATTGAGTTTAAATGTTTTTCGCACCTCTTTCCGAAATTCCCGGGAAAGCGGATGGAATGGGGACACCGCTTCGTGATTTCCGGAAATCCCCGGAATCAATGGACAAGGGGAAATTCTTTCCTTGAAATAATCATATCCAAACTATAATGTTCAACATAATATGTTTTTCCATCACTAGCAGTTGTCGCAAATTTTGCGACAACTGAATTATCGAGCTCTTCCCTTAATGCATTATTGATATGCTTGTCAATCGACTTAACATCTCGCTCAAATAAATCTGCCATTTGTTGTCTATTAAGCCAAACATTTCCTTTATTCACCGGAACAGAAAGCCTTATCTCACGATCCTTTGTTTCAAATAATACTATTTCGTTTTTTCAAATTATCACCTCTACAAACCGGAATTTATATGGCTGTAATACCACATCCAAACTCTAATATTGCCTTGTTTTCAAATACGAGTTTTTGAAGAAAACTGGATTTAGTTGGCTTTCCTCAATCAGAACAGAGAGAGTCTGTTCTCGTTCTGCATCTCTGATGCGATACAGAAAGAAAAATCAGAATATTATCGTGCTTTCAAAGAAACCAGGGATCAGAGGAATCATGGTGATTTGGATACGTTCAGCCTTCCTTTTGCATCGATTCTCATCGATGATATTCAAAGCAGAATTTCTGTTTTGAAGGAGAAGCAGAAAAAGGCAGAAGACACTTCTCAGCAATATCAAGAGGAGACTTCTTCTGATAGGCTCATCTTTCGTGTACTGGCTGAAGCGAGTCAGTTTACTTACTTTGGTGTGAGCAACGAGGAAATTATGTCTACGGCCCAAGTCAGCAAACGGACCCTGATGTATTTTCTTAGAAAATATCGGGACAGAGTGGAAACTCAGTCTTTCGGCAGATACGATTATCACCGACTGAAACTGTGATTCTAGAGTTTGCCAGACCCTGAACGCATGGCGAAAAAAGCTGTTTTTGAAATATGCTGCCTCTTATTTTTTATGAAGATAAAATAGTTTTATCATTCTTTCGGAAAATCCTGATTTACCATCTTTTCTACATCGTTGCAGATCACTTGCAGTTTGCAGGTGTGGCAGTCCATCGCTGTCTTCCGTAAAAGGTGATCGAGCGCCTTGGTGATGCCTTCTTCTTTCTCGGCGATCTGACGTAAGGCAGGATAGTCGAACGCTGAGGAAGTGATGAAGGTGATCTGAACATGGCGGACGAAGCTGATGCGGCGATAGGCCTCGATCCAGAGCTTTCCGAGATCGGCAAAGCTGATGCCTTTCTGATAGGCTTCTTTGGAGATGCGGATCTCTTCTCTTCTGAGAAGAGGCGAGATGCGAAGCTGCACGCCTTCCGGGAAGAGGTGATAGCGGATGTAATCTAGCCGCTGCAAGGCCTGGAAGAGCTGTTCCTTGGTCTTGCCGATGCCGTTTTCATCGACAAGCAAGGTGAGGATTCTGGCGTAGCTTTGCGGGTTCTGACAATCGGAGATGTCATCTCCGATCAGCGTGATCTCATCCTGAGGAATCTTATTAGGATCTGAGGTCACAAAAAGGGTGCTGACCGCCGGCCTGCTCTCTCCGCCGAAGTCGATCTTGGCTTCGTCTCTGAAGATCATCGTCTCTTCGGAGAGGGTGTTCCAGATGCGCTTGGGGAGTGGGAGAATTCTCCGTTTTCCGCTGAGCAGGGCTTCCGCCTTCTGGATCAGGTCATCGAAGAGTTCCATCAGATTCTGCGCTTCTTCTCCTTATCTTTCTTATCGTGATAACGAACCATGATGCCCTGGACTTTGGCTAAGAGTTTCATGTCGAGGTTGAAAAAATAGACGAGGAAAAGAAGGCCGAACAGAATGAGGAAGCAAGAAAGGACGGTGAGGACGATCGCCGCCCAGAAGGGCAGCCCCAAGCCGAGGAAGACGACCCAGGTGCAGATGATCAATGCGGTTCCGAGGATCATGGTTTCACCTACAAAGCCTGAGCTTTCTGTCTGGCAAACTCCGCGGCACCTAGGGCGCCCATCAGCTGAGGATCGATCGGCAGATCGATGACTTTGAGATGGAGCACTTTCTCGATGGTGGCTTTAAGTCCGGCGTTCTTGGCGCAGCCACCCGTGAGGGTGATGCTATCGACAGCGCCGGCTTTTTTGGCCATGACAAAGCAGCGCTTGGCGACGGAGAATTCGATGCCGGCGGCGATCTCATCCATCGGCTTTCCTTCGCCGACCAAGGAGATGACTTCGCTCTCGGCAAAGACGGTGCACTGCGCGGTGATCGGGATGATGTTCTTCGCCTTGAGGGAGAGACCGGAGAAGGTGTCGAGATCCATCTCGAAAGCTCGGGCCATCGCCTCGAAGAAGCGGCCGGTACCGGCGGCGCACTTGTCGTTCATCGCGAAGTTGAGGACGGTTCCGTCCTGATCGACGGCGATGCCTTTGACGTCTTGACCGCCGATGTCGATGATGGCTTTGACGGAGGGATCAGCGACGTGGACACCCATGGCATGGCAGGAGATCTCAGAGATGTTCTCATCCGCAGAAGGAACTTTGTTTCTTCCGTAACCGGTGCCGACAAGGTAGGCGAGGTTTTTGGGATCATGATTGAGCTCCGGAACTTTGCTGATGGCTTCGTTGATGCCGTCCTGACAGCTTAACACGGAATTGATGCGGCTTCTTAACGTGACGTCTGAAACAATCTTTCCGTTTTCGTCGATGATGACGACTTTGGTGTAGGTCGAACCGGAATCACATCCACCATAGTATTTCATTGCAGGTCTCCTTTACCATGTTTCCTGATCGTCGATGATCTCCAGAGAGGGATCGACAGGTTCCTCTCTCATGATCGAGCGCATGTAGCGGTTGACGTCGTCCCTTATGTTCTGTTTAGGAACAACGCGGGGATCCATCAGGTCGTGATTGACCCAGATCAGCTTGACGCCGTGCTCTCTGGCTCTCTGCTCGAACATGCCGTGCATGCCATCAAGGGCTTTGCAGGAGATGTGCTCCCAGAGGATGACCATATCGGCGTGATAGTATTCAGTGAACTTCCAGAGGTCGTCGAGGAGGACTTCATATCCGCCGTGGGTGCGGTTGCGCATGATCATCTCCTGATAGAGTTTGGCGATGTCGTAGATGGCTTGCTCTTTGTTGTTCTCGCTGATCTCATCGAAGTAGCAGAGCGAGAGCATATCGACTAGCGGGAGGATGCCCCAGCAGTTCTGCAGCCAGGGTAAGAAGTCGGTGTAGTACTGAGCCTGGACGCCCCAGATGATGGCGCGGTGGCGGTACTCTTTGACGACTTTCTCTTTCTTTTGATAAGCGGCTCTCGCCAGCTTGGTGATCTTGCGGTCGGCTTTGACGAACTCTGCGCTTCTTCCGGCGACGGCCATATAGGTGGTCTCGGAGTAGAGGGCGAGGTTAGCGCCGAACACCTGGGGATAGTTCGTCCTCGACATTTCCATCCACTCTTTGCGGAGACGGGTTTCTTCGTTGAAGCGTTTCGCACAGGCGAAGTAATAATCCCAATCCCACTTCTCTCCGGTCTTCTCTTCGATGAACTTGATGGCGTTGCGGATCTCCTGAGCGGCGTACTCCTGGACGCCTTCTTCGGTGTGGCGGAGGGGCGCGGCGATCTGGAAGGTGGGGATGCCTAGCTCCTCATAGCGTTTGGCCATGATGCCGTTTCCCATCAGAGAGCCGTCGCAGGTGGTGTTGCACTGGATGGCGCAGCCGCCGTAGATCGGGAAGTCGTCATCGATGATGACACCGGCTTCGGCGGCCGGCATCGGGCAGACGTCTCCGGGCATGCCCATCTCCTGAACGACGTCGAGGTAATGGGTGACGGCGCTACCGTTGAGGAGGACGGAGACATAGACAGCGGCTGTCTCCCAGCTTACAGCCTTGAGGTTCGGGAAGCCGCACATGATGCAGAACATCTCGTTCTCATCCAGAACGACGCAGCGGGAGGAGAGCTTCTTGTTGTTTCCGCAGCGTCTGTCGGCGTGGAAGGCGGTGTTGAGCAAACCGGCGACATCCTTGGCGACGAGGTCATATTCCGTGTGAGCGATGCGGAGGTGCTTGCCTCTGAGGCCGGCGGTGTGCTTATTGATCATGGCGGGGACGCCGAGGTAGTTAGTCATCCAGCGGTATTTCAGGAAGCCTTTGAGGTTGGATGGCTTCATCATGAATTTGCCGAGCATGGCGAGGATCTTCAGCCAGCAGGTGAAATCATAGGCGGTATCCCGGATGCCGCGCCACTCTCTTCTTTTCTTCGCTTTACCCTTGGTGTAGAGGCTTCCTAAGGGTTCACTGCCGATTTTGGAACTCATTTGGCATCTCCTTTGTGGATCTTCTTGATCTCGACACTTTCGACGAAGGCCTGAACGCGGGTGCGAAGCTGACCGGATGTTCCGACCGCGTAAGGCCGATCGATGCTCAATACAGGGTAGTGGAAGTCATCGCGGAGCATGTGGGTGGCGGTGGTTCTTTCATAGGCCCAGGGATCACAGAACTTCATCTGCTCGATGATGATGCCGTCGGCGTGATAGTCTTTTGCGAGCTTGTCGATGTAGATCTTGCGGGCGTTGAACTTCTCCATGTTCATGTGCCTCGGGCACATGCAGTTCATCAGATGGTGGCGGCAGATGGCGGTGAGAGGATCTTCGCCTTCCTGTAAAAGGATTTCCTCTCTGCCCGGCAGAGAGCCGAAGCAGAAGCGGTCAGCGACGACGAGAGCGCCGCTCTCCTCGATGAGTCTGACGAGGTCAGGATCATCGACTTCGGATCCGACGAGCTCGACGCGGGTTCTGTATTTCTTATGGAACTCTTTCGGGTTGTCAGGTTCACGCCGCTTCACTTCTTCTAGGGTCTCTTCCAGTTTCTCTAGGAGCAGGTCGTGGGGGCAGACATAGGTGGAAAGGCAGAGGACGTGAAACTCGTATCCGGTGATTCTGGGGTACTCTTCTTTCCGAAACTCGCCTAAGGCAGAGATGACTTTGCAGAGGCGGTTATGTCTTTCAATCGCGTTACTTAGCGCTTGGTCGGAGACATCGGTTCCGAAGTGGTCGTGAAAGGCGTTGAGGATCTTCTTCCGGCATTCGGAGACGTAGAGATTGAGTCCGTTCTCATCGGCTTTCATCGGGACTTCAAGGTACTCATAAAAGAAGTCTGGCTTCTCGTTGACTTTCAGGAGCTCCATGTTTTCGACGCAGCGGTTGATCATGGTGCAGCCATCGGGAGCGATGAGGCAGTCTAAGAACTGGTATCCGCCTTCGATGGCGCGCTCTAACAGCGCCCTGGTGTACTCGCATAGGAAGCTGGTCATGTAGTAGGTTCCCATCTCCATGGAACCGGTTCTCGGCGCGCGGAGGCGGACGGAGAAGAGACCATCGAGATTGAGGAGAACCTCAGGGATCTGGTAGCAGACGCTGCCGACACACTTCTTTCCCTGGGACTGCGCTTCTCGGACGAGTTCGTTGTTGGCATCCTCTAAGAGCTTCTCGAAATAATACAGATGCTTGAGGTCTTTCATACTGACTCCTTTCTCTCGACGAGGCGAAGATGGATAAGGGCCTGATAGGCGCCGTGGTAAATCGGGCTTGTTTTGGGTAAGAGGAAGATGGAATCTCCTCGCATGTCGCTTTGTGTCATCGTCTCGTCATCGCCGATGACGGCAAGGAGATCTAAATCGTGCAGATCGAGGTAATCGAGGGAGATGTGCTTCGGAAGGCGGTTGATAATCAGACCGAAGGTCTCTGACATCGTCAGGGACTTTGCGACTTTCTCGATGGTCCTTGCGACTTCTAAGCCTTTGCGGGAGGCATCGCTGACCAGGACGAGGTGCTGGATCTCTTCCATGACGCGGCGGTTGACCTGCTCGATGCCGGCTTCTCCGTCGATGACGACGTAATCGAAGTGATCGCACACGAGGCGTATGACTTCTTTGAGATAAGCGTTGACTTTGCAATAGCAGCCCGAGGCTTCGGGTCGTCCGATCGCTAGGAAGGAGAGGCCATCTTTCTTCACTAAGGCATCGTCGATCTGGTATTTGGCTTCACTTAAGACTTCTAAGGCGGCTTTGGAATCACCTTCTTCGGCGTGCTCGACGAAGAGCTTCCTTATGTCATCGACGGTGGAGGAGACCTCGACGCCGAGGGCGGTCGAGAGTCCGACGGCCGGGTCGGCATCGATCGCCAGGATCTTCTTATCGGGATGCTCCTCTTGCAGGATACGGACAAAAAGGGCAGCCAAAGAGGTTTTCCCGACGCCCCCTTTTCCGGTCAGGGCGATGATGCAGGGTTTCATTTTGGCTCCTTGGTGCGGATGATCAGGTAGTTGTCTAGGAAGTTCGCTTTCTCTAAGCTGCCTTCTATGGTGAGTTCTCTCTCCATCAGATCGGTGAGAACGATATGGTTTTTGAGGTAGGTCACGCTAGCGACGTTCTTCATGAGGACGTGATCGTCGTCGACCTGATTGCGATAGGCGATGGAAAGGCACATATCACTTGTCTCCGAGCATGAAAAAAGCTTCGTTGAGAAGCTGATTTCCTGCTTCAAACTGCTTGATGGCAGCTTGGATCTTTCCCTTCGGCTCGGCTTCGTCGATTTTCTCTAAGAGGGATTGAAGTTCCTCGTTGTGATGATGGTTGTGGTGGATCATGTAGTCGAGCAGGGCAAGAATCTCGTCTTTTTGGTCGGAATCAACAGACTGTTTATGATCGTTGGTCATAGTGGGACTGTATCTCCTAGTTATTTGACATAATGAAATTATAGAAGAGAAATAATTAGTTAATCAATACTAACATGAAACCGATTACATTTTTCTTTGGTGGAGTTATAACGACGTCGTTTCTGTTCTGTTTTTTACTTGTTTTGCTGGGAATATCAGGTTTATTCATCTTCGTTCCTTCAAAATCGGAAAGAGGAAAAACATTTTTTCAGGATACGGAATGAAAGCCGTTTTGAGGATTGTCACTGCTTGGTGTGATCCTGATGGCAATAGGGACATAAGAGCTCGCCGTACTCGCCGATCGGCGTGATGTTGCGGAAGCGGTAGAGGGATTCTTGGAGGCGTTTTCTCTCATAGGGATCTTCGCTGTTGACTAAGGGCAGCCGGTAGCGGTAGATGGTGGATTCGAAGTAGTCTTTGCCATTCTCGGGGCAATGTCTTTTTTGGATTCTCTCTTTGCAGCTCGGGCAGAGGTAGCTCTCTTTCTTTTCCTCTTTTTCCATCTTCTTTCCGCAGAAGGGACAGGCGGTGAAGGTCTCGGAACAGGAGATGAGACCTAAAAGCAGCACCTGCTGGATCCTTCGAAAGGACTCGATGTCCTCTAGGGAAAGTAGTAGAGATCCCTCTTTCTGCTCGGGACGGATGAGGAAGGTTCTATCGACGCTTGGAGAAAGGGCAAGCTTCTCTTCCTGAAAGGAGAAGAGGAGGCGGTAGTCTTTCTCTTTGCGGAAGGAAAGAAGGAGATCGCCGTTTTCGTTCTCTGCCACGGTGAGGCTGGCGGAAGCAAAGGTGGCATTTAAAAAAAGGTGAGAAAGCTCGATGCTCTCTCCTTCGTTCAGCCGAAAGCCGTAGCTTAGCAGAGAGAAGACAATCAGGGCTTTGACAAAGGCGTGATAGCTAGGCTGATGAAGGAGGGGATTCTCGGCTGCTTCATTCTTCTTCTTGGCAAAAAGCGAGCGGTAGGAGACGTAGATCTTGTGGTAGTCCTTCTGCATGGCAAGGATGTTTGTTTTATGTAAAGTGAAGTCCTTCTTCACCTTGTGACCATAGCGGTAGATGGGCCGCTGAAGGTAGGGAAGTAGGGACTTCTCTGTCTCCTGAAGGCTCTGGAGGGTGATGTTTGCGCGTTCGGAGAAGGAGACGCAGTTTTCCAGGTAACCTTTCTGCAGGATGCCGAGTGCTTCGTAGTAGTTTGGATGGTTGTTCCGATCGAGGAGGTTGATGTTCAGAAAGCGGGTGGAGTAAAGAAGGGTGGAAAGAAGCTGGATCTTCTTTCGTAAGAAGGAGAGGATGTGGTCGACATAGGAGACGACGACGAGGTTCTCATAGAAGGTGTAGTGGTCCTGATAGGTCTTGGAAAGAAGCTGGCGCGGGGTCAGATTTCCGCCTTCGATCTTGTCCCAGAGCTCGGTATGGGAAGAGAGGTGGCTGACGCTGTGCGCGTTGATTCTTCCTGCGGCTTCGACCGGGACGATCTTCTCTTCCTCTTTCAGCTCGATGATGGGCTTGCGGAAGATACGGCGGAGGTAAGGAAGGGACTTGCGGATCGAAGCGACGGTCTTCTCCGTCCCTTCGAAGTCGAAATCTTCGCCGGTAGAAAAGAGGTTCAGCCCGTTTGAAAGAGCGGTCTCAAAATTCTCTTTCGTCAGAGAGAGGTGGTCCTGGGAAAAGAGGAGGATGTCTTCGTAGGGCTTCATCACTCATCCTCGCTGAGGTGGGAGATGAAGGCGGCGCACTGATTCCATCCGAGGCGGGAGAACTCCTGGCTGAGCTCGTCTTTGTTCTCCACGGATCGGTATTCGAGCTTGTGGACGACTTTGCTTAGGAAGATGGCTTCCAAGGCCTCTTTCCGCTTCTCTTCGGGATTCGGGAAGCAGACGCAGTAAATCTTCACGAAGTCTTCCATTTGATTGGCGACACGGTTGCCGTAGCTGATGTTATAAGGGGCTAATAAGCGCTCCGCTCTTGGCAGAACGGTATCGTTTGCCAAGGTGAAGCTATCGTTCTTCTTGGCTTCCTCAAAGAGCTGATTGAGGACTTCGTAGGAGAGGTAGCTCGGTTTGAGCGGAGCACCGTCGGGTATCGCCTTGGGGGCACGGGTATCGAAGTTGAGGGTGTTGGCTCTGTCGTAGACTTTGTCGGATATCTCAAAGGTCGATTCGTCTCTGTTTGCGGTTCCGATGAACCAGATGTTGGGACTGACGGCGATGGTCTGACCATCCTTAAGTCCTTTGTAGGCTTTTCTCTCTCCGTCCTGGAGGTAGTAAAGTGGGACGTTGACGACACGGAAGTTGCGTTTCTCAGGCTCGTTCTCCATGAGGGAGAGAAAATCCGAGAAGTAGTATTCGATCCGCGAGAGGTTCATCTCATCGAGGACGATGAGGGTGATGTTCTCCGGATTCAGGGTAGAGGCGTAGAGAGCCTGGGTGAACTTTTTCGGGGTGAAGAGCTTGGTGAACTCGTTGTAGTAACCGATGAGCTCGTTTTTATCTTTCCAGCTCGATTCGACTTCGACGATGCGGCAATCGGCTTTGAAGGCTTCACAGAAGATCTTCGGTAACGAGGTCTTTCCGGTTCCGGACATGCCTTGGAGGATAGAAAGCTTGCTGACGCCAAGACCGGCTAAAAAGGAAGCGATCATCTCGGGTGAATAGCTGAGGTGAAGACGGGAATTTTTGGCATAGCGGATGAGGTAGTCGGTGATCTTTGCTAAGGAGGGCTGTTCGAAGGCATCACTTTTCTTCTGTTCCTGTCTGGCGGCTTCTTCCTCTTCCTTGCGGTCGATCTCTAAGAAGGCAGGACAGGGGTTATCTTCCCCTTTGAGTCCGCCGTTTGTCAAAGGTTCCTGATCGGAAGAGAGAGCATCGACACCTTCGGAGGCGTGGATGTTGACATCGATGCTTTCTTCCTGAAGGTGACGGGTGAAGGGCTTGACAAGGACGAGAGCGATCATCGCTAAGCTGGCGATGAGGAAGTAGGGCCAGGATAAGGGCGAGACGGAGATCTCTTAGCTGAAGCTATCGAGATGGTAGCCGGCGTAGAGGAGGAAGGAGCGGATGCTGGACTCGTTCATCTTGACGGCGATCTTGTAGTAGAAGCCGAAGAGGAAGAGACCGAAGATGAAGAGGTAACAGACGACGATGCCGGTGTAGGAAAGGCGGTAGAAGGAGCGACTTCTGCGGAAGAAAGTAGCTAATTCAAAGATGAAGAATAAGACGATGGTTAAGATGGTGGCAAAGAGAAGGAAAGCTAAGGTCTGATAGCCTTGTCCCATCGCTTTGTAATGGCGTAAGACATCTAAGCCGTTGACGTTGGTGGTGATGTTATTCACGGATTGGGTGACGGTGATGGAGAGGAGATCGCTTAAGGTCGTGAGGATGCCTAAGGCGGATAAGACGAAGGAAAAGATCAGAAGCACGGTTCTGGAAGTGAGGCGGAACTCTTTTCCTTCGTCATCTTTCTGATGCAGGTAAGGGGCGGAGAGGAAGGATTCGACGATGAGGAGGATGGCGTTGACAAAGAAGGGGATCGCCTGGAAGAGGAAGGCGTTCTCAATGGTTTCGGGGGAGTAGAAGCGGCCGACGACGGTGCCGAAAAGGTAGAAGATCAGCGAGTAGCCTAGGCCGAGGTAGAGCAGGTTCTTGCTGTTGATAACAAGTTTCTGCAAAGAGGCGCGGAAGGAGGAGAAGCTCTTAGTTAGTCCGATGAGGAAGAAGAGAAAGACGAGAAAAGAGAGGAGGAAGCCGATCAGGATCACAGGGATTTTGCAATCGGGATAGAGGGCATCGACAAGCCGGTAGGTGTGCACCACATCGAGATTATAGACGGGAAGGAAAAGGCAGACGATGGAAGAGATAAAAGCGATGGTGGAAAGGATGACTTCACCGATGCTGAGTCGTCTGATTGTTCTGGGATCGGTAGTTTTGTCTTCTTCTTGTTCTTCCGGTTCATTCAGGCATCTCTTCCGTTCAGAAAGAAGCAAGAAGATGAAGAGGAGAAAAGAGAGGACAGATTCAAAGAGGGAGAGAATGGCAATGGAGGGGTTTCCTGCCATGTAGGAATAAATGATGGTAAGGATAGGGCAGGCAATCTCTGGGATGAGCAGATAGATGTCGATCTTGCTTTTCTTTTGCAAGATAGCAAACAAAGAAGTGATCACACAGAGCAGGAGAAAGATGCCTTGGGTGATTGAGGCTTCCAAGGTGAAGTAGTAATCAAAATCGGAAAGTTCTTCCAGGCGGAAAAGGGCGTTGAAGAGGGAGAGGTTCTGACCTTTGAAAAAAATAATTAGGGAAAAAAGGAGAGATAAGAGATTGATCAGAGGCGCATATACTTTCTTCGATAAGATCAGCTGTCGGAATCGGTTCATAAAGGGTGTTCCTCCTGCGTACACTCTTATTAATATACGTTATTCTTCCTCGCTTGTTAACTAATGTATTGTTTTAAAATCGTTTGTAACTATGATTTATTCATTTCCTTTCGAGATCAGAGGGCGGTCCTTTATAATCTTTGGAGTATGGAACAGCAGCATCAAACGAAGAGCGGAGAATCGATCTTCTTCAAGAGAGTCCTGCAAGGTGGGACGTTCGGTTTAGGCGTGATTCCGGGCGTGTCGAGTGCGACGCTCGCTTATATTGCCGGGATCTACGATACTTTTGTCAATGCGCTTGCCAATGTTCGGAAAGAGTTCAAAAGGAGCATGAGGATTATTCTTCCGGTGCTTGTAGGTGCTCTTCTTTCCGGCGGAATTTCTCTGCTTCTTTTTTCCTGGGGGTATCATAAGGCACCGCTGGCGGTGACATCTCTTTTTGCCGGTGTGATCTTAGGCTCTCTGCCACTGGTTTATGATGAGATCAAAAACCAAAAGAAGTCAGCTTCCTTCTTTGTTCTGATCGGAATTTCCTTTTTGGTTGCCTCTGGTATCGGAGCTGCAAGTTTTGCGACACATTATGTGACGGGATCTGATTTTTCCAAAGGTTTCTCTTCCGGAGCTTGGTGGGCGTATCTTGCTATTTTCTTCTGCGGATTTATCTCTTCAGCGACGACGATCATCCCCGGAATCTCCGGGGCGATGGTTCTCTTTGTGATGGGACTTTATGATCCGATGATCAGCCTTTATCTTGGAGAGCATAGCGTCTTTGCGAGACCGGAGATCTGGGCTCAGGTATTGGGGTTATCGCTTTCGATGGTGGCAGGTCTTCTTGTCGGGATTCTTGCGGCGGGAAAAGGGATCAACTATGTTCTTTTGCATCACAGGGAAAAGACGTTTGATGTTGCATTCGGTTTTATTTCAGGAAGTATCGTATCTATGTTTTTGAGTGAAAACATCTTTATAGAAAAGACAATGAATGGTGTTATGACAAAGACGACGATTTACTTGGCTGCACCGATCTGGGAATGGGTGATCTCCATCCTTCTTTTCCTCGGGGCTTTGGTGCTGTTCTTCTGGATTTCAAAGAAGGGTATCCTGCAGCGAAACAAAGGAAGACAAGAGGAGAAGGAAAGTCAGGAAGAGGTGAAATGAGCACCTCTTTGTTTCCTCGGTTTTTGGTATAATTTTCTCAGCGGGAGGAAATATCATGAGCCCGATGAAAGAGTACTATGAGAAACAGGCACAGACCTTGCTCCCGAATCTGAAGAAGAGACAGATGGAAGGCTATTATTTTGATACGCTGACGGAGGCGAAGGAGTTTATCTATAACACGCTTTTACGTCCTGGGATGACGATCGGTTTCGGTGGAAGCATGACGTTTGAGAAGGAGTCTTCTCTTTATGACGAGCTGAAGCAGGATCCGCACTATCATCTGATCGATCGGAAGGATAAGGACATTCCTCTTCCGGAACTGAATGCTCAGCTCATCAATGCGGATGTGTTCTTTCTTTCGGCTAACGCTATTTCACTCGATGGACAGCTCGTCAATATCGACGGACGGGGAAACCGGCTTTCGTTTCTGCTTTATGGTCCGGAAAGTGTCATCTTCCTTATCGGAATGAACAAGGTGGAGTCGACCCTTGAGGCTGCACTTCATCGTGCAAGGAATGTCGCCGCACCGAAGAATGCGATACGCTTGCAGCGCAACACGCCTTGCACGATCAAAGGCTACTGTATGGATTGTCTTTCTCCGGATTGCATCTGCTCTGACATCGTCATCACCAGGAGGAGCTACGTACCGAATCGGATCAAGGTCGTCCTCGTCGGTGAGGAACTCGGCTACTGATCATGAAAGTTCAGGACTATCAGGTCATTTTTTCGGATATTGACGGGACGTTGCTCAATCAGGATCATCGGATGATGCCCTTGACGATCGAGGCATTGCACCGCTGGACGAAGAGCGGTCGTCTTCTTTTGCTCTGTTCCTCTCGCCCTCCGATGGGAATCACACCGATCATCCGCCGTTATCAGCTCGATTGTGGGATGATCGCATTAGGCGGCGCGTTGATTTTCGGCCATCAAGGGAATCTGATCTTTGAAAACGGGATGGAGAGCAGAGAAGCGAAAGAGGTCATCGCTTTCTTAGAGGAAAGAAAGCTGGATGTGACGTGGAATCTTTACACGGCATCCCGGTGGATCGTCAAAGACGATCAAGATCTTCGGGTGAAGCGGGAAGAGGAGATCATTGAAGCAAAGTCGGAGAAGAACACACTGGAATCTTTATCTGAATCTGAGCGTGTCGGAAAGATCTTATGCATGTGTGCCCCAGGTACGATCTATGAGGTGGAGCAGATGCTCAAAGGAAGGTTTCCTCACCTCTCGATCGCTAAGTCATCGGATTTGCTTCTGGAGGTCAATCCGCAAGGGGTGACGAAGGCTATGGCGATTCAGAGATACTGTGAGCAAAAAGGCATCAGTCTAGAGAAGACGATCGGATTCGGTGACAATTACAACGATCTTCCGATGCTGAAGCGTGTCGGGCTTCCGATTCTGATGGGGAATGCGCCACAGGAAATTCAAGGGATGTTCCCTACTCATACGGAGGATTTCAATCATGATGGCATCGGGAAAGCCCTCTTTCGGATGTATCCGGATGGTTTCTGACCACAGAGTGACAAAATTATTTTTCTGTCAGAAAAATATTGATTCTTTTCTTTTGGCTGGGAAGGATGAAGCCGGTTGTTAAGGAAACTATCTTGATCCTAGAAACTGACGGCTTTGAAATTTTGTTTCGGAAAATCGGTTCTTTTGAACGTTGACCGAATATCAAGATTGGAGGAAGGTGAACTTTTCGCCTCTTTTCAGCTTCATTTTGTCGTTCCGAGTCAGGTGTGACTGCAGGTTTTACTTGCAGTTTACCTGAGGAGTTGGTATTTTAAAGGCAATGTAAAAAGCAAACCTGTAGAAATGCAGGGACGCAAAACTATAGGGTCTATACCAATAGATAGCCAGTTGCCATGTTCCTCCTCTGTTTCCGGCAACAGGCTGATATGGGATTTTAGCTATGGGTGACTCTAAGAAAAAGGATCTTCGCATCATCGCTGCCACCTCAGTGACCATCTTCTCGCTTCTCACTACGTTTGTAGGTGTTTTTGCGTGGTTTACGGCTAACCGCAAAGTGAACAACGGAGCGGATCAGTTCCGGGCAGTCGCCATTCATTCGATGGTGAGGAAAATCTCTATCTTCAACCAGAAGGAAAACACGCCTTACACGTTCCAGTCCACAGCAGCTGCGATCTATGAGCAGGACAATGACGGGGATTATGTCCTGGCAAACGGCGATGCTTCGACCGTCGATATCCCGCCTTACTCCAGCTTCTCTGCTACCCCGGACAACACTCTCTTATATCTGTTTGAGTTAGATACCACGATGAAAGGTTCTAGCGAGGATAGTCTCTATCTGAATGCGAAGACGGAGACGCCGGATTCCGCCGCAGCCGGTGCCAATGGCACCAACGGCTCCTTGGTTTATCGGAATGATTCTGATCACAAGGTCGCTCATCCGCTCGTGTTCGATGTCACACCAGAGGAGAAGACGTCGATGATGAACGCTAACCCATCTCTTACCGAAAACAACTTCGGAAAGAATTCGATGAGCTCGGTCATCTCCTTCCAATCGAAGACATATGCGACGGATAGTGACCTTGTCGCTTCGGGCGGATATTATGATCTTCACGCTGACTTCACGGGGGAGAGTTCCTCCTTCGTCAATAAGAGCGGAACCGGAGAGGCGGCTGTATATCAATACACGATGCCGGATATTCCGCTCTTCACGAGGAATCCTCAATCGACGGAGAATATTCCTAAGTATGTCGCAGCTGTCTGCAACTACAACGCCGATGCGATTCAGTATATTTTCAACCTCAACCTCGGAAACCCTGCGGCGGATGCCAGTGTCATCTACTACACTTCAGATTGGTACTTCCTGATTCATTGATTATGACGAAAAAACAAAAACGGATTGTCGGTCTATCGTCTGCTGTTGCCCTCTTAGGGTCTACGATCGCCGTTCTGGCGACTTCTTTGGCATGGTTTGACCGCAGCCGAAGGATGGAACCCGGTTGGAAAGCCAAGAGCAACGGCGCTTATTTCGCCTATGGAAACGGCGCAGCTCCGGATGGCGATGAGGATAAGTCCACCGGTCCTTACGGTATCAGTTCTCCTCGTCATCTCTACAACCTTGCTTGGCTGCAGTACATGGGTTACTTCAACAAGAAGGATGAGAGCAACCAATACCCGACGGTTTATTTTGAGTTAGCCGATGATCTGGATATGACAGGCTGGACGCTTCCTCCGATCGGAACGACGAGGGATGAGTTCATCGGAAACTTCAACGGAAACGGTCATAAGATCACGAATCTGACGATCTCGAACAGTAAATCAGATTATAACCAAACACCTTTCACCGGTGTCAATGATTCCGACTTTGCCGCCGATGCTAATGTCGTCAACATCATCGGTCTCTTCGGTGTTGTCGGAAAGTATCAAGGCAGCGCATTAGGAACCTATGATTCCGCGGCGAATAAGATCGAAAATGTCGGTCTGGATCATCTCACGGTCAAATCGTCTTCGACGAAGACATTGATCGGTCTTGCCGCTGGCTATGTCAACGGAACGCTTTCGGGTGTGGCCGTCAATCATTCTGATATCGATCTTTCTGCTGCCGGAGGGCAGTATGTCAGTTCTTCGATGACGGAGAATCTTTCGGATTACTCCTTGATCGGCTATGCTGCCGATTCGAAATACCTCGATAAGCTTCAGGATTCAACGACGACTTATGAAGTGCCGACGGTTTCGAATCCTTACCGGGATCAGGGCGGTGCTCAATGGGGTGGATCCATCGATATGAAGACGATGTATAAAAACTTGAATGAGAAAAAGAATGACACGGCCAACCGGCTTGCTGATTTAAGGACAAATCAGGATATTGATTATTCCGAAGAAGAAAGAACGCTCCCGACGGAAGAATATACACCAATACCTAGCAGCGATCATCTGCGTTCAGCATCGGCGTCTGGAAAAAATATATATAAGAATTACACGCATTATTACTATAAGGATTTTGGTGCCAAGCTGGATGGAACGCAGGTTCAGACGGCTTCCTATTCATTCTCGGATGATTATGGCTATATCGGCCTTTCAGGACGTTATGAATTTGACCGCTATAAAAAATATACGAAGCAGATCACCCATGAAGGAACGAAAAACACCATAACAATCAGCAGCGGATCTCATTATCTGAAAGGAACCGGCAGTGCCTCCAACAAATTTGATCCAACAGCAAACGCTTATACGACTAGCAATAACGGAACGATTTCGGATGCAAGTTCCAGCCAGGCAACGAATTGGCTTTGGGATCAAAACACTAAGACGTTGGCGATGAGTGATAACAGCATTGTTTACTATCTTTATAACAACAACGGGTCTCTTGTTCTTAGCACAAGTCAGTCCTCGGCTTGGGAGTGGGATACAACAAACAATGCTTTTAAGAGCGGAAACTATTTTTTGATTTTTGACGTCTTACAATTACAATGGACACTCTCTGCATCAACCTCTCTTAATTTCACTTCAATCGGAAGTGGAAGCAATTATCTTTCCTATTCTGTTTCTTCTGGTCAGCCGACGATTACCAACTCGACCGATCAAAATCATTCCCGATGGTTTTTTGATAGCAGCAGCTACGTCTACACTACAATCAATGGAACGAAGTATTACCTTTGTGCGAATTCTCATAATTGGACTGTTTCGCTGACAACAGATGCTAATGCAAGCTATCGGTATCAGAAGTATAATTCATATATTCGTTATCAATACAATGGGACGTATGACTATCTATCCTATGATTCTGGATCCTATGAGCCTGGGTGGAAAGAAAGCGATATTGAGACAAACTTAGACATCACAGATCACTCTCTTCTAGTAACGACCGCCTATCAGAACACGTCTACTTCATGGAACACGTCAACGCATACCGAATCTGCCGATCATGTTATCACGACTTATCCGACGTATTTTCCTTTGACTTGGGCGGATGGAGCGACACCTGGAACGTATGATACGACAAGGCCTTCGGAAAAGAATACGGGATACCTTCTTGGCGGAGAGTACTTTGATGGAAGCGGAAATGGCGGAGATTCATTAGGGGATGTCCGCCTTTCAGGTGATGGTTCGTATTCAACGGCAAGAATGACTGGGGCGCTGATCAGCGGAACCACCTATAGCGCAGCCAATTTCTTTGCTTATACGCTTGATTCGAGTGGAGCTCTGAAAAAAATCGGTGATCCGATCAATAAGAAAGAGAGCGCTTCTGGATTCACGTCCTATTCTTCCCTCGGACTGAAAAAATATTATCTGAAGTTGCTGAATACGACTTCTGGATCTCGTCCTGCTTTGGATAGTATGCTTTCGAATGGAACTGCTTATGGTCTGCACTTCATGAATGCGGATCTTTCGATGGATCATATCATCACAGCGCCTTATACCTTGATCAATGGAACCGAGTATGAGAACTACCAGCTCCCTGAAGATTCGATTGATTTCAATCTGAAAAGTTCGGGAAAGATCAATTTATTTGCTCATACGATGTATGTCAACGGCTCAATAAACTGGAATAACTCCAACAACTGCTTTTTCTCATTGCATCGAATCATTCGAAGCGGGTCAAATATCACAGGGATCAAGCAGATTGCCAAGATCTACAAGAATTCCCAGTATGTTGAGGGCAGCGATACGATTCCGGAGTATGTCTATACGTACAGGGATTCTTCCGAGAACGAAAACGTATCTGATTTTGACACAGGCGTATATGATGAGAACGGTCAGCTCATTCAAGGAACAATCGGTCAGCAAGTCTTTGATACCTATTGGCTGACGGATCCGGAGTATAGCAAATTTAAAATCAGGTCCTGCTATTATTTTGAAATCCCGGTCAACAAAGGTGAGTTTGCTTTGGGTTCGGTTTCCGGGAAAACGAAGACGAGCCGAGGATGGGGAGGCGCCTATAACAAGAATGGTGCTTACCTGATGTACCTTGATATCGGTGCGAGCAAGAAGAACAACACGGCCATCGTTACAATGGAGAAGAGCACGACCACCACGAATACGTATATGTTCCCGAAAGGCGTTGATTTCAAGGATCTGTCAACCATCACGTCTATCGATGCTTATAGTGCTGTCCAGGGCGGAGAGAGTTCCGCCATCAAACTGACGACAGTCAATACTTTGAGTGTGGAATACACGTATACGCCGAAGGTCGGAAACAACGACGCTTTGCTTACGGTCGGACCTGAGGATGGAAACGGCACTTATGCGGCGACTTACAAGCGAGCAGATACCGAGGTCAAAAACGGAGCTGGGACGAATATCAATCCAATGCCTGGTTCGACGGTGATCGATCAGATGGAAAGGGAATCCACCTACGATCTGACGAAGGCGCAGAATGCGGCGAACAAGATGACGATCGTCGAGATCCATAAGGACGGAAACGGCAATCAGACGTCTACGAAGACGTGGAGCGAGGATACGACCTGGACCGAGGAAGAAATCGGAAACATCATCAATGTGGAGTTGGATGGTGAGGTTCTCTTCACCGCTGTCTATGATGCGCCGATCGGATCGGATGGCGCTGATGCTGTCACGCTTGAGACGCGGTATGATGCGAAGACGCGTAAGTGCACGCTCAACTTTGTCTCCGCCAGCGGTGGTCAGCACATCAATGTGAGGTTCACGGCGCTCAATCTCTCGCAGACAGTCACGGAGGGATCGACTTCGCAGACAGTTGACTTCACGATTGAAATTCAGAATAACGGCGTTACTACTGGTACAGCCTATGGTAATGTCACAACGGGCATGCTCAATCAGGATATCGCTTTGATCGTCAAGGTGAAGACACCATAACGAAAAGGAGTTGCAGCCATCACTGCAACTCTTTTTTATTAGTTTTTTTGTTCTCTTCGTACTTCCAGACGAAGCCTCCGGCGTGCTTCTGTCTGCCGTAGGCGCAATCCCGGAGGGATTTGCTGTTGATGCCGGTGATGCGTTCGGCTTCGTTGACGGATTCATAACGATGGATGAGGTTTCCCTGATCATCGTACTGAAGCAGGGCTTTGCTTCCGGAAATCGGTTTGGTGTCAGTTTCTGATTCTATGATTGGTTCTTCTTTCTTCTCTTCTGGTGCAGGAGTTTCTGTTGTTTCTTCTTGTTTCTCGATTGTAGGAGGAAGCTCTTCTTTCTTTTCGGTGGCGGTGAACTTCTTATGGAGGATCTGAAGGGAGAGGGAGGTGAGGAAAGAGATCAAAGCGAAAGCGATTGCGGTGCAGTAGACGGGCGGTTTCCGACTGAAGAGAGCGACGAGCGTAAAGACGACGAAAGGAATCAGAAGGGCGAGAGCGATGGTCATTCCCCATTTTTTGACGAAGGTTTGGAATTTCGTTTGCTTCATTTGGTTCGGCTGTCCTTTCCCTTATTATACGGCGTATCGTCTTTTTATACAGCTTCTTTTGAGATAGAATGGTTTCAGCGAGGAAGTTTTCATGAATCTGATTCAGGAGATTGAGGAATATCATCCGTTCAACGAGCAGGAAGCGAGGGACAAGGAGCTGATGCTCTGGTTTCTGAAACGGAACCGAGATGCTTTTCTGCGGACGAATACGATCGCTCACATGACCGCCTCAGCCTGGGTGGTCAATGCGAAGCGAGACAAGGTGCTGATGTGTTATCACAACATCTATCATTCCTGGTCGTGGCTAGGCGGTCATGCAGACGGTGAGGAGGACCTGCTCTCGGTCGCAATCCGGGAAGTGAAAGAGGAGAGCGGACTAATCTCAGTGATTCCGGTGAGCAGGGATATCTTCTCTTTGGAATCTCTGACGGTGGACGGACATGTGAAGAATGGGAAGTATGTCTCTTCGCATCTGCATCTGAATGTGTCTTATCTTTTGGAAGCTGATGATCAAGAGAGGCTTAGGATGAAGGCGGATGAGAATGCTGGGGTGAGGTGGTTTACGCTATCGGAGGCGCTCAAAGCTTCTTCTGAGCCTTGGTTTGTCGAACACATCTACCGCAAGCTTGTCGAGAAGATGAAGCGTTTATAGAAGGAAGAGGGATAACGCTTGCGCTTAGGTTTTGACTTCGGTTTTCTTTATAATAGTCTCAAGTTTTATGGAAGGAGATTTCTGATATGAATATCTGGCACGATATTGATCCTGAGAAGGTCACTCCGGAGCTGTTTACGGCAGTCATCGAGATTCCCAGAGGATCTTCCTGCAAGTACGAGATGGATAAGAAGACCGGTCTCATCCGTCTGGACCGGGTGCTGCATTCGGCAACGTTCTATCCGGCAAACTACGGGTTCATCCCGCTGACGTTTGCCGAGGACAACGATCCGCTCGATGTCCTCGTCCTCTGTCAGGAGAGCATGGTTCCGATGTGTTTAGTCGATGCGAAACCGATCGGAGCGATTCAGATGGTCGATTCCGGCTATATCGATACGAAGATCGTGGCGGTCTGCGCCTCGGATCCTTTTTATCAGCAGTTTGAGGATATCAGCCAGCTTCCGGAATATGTCGGAAATGAGATCCGTCATTTCTTCCAGGTCTACAAGACCTTGGAAGGGAAGGAGACTTCCGTCACCAAGATCTGGGGCAGAGAGGCTGCCCTCAAGGAGATCCGGAAGAACATGGATGCCTATTGGGATTATCGGGTTGGGAAGTTCAAAGGCTACGAGCCCTTTGAGAACGATCATCCGACCTGGGATGATGAGCCGAAGAAGATTTTCTGATATCTGTTTGTAAGACGATACGTCTCTTTTCAGGAGGTTAGGCATGAGCCCTGCTTTGAATGCATTTATCGGCATCTCTTTGATTTTTCTCTGCACCACGTTCGGCGCTTCCTTTGTCTTCTTTTTCCGCTCGAAGGCGATCTCTCCGAAGATGAATCAGATCGCGGTCGGATTTGCCGCCGGCATCATGTTGGCTGCCTCTGCCTTCTCTTTGATTCAGCCGGTGCTCGAAAAGAACACCTCTTATCTTCCCGGTTATGCGATCGCAGCGATCGGCGTGTTCTTAGGCGCTCTTTTTCTCTTCGGAATCGATAAGCTGATCCCGCACTTCCACTTCTTAGAGAACGAGGAGGAAGGTGTGCCGGCAAAACGGATCGGAAAGACGGCGAAGATGTTTCTGGCCGTCACGATCCACAACATCCCGGAAGGTCTCTCTGTCGGCATCGCCTATGGCGTCGCGCTGGCGATGATCAAGAGCAATCCGAGTAGCTTAGAGGCTTCCGGCGCTTTGGCTAGCGCTCTTTCGTTAGCGATCGGCATCGGGATTCAGAACATTCCGGAAGGGACGACGGTGTCTCTCCCCATTAAGACGGAGACCGGCAAGACTGGAAAGGCGTTTCTCTTCGGGATGCTCAGCGGTGCGGTGGAACCTATCGCCGCATTGTTCGGTCTTTTCCTGGCGATGAATGTAACGGCCATCATGCCTTGGGCGTTAGCTTTTGCCGGAGGCTGCATGCTCTATGTCATCGTGGAGGAGATGGTGCCGGACAGCCAATCGGATCCGACCAATCACTTCGGTGTTTGGTCGTTCATCGCGGGCTTTGTTCTGATGATGGTCTTAGATGTTGCCTTAGGCTGAGTCTAGGAATCAATCAAGTAAACAGGTATAATGTTTTCGTTTGTCAGGAGGTTTTCCTATGGCCAGAATCATTCTTGTCGGCGGAGGTTCTTCTTCCGGTAAAAGCTATGTTACGACCGAGGTGCTGAAGCATCTCCCCGCGGATCAGGTGACGAGGATCACCATCGACGATTATTACAAGGATCAATCCGATATGCCGATGGAGGAGAGGATCAAGGTCAACTACGATCATCCGAAAGCCTTCGACTGGCAGCTGATGCGGAGACAGATTAGGATGCTCAAGGATGACCAGCCGATCGATAAGCCGGTGTATGATTTCACCATCCACAACCGGGCTATCGATAAGGTGGAACACATCGTTCCGAAGAAGATCGTGGTGGTGGAAGGCATCATGGCCTTGGTCGACAAGCAGCTCCGGGAGATCGGGGATCTGCGTGTCTTCATCAAGGCGACGCCGGAAGTCAGATTCTTGCGACGATTCATCCGCGATCATCAGGAGAGGAAGAGAAGCTACGAGAACATCGTCAATCAGTATCTGAAGACGGTCGCTCCGATGTATGAGGAGATCATCGCACCCTCGTCCAATTATGCGGACCTCATCGTCAACAATGACTCGGTTGCCAATCTTGCCATCGATGTTCTGACCTGCGTCTTCAAGGATCAGCTGGAGAAGGCCTGCGATGGATTGGACCGCTCCGGAAAACCGGATACGGAGTTCTCGGAAGATGTTTTAAACAAGGTCTTCCAGGAAGGGCCGAAAATCTAAAAGCCTGTTGACTATTAGCCGTCAAGTCCTTATAATAAACCACGCTTGAAGAAATCAAAAAGCTCAAGCGCAGTTGGGGCTGTAGCTCAATTGGGAGAGCGCCTCCATGGCATGGAGGAGGTCGAGGGTTCGATCCCCTTCAGCTCCACCAATCGAAAAGATGACCGAATGCCGAAGCTCATATTATTGGGCGATGGGGTGTTCGGTTTTCGTTTTAGCAAATGAACGCGAGTATTACTCCACGGCTTGCCCTTGCAAGGAGCGAATCATGAAGGAAGAACGGGCCTGCTTCTAATTCCAACAATTAAGAATCTCTCATAAAAAAATAACCCAATAAAGGTACCAATCGTTACCCTAATAAATTCATGCTTATAGACCATTTCTTCTAGAATTGGGTTCGACTATGAAGATAGCTTGCTCCGCCATCTAAAAAATCAGGGCTGTTGCAAACCTACTATGGATTGGGTAAACAGCAGCCCTTTTTGTTGCCGAATAATGGATTTAGCGGATCTGATAAAATCCTTCATCCAGATTATTTTTTTGCAGAAAAAGGTGATGATGTTATTTCGATGAATTCAACGCACCAGAAGCCGAAGGGAAAAAGAACAATCAGATTGAAACATAATCCCGATCCAGAGGATGAAGCAAACACTTACTCGGTGAAGGAATTGCATCTGACGAACCGAAAGGAAGCCAATAAGCAAGACAACAAAATCAGAAAAGGCTGGAATTACACAGAGAACGATATCAAGAAAATGAATAAATGGATCAATAAATAAAAAAGATTCATGCCGCTGCCAAGCCCTGCAGAACTTGGGTTAATGACGCGGTCAAGGGATCTTCATTTACAAAATTACAGCTTAGTAGATGGATTGTCAAGTTTTAAAGTAGGAGGAAACCATATGGCTTGGTACTGGATTGTTCTGATCGTTTATGCTGTTTTGTGCGTTGCGGTTGGATTGATTTCGCTGCTCTTCAAACCGATGAAGGTTATCTTCAAAGGCCTTCTTTTGGTCATCTGTTCTTTCATTAATTCGCTGTATATCGCTTTATTTTGGTGGCGGTACGCCATCATAAGAAGGGCGCAGAACAGGCAGATTCCCAAAGCCTGGAGGTTCTGAAAAAAACAAGGGCGCAACGATGGTGCAATATGCTTTTCACATGTCTTTTTTCACTGATTCTGAGATAAAAATAAGGCATTTCTCACTCTTTTTCAGTAAAAAAGGCGTTTAAATCACGCCTTTCTTTCCCTTCAGCATCAAGCAGCACCACGTTCACCTATCTCAACCATATTATGGGCCTGAAGTACAGTCGCTACCATTCTGTGCTGTTGTGTTTTTTGAGTCCAAAACAGGATAGACCGGACTTGGAAATCAGTAATATCACAAAACGTTGCTTAGTTTTTGGTCAGGCTGATGGTGGAGGTAGGTGTTCCATCCTGGATCGTCAGGACGTAACTGGTGCTGTGGCTGTTTTCGGTGATGTCGATGTTCTGGGTGGAGGTCAGAGCGATCTGATAACCGGTATAGGTGACAGAGGCTGTGGCTGATGTCAGGGTTCTCTGCAAGGTGAAGGAGGTTTCGACTGAGGCGGAGAAGCCATAGGAGAGGATCTTGGTATTCAAAGAAGAGGCATCGACCGAGATCGTGCTATGGTCGCTGATGAGCTCTCCGTTGTTGTCGTAGACATCGATGGAGTTATTTGCGTCGTGTGTGATCGTCCCGGTATTGACATCGATGCTGACGACTTCGATGGTGGAGTTCCCGCCGGTGGTTGTTTTGGTGATCTGGATATGGCTGAAGGCAGCGTTGGAGTAATCGAAGTAGTTGAGTCTTTCGATGGTCGTGGCATATCAGATCTCCATCGTGAAATCACAGAGATACTGCAGATCATCTAAAAGGACAGCGTCCCCGAGGTTGTAGCTGTAGAGGTATTAGATTGCATCGGAGTAGTAATCGAAGATGACGGAGACATAGCGGATGTCGCCGACAACGAGCGTAGTGTTTGCGGTGATAGCGCTCTGATCCGTTACGGAGACTGTGGAATAGAGGCTGACTTCATGGTGGAAGGTGGGAGTAGGGGAAAAGGAAACAAAGGAGGAGAAGGCGGACTTGTCCGGAGAGAAGTGGTAATCGAAGGAAGGGGTTGTCGTTCCGACCGCATAGTAGTCGATGACGGAGCTCACGGGGAAGTAGTATACGTTTCCGATCTTGCTGACGTAATCGATGCCGGCGGTCCCGGAAGCAATCTTATTGGATAAGGTATCGGAGGCCAAGTAGGAGCAGGGTATTGATGCTTTGATGGAAAGTGGCTTGTCGTTTTCGATGGTATAGCTGTCGGTCAGTTTGAAAACCAAAAGGACAGGATGGTTCTGTTCCAGGAGCGAATATGGATCCAAGGTGACAAGCTCTGGCTGATAGGTGATGATGGCGTCGCCTTGACCCCAGGTCATCGTCGCTGTCGCGGCGGGCGTATGGGAAAAGGAAAGGCTGAGGCCGGTATCGGTCAGAGGGTTTTCGAAGAGAGGGGATAGAACTGGATCTGATTGATTTTTCCTTCCAGGGTGACGGTTTTGAAGTTATCGGCCATGTTGTTGACTTTCCGGAAGGTGGTAAACCAGCAGAACACACCGCAGAACACGGAAAACAAGCTGAAGATGGTCATTGCTGTAGCCCCCAAAAGACGTAATCTTGTTTTCTTGCTTTCCATTCGGGCCTTAAAAATATGTTATAAAGACAAACTATCTGTTCCTATTGTAAGGAGATGCCAAGACAAAAACAAGGAAGAGCGACACTTCAATCGGGTAGTTGAACCGACTCGCGAAGGCTTAAGCCTTCGGTTTCGTTTCTCCCAGGAAAGGATTCAATTTGGATTGAGGCTGGCTTATCGCGGATTCTCATCCTTTGTAAGAACGGGGAAACCATAGTGATTTGTCCTGAATTGCCTCTGAAAACAGAAGATCGTCTCCGCTTTTATTATACGATAGGCTAATATTTGATAGTAAATCTTTTTAAGACTATCAAAATTGATGTGAGAGTGATATACTTTTCAGGAATCGAAAAGGAGAAAGTACAATGAAACGATTTACGTTGCCGCGCGATGTTTATCATGGCAAAGGCGCTTTGGAGGCGCTGAAGACCCTACAGGGAAAGAGAGCCATGATCTGTGTCGGAGGCGGTTCGATGAAGCGCTTCGGTTTCCTTCAGAGAGCGGAAGAGTATCTCAAGGAAGCCGGAATGGAGGTCTCTCTGATTGAAGGAATCGAATCCGATCCCAGCGTAGAGACCGTCATGAGCGGCGCCAAGAAGATGCAGGAATTCCAGCCGGATTGGATCGTTGCGATCGGCGGAGGCTCTCCGATCGATGCAGCGAAAGCCATGTGGATCAAATATGAATATCCGGAGACGACGTTCGAAGATATGTGTAAGGTCTTCGGTCTGCCTCAGCTGAGGAAGAAGGCGCACTTCTGCGCGATCTCCTCCACTTCGGGAACAGCCACCGAAGTCACGGCATTCTCCATCATCACGGATTATCAGAAGGGCATCAAATATCCGATCGCCGACTTTGAGATCACACCGGATGTCGCCATCGTCGATCCTGAGCTTGCCGAGACGATGCCGCAGAAGCTTGTTGCCCATACGGGTATGGATGCTCTCACTCATGCGATCGAGGCTTATGTCTCCACGGCGCATGCGGAATACACGGACTCTCTTGCTATCCATGCTATCGAGCTGATTCAGAAGAGCTTAGTCAAGTCCTACAACGGTGATATGGAGGCGAGAGATGTGATGCACGATGCTCAGTGCATGGCCGGCATGGCATTCTCCAATGCGCTTCTTGGCATCGTCCATTCGATGGCGCATAAGACCGGCGCCGCTTATGCTGATTATGGAGCTCACATCATCCATGGTGCTGCTAACGCCATGTATCTGCCGAAGGTCATCGCCTTCAACAGCAAGGATCCGGAAGCGCTCAAACGTTATGGTGTGATTGCGGATTATATGCATCTTGGCGGAAAGGATGACAAGGAGAAGGTTCAGCTTCTCATCCAGTATCTCCGCGGCATGAATGATGCGCTGAAGATTCCGCACGGCATCAAGACATACGGCAAGGATTCTTATCCGACGGAAGAAGGATTTGTTCCGGAGAAGGTCTTCCTGGAGAGGCTTCCTGAGGTTGCGAAGAATGCGATTGCGGATGCCTGCACCGGTTCGAACCCGAGACAGCCTTCTCAGGAAGAGATGGAGAAGCTGCTCAAGTGCTGCTACTACGATACGGAAGTCGACTTCTAAGTTGCTGGAATTAGTAAAGCCTGTTTTTCATAGATAGGAAAAAGGCGCGGACTTTTGCTTCGGCGAGGGTCTGCGCTTTTTGGATCGTTTAAACTTAATATTTCGGAACTAAGCGGATTTAGTTAATAAAAAGCAAAAGCAATTTCTAGCAGAAACAATAGATACATAGTTTCCGCTCGGTATTGCAAATGGTTCATCGTGACTTCAGATCCTGAAGGGTGATGGTGTCGCTGTCGTCTTTCACCGGCTGCAGTTTCTTCCAGGAGAGGAAGGAAGAAAGAGCCTCTTGGTTTTCGTCATGGCAGAGCTGAAGGACTCGGATCTCTTCAGCAAGGATTTCTTCTTGGCTCTTTCCGGGAGGAGAGAGCAAGGAAAGAAGAGCGCCGAGAAGGGAAGTCAGGTTCTCTCGTTTTATGGTGGTGTACTCTTCGTTTAGGAAGGACTCGAGGAGGTCGATGATTGTCGGGATATCCGCAGCTTCTTCGCTCTGCGCGACAAGAGGTGCTGTCGCTTCTCTGGCTTTTGCCAAAAGAGCGAACACTTTCTTTTTCTTCGTCAGCAGCTTCTGAGCTTTCTCTTTGTTCTTCTGATAGCGTTTCTGAATTTTTGCTTCATTCTGTCTTTTCTCAAGCTCGCTCAGGGCTTTCTCCCAGCGCTGAGCAGCTTCTTTTCTTTCTTCTTCTATGGTCTTCCGATGGGAGAGGATCTCTTCCTCTAAGAGCCTGAGGCTTTCCTGACGGTCTTCGTTCTTGGTATTCTCGTTGAGGATCTCATCGGCTTTTTCGTTGAGACGGAGATTTCTTGCTTTTTCTGTGAAGTAGAGGAGCTCGCTCTTCTTGATGTCCTCTTCTAAAGCGAAGCTGACAAGAGCAATGTAGCGGTTGATCAGATAGACGGCAAAGTCTGAGAGGATCTGGAAGAGGAGGAGAAAGACGGAGAGGCCGGCTAAGACGATCTTGAGATCGCTTCCGCCTTTGGTGACGATCTCAGAGATGGCGACAGCGATGAGGGAGGCCTTCGTCAGGTATTTGATGGCTTTGATGAGGGCGCGGGAACGTCTTCGCTTCGCCGTCTTTTTCTTGGTGAGGGTCTGATCGTCTTCTTTCCTTCTTCTTAAGACGAGTTCGGTGGTGAAGGTCGTTAAGGAGATGCCGATCAAGACTGAGTAGAGGACGATGTAAGGGATGGAGGAGAGGTTGGTGGCGATCAGATAGCAGTAATAGGCGACGAAAAGAACCTGAACGACGATGTTCAGGATAAAGAGAAGGCTTAAGAGGTGCCTTTGGATCAGGCGGATGGCGGCGGAGGTGTACTTGATGCTGAGGGCATCGTTTCCTAAAAGGTCAGTTTCGCCTTTCTTCTCTTGGTGTTTTTCGATCTTGGATAAGATGAATTCTTTCAGGCCCATGATGCGATGATTTTATCTAATTTCGTCAAGGATATCACTCGTTGGTCTCTTTGCTGAAGTGGACATTGACCTGATAGCGGCCGCAAGCATCGGCGATATGGACGTCCTTGACGGCGACGTTCTCCTTGGCGGCGTGGGCTTTGGCGATCATGAGGTTGTTGGCCTGAGAGTCGACACCACCCATGCATCCGCCTTCGCACATCATGCCTTCGAGGACATCCTCGGTCTGCTTGCCTTGAGCGAGCTCCCTGACGTACTGGACGACAAGCTTCGGTCCGGAGGCGATCTTCAGCGTGAGCTTCTCTCCGCTTCCGATCTCACCGAGGTAGGCGTTCAATGACGAACCGACTCCGCCGGTAACGCAGAAGTTGCGAGCGGAAAGAGAGCCTGGCTCAACGCCTTGATCGGTGTCTTCTAGTGCTAAAGGATCGATGTGTTTGGCTAACATCATGGCGGAGATTTCCTCAAAGGTCAGGACATAGTCGATGTTCTTGATGTTCTTCGGAAGCAATCTCTCGGCTTTCTTGGCGACGCAGGGACCGACGAAGACGGTCTTCGCTTCGCTGCCATACTTCTCTCTGGCGATTCTGGCGGTGATCGCCATCGGGGAGAGGACATCGGAGGTGTGTTTCTCATAGACGGCCGGGAATCTCTTCTGGATGTAGGACACGAAGGCCGGGCAGCAGGAGGTGGTTATCTTCCTTCCTTCTTTTTTTGCTTCGAGGGCTTCCTCGGTCTCGTACTTTGTCGTCAGGTCAGCGCCGACAGCGACTTCGATGATGTCGGTGAAGCCGATGGCCTTGAAGGCAGCATAGACCTGGTTGAGATGGGATTTTCCCCACTGTCCCAAAATCGCGGGAGCGACCATGGCGATCACTTTCTTTCCGCTGTTGATATCTTGGATGACGGGAACAATCTGGGAGACTTCGGAGATGGCGCCGAACGGACAGGCGGCAGCGCATTGACCGCAGTTGACGCACTCGCTCTCATCGATCTGAGCGATCTCATCCTCGATGTATTTCAAGGCCCCGGTCGGGCAGGAGCGATGGCAGGGACGATCCGAGACAAGGATAGAGCCGTACGGGCAGGCCTTGGCGCACATGGTGCAGGCTTTGCACATGTCGTATTTGATGTGCATCTTGGTTTCGCCTTCGACGATGGCGGAAAAATGGCAGGCGTTGACGCAGGCTTTGAAGACGCACTTCCGGCAGTTGTCGGTGATTCTGACTTTGTGAATCTTGCAGTCGTCACAGGCGGCTTCTAAGACGTAGACGAACTGATTGGGATGGGCTTTGCTTCCATCGGGAGCATAACCCATGGCGAGATAGGCTCTCTCCCGGATGATTTCTCTCTCCTTGTAGACGCAGCAGCGGACGGAAGGATGGCGGTGAGGTATTAGCTTCTGGGCGATGGCTTCGGCATCCTCTTTTCGGATGGTTCCTGCATAGGCTCTGAGGGCGACTTCTTCGAGGGTCTGCTTTTTGAAGTAGTTCATCTGATCGAAACTGTTTGGCATAATCTCTCTCCCTGTTTTCGATTCTCCGATCCTTTGCCTTGTCAAGGTAAAGGAAAATCATATTATGATAGCGCTTTTTCTTAAATTATTATATTATATAGTCTACTACAATGTTCATCAGTTAGGAGATTTAAGTTATGAATCTGAATTCGTTGATTGCCATTCCGCATGAAAGTGATCCTCAGGCCTTCAAGATCCTGTTCCCGTTAGGTCTGATCTTGCTGTTAGCCAAGGTGTTCGCTCTGATTCTGGGGAAGATCAAAGTGCCTCAGGTCGTTGGCTATCTGATCGCCGGTCTTGTCGTCGGTCTGATCTACTTCATTCCGAACCAGCTCGTTCTGACAGATTACACGGTCAGCAACGGTATCGGCTTCTTCTCGAAGATTGCCGTCATTCTGATCATGTTCTCTGCCGGCATCGAGACGGACATCAAAAAAGTCAAATCGGTCGGTGTTGCTTCCTTTTTCATCGCTCTGATGGGTGTCCTTGTTCCGTTGCTCATCGCCTTCCTTGTCGCATTCGGCATCGACAAAGCGACGGGCGGAGCTCTCTATATGACGGATGGGGCTGGAAAGGTTCTGGTCAATCCGATCTTCACCGAGCTTTATTACGGCGTCATTCTCTCGGCTACTTCTGTCTCCATTACAGTCGCTACTCTTAAAGAGCTGGGCAAGTTGGATTCGAAGGTCGGAAGCGCTCTAGTCTCGGCGGCGATCATCGATGATATCATCGGCATCATCGTGCTCTCTCTGGTGATCTCTTTGGCTTCCTCCTCGAATGCCGCTGCCTCTTCTTCCACCTACATGGATCTTGCGACGATTGTGTTCCGCGCTCTTCCTGCGGGTGCACAGAATGTCGGGATGGATATCTTCCTCATCATCTTCTTCATGGCGGTTTTCTTTGCGCTCACGTTTGTTCTCGGCATCTTCATCCGCAAGCTCTTCAACTGGCTCGGAACGAAGTATCCGCATCATATCCGTATCACGATTCTCTCCCTCTCCTTCTGTTTCATCTGGGCATTCTTGGCGGAGTTCTTCAACATTGCGGATATCACCGGAGCTTATCTGATGGGTCTGATTCTCTCTAGCACGGTCGCTCACGGTTATATCGATCACCGCGCGGAAACGACCTGCAACTATCTTTTCGCACCGGTCTTCTTCGGAAATATCGCGATGGGTATGTACCAGTCTCACTTTGATTTCTCGGATCCGAAGTTTGTCATGTTCCTGATCTTCGGTGTATCCTGGGTCGCCATTGGATTGATCGGAAAAATAATCGGTGCCGGAGCTGCGGCGAAGACATTCGGATTCAACTTCCGGGATTCTTACAAGATCGGCTTAGGCATGATGGCCAGAGCCGAGGTTCTGATCGTCTGCGCTCAGAAGGGCGTCGACTCTCATCTTGTCTCCAACGATATCATGGCGTTCTGCCTCATCCTGATTCTCGTCTCGAGCTTCCTGACTCCGATCATGCTCAAGCTCGCTTATCACCATGAGGAGAAAACGAGTGCTGTCCTCGATAAAGGGGAAGTGGTTGCGGATGCCGCAAAGGAACCTACTTCCTTCACGGAACATTAGTCGGATGTAACGGCCTTCGGGCCGTTTTTTATATTCTCTTCTTTGTATTACACCGATCTATGCCTCTTGTTGGACGAAGGAACGAAGAAGGATTTCTATGTTTGAGATTTCTCGAAAAACAAAGTAAGTCTTGATTTTCTTTCATCTTTCGTATATCATTTCTCTTGCCTGTTTTTGGCTGTATAGCTCAGCTGGTAGAGCGGTCGGCTCATACCCGATATGTCGAGAGTCCGAATCTCCCTACAGCCACCAATAGCAATCTGACTCCGGCTCTGCCGGAGTTTTTTCTTGCCTTGATTTCTCTTCCGTTATCCGCTAAAATTTCTGTTGCTCTTCTTTGCCCCTGTAGCTCAGCGGTCAGAGCTCTCGACTTATAATCGAGCGGTCGCTGGTTCGAACCCAGCCAGGTGCACCATCGAAAAGATGAACCTCTTAGCGGAAAACTAGGAGGTTTTTTTATGTAGGCAAAAGAAAAATGTGCTTCAGCAGGCTGGATTGGGAATGAATCGTTCAAAAGAACGATTAAGGCTGATCTTCGTATGAGTTGGCATCGATGAACTCTTTGAAACGAGGCAAAGCAAAGGCTAAGGTTCCCCGAGCGGGTGAAATGAGGACGCCGTTTTTCAGAAGGCGATCCCGATAACGGGAAAAATATTCTTTGGTGATATCGTTTCTTTCTAGGATATCTTTGACATTGATGGATCCGTTGGTTCTGAAGCTTCTGAGCAGTTTCTGTTCGGTCGGGGAGAGAGATGACCAGACTTTTCGGTATACGTATTCGGCAAGATATTGATCGTATTGTCTGAGCAGGGATTTTTCATCCTCGTCTTCTTTCTTCTCAAAGAGGAGGTATCCCAAGAGCTGGAAGGAGAAAGCGTATCCTTTTGTCAGCTTGGCATAGTGAAGGGATTCTTCAGGGGAAGTGCCGATGGTTTTCTCATAGGAGGAAGCGATTCCGGATAGGTTGAGCGGAGAGAGGAAGAGCTTGGGGGCACGGATGAGGAAGGTCAGGTTCTTCTCGTTCTCCAAAGAGGAGATGTTTTCGAACAGACCGGTCGCCAAAAGGAAAAGGGGCAGTCCGTTTCGGATCAGGATCTGAAAAGAGAGGGCGAACTGTTTCATCTTCTGAGTGCTGGAAACCTCATCGATGAGAACCAAGACTTTTTTTCCTTCTTTTTTCACGATGCTCAGCATCCTTTCTAGGAGATCGTCGATGTTGAGCACCGGATTCTTTCCGGTGAGTGAGAAAGAGATTCCCTTGAAAGAAACACTGAAGTTTTTTTCGAGGAAGAACCTTTTTATTTTTCCGGCCGTATAAAGCTTGGCCGCCAAAGCCTCACGCATATCGTCCTCGGGGTTGACTTCGATGACGATCCAATCATCAGATTCCCGGAATGATTCGGAGACGGAATTCAGCATGACGGTTTTTCCAGAGCCACGAAGACCGGTGATCACGAAGCAATGGGAGAGAGGTGGTTCTTTTTCAATTTGGGAGACAAGCCTGCTCTTTTCCTCAATCCTAGCGATGTATTCCGTGGGCGAGGTTCCAAAGGATAAGGTGAAAGGATTCCGCACTGTTTTTTGATTCTGATTCATATTTCATACTCCTTCATACTTTTTCATACTATATCATACTATGATAAATTTTCATACTTTATCATACTCCTTCATACTTTGATAAATCTTTCATACTCCTTCATACTCTTTCATACTTTACGTATGGGGTCTGTGCAGGTTCGATTGCTGTTAGCCCTCGCCGTTTCTCGGTCTGATCTGGTGAATCTTCTATCGGATTCCGATATAATAATGTCACTTAGAGGTAGGAAACATGGAAGCGGAACGATTGCAGAAGATCTTATCGAATCTCGGTGTCTGTTCGCGGAGGAAAGCCGAGGCATATATTCTTGATGGCAAAGTCAGCGTCAACGGAAAGCTTGTCACGGAGTTAGGATTCTGCTGTCTTCCGACAGATGATATCGTGGTAGAGGGAAAGCCGGTGACGAAACCGGAGGCTGTGACTCCGATTTACCTTGCGTTCAACAAGCCTTACGATGTCGTTTCGACACTCTCCGATCCTCAGGGAAGAAAGACAGTCATCGATTTCATCCCACCGAAATACGGACGGGTCTTTCCCGTCGGCAGGCTCGACCACAATTCGACGGGTCTGATGCTTCTGACAAACGACGGGGAGCTAGCTAACCTTGTCACTCATCCTTCCACCGCACCGGAGAAGGAGTACCTGGTCAAGGTGAAAGGTGCGCTTCAGGGCGATGAGGTGGAGCGTCTCGCCCAAGGGTTATACATCACCAGGGAAGGGTATACGGCAAGGCCCTGCCTTGCCAAAGTGCTGCGCAGCGATGAGGGTTCTGTCGTCTTTTCCATCATTCTTCATGAAGGGAAGAAACGGGAGATCCGACATATGATGTCGACCTTAGGTCACGATGTGAAGATTTTGATGCGCATCCGGATCGGAAACATCCTGTTAGGGAAGCTTCCGGAAGGTGAGTTAAAGGAGATTCCGCTCTCGGATATTGAGGAGCTGAAGGCGCTCTGTCAGAGCCATCCAAAAGAGGATGAGGCCGTGGAAGATCTGGGAGAAGCTGACGATGAAGAGTAAGACGATCAAGGAGATCGCTTTAGAAGAAGCGAAGGCTCAGGAGAAACGACGGAAGAAGGAAGAGAAGCTAGCGCAAAGACGGGAGCGAAAAAGAACGATCGCAAAAGAGAAGGAATCTGCTAGGAAAGCCAGAAAGAAAGAGCGGAAGGGACAGACGATCTATCGCCAGATCTACGACTATGATATTTACATCGATGGACGACATATCATCGATGAATCGCCAATCGATATTCTGACGTATATCGAGGATCAGATCGGAAAGAGACCCTACACCATTCTCTCGGAAGAAAAGAAGGAGAAAGAGATACGGACGCCGGAGAGCGAGAACTTTTCGGAGAAAGCCTTCCGCATTCTCTACCACGCCGATCAGATTCGGGTCATCTCCTATCAGGCTGTGATTCAGACGGAAAACGAAAAAACCTGCCGGTGATATGTACCTCTCTAGTTAGACACTAGGGAGGTATTTTTAATGAAGTACACA
>CAUUFA010000002.1:0-154750 GCA_963544395.1 uncultured Bacilli bacterium | reverse complement strand
AGTAATAGTGATTCAAAACAAAACCTTAGATATTTAACTGTTACCTATAATTCAGATATTGAGGGAAGTTTTAATTATGATGCTGATACTTTAATGAATATTGAGGATTTGATGGAAACTATCACAAAAACTTATGGTGTAGTCATTAAATATCAAGTTAATTTCATTAGAGGAAGGTTCTCTAATATCGAGATCATAATTGAAGAAGAAACACACATCGTAATGCTTAGTCATGATTTAAAAGCTATCAGTAATTTAAAGATTAAAGAAAGCGAAGAAAATGTCGTCAATAAATGTATTTTTTATCCTAAAGAGGAAAATGAAGAGTATAAAAAAGAAGTTAAATATTATCTTTTAACTGATGGAAATATCACTACCAATAAAGAAGATGATAAGCGCTTTCCTTATGTGAATGTTGAAAGTGAGTTTTATAGTGATAGTGACTTTGAAAAACTAGAGAGCAAAGCGAAAGAAAAGCTAATTAAAAGCTCTAATGACCATCAGATAACTTTTGATTTAGATGTTACAAATAATGTCTTTGTTCCTTTAGGTAATATTTTTATTGGCTATTTTGTCGAGTTTTATGCTCCTAAAAGAACTTATACGACTATGCTTACTCAAATTAAATATAAAAACACCTTTGCTAGTTGCACCATTACCTTAGGAGAGCAAAGGACATCACTTACAGACAAGATAAAGATGATGAATGGTGGAACTAGTAAAAATAAGTCGGTAGTCAATGTATCGACTGCAATCACTAATTTTGATGGAGGGATTTATTAATGGGACTTAAAAAATTAACTTTTGACGAAGCTTTAAATACTGCAAAAGACGATGCTTTCTTTAATTGGTATTTAACAAATAAAACCAATGGCATATTTACTGATTTAGGGGATAAGTGTGATGCCACATCATCTAATGGAAAGATCACTTTTAAAGATGGTTTCGTTTCAATTTATGGAAGAAGGATCTATATCGAAAATGGAACTAATATCTCAGTCAGTTTAGATAGCACAAAGAAAGGCTATGTAATTCTTAAAGTAGATACGATAAATAATGAAGCTAGTCTTACATTGAAAGAAGGAACCTCAAGTAATTATCCAAGTCTTACTCAAACTAATTTGTTAGAGAGCGATGGTGTATTTGAGTTTCCAATGATTGGTTATTCCAAAACGACAACTTCACTTACTTTAGATAAATCAGTAATTAAATATATTGAGACTAACCAAACGAAAATAGATACTACAAGGAACAATTGCTTAACTCAAGTAAGTGAAACAAAAACAGAACTTAATAATAGAATTAGTGGTCTTCAACATGGCTTAAGATGCCAAAGCTTTACATTTCCTACTAAGAGTGAATCTACTTATAAATTCAATATCTCATCGATGATTTCTAAACCAGCAGTCCTTATTACTTTTGCCTGTTGCAATAACATTTTTGCTGTTTCGCTAAACACTCTTAAGGGTACGACTAACCTTACTTTTACTTATAACTATTTAGGAACTAACTATAACGGATATATAGAACGAAGTGGTGACTATCTTTATATCGAATTAAGTAGTTCAACTCACGCTTTAAAAAGAATTGATTGTTTTTATTAAGGAGGAGATTTAAATGGCAACAATACAACTTAGAAGAGAAACTACTAGTGGAAGTGGTCCATTAACTGGTACAAGTGGAACCATTAAACAAGGTGAGCCTTTAATTGACTTAAATGGTGGTAATTTATATATCGCTAAAGCCAATAAGACAGGATCAAGTTCAAATCCGCTTAGCGCTAGTGATTACTTTGAATTTGTAAACTCTAATAACCTAACCTCAGTTTTAAATTCAAAGATCAATGAACTCGATTTAGGAACGGCAAGTAAATATGATGTTGGAAATGGTGAAGGTCAAATACCAGTCGTTGATAGTGATGGTTTCCTTTCTAGTAGCATTATTCCTAGAATTGCAATTACAAATACCTTTGTTGTAAGTAGTCAAGATGAGATGCTTAAACTTAGCCAAGCTGAAACAGGTGATATTTGTATTAGAAATGACTTATCTAAAACATTTATTTTAAAAGGCGAACCATATTCAACTTTAGCAAACTGGCAAAAACTAAAAAGTCCAACAGACAAAGCAACTTCCGTTAACGGTAAGACAGGAGCAGTTAATATTTCATTAAGTGAGTTAGGAGGCGTTTCAACGAGCACATTTAATTCTCATAAAGGTGATAACACCCATCTTAATGCTGCGCAAAGAGAGCAACTTGAGAACATGTATATCTCTGAAATCATCGGAAGTAGAGCAGCAATTTATGATGAAAATGCTTCTAACTTTGATAGCAACACTATTAATAATGGTCTTTATATCAGGTCGGTTTATGACGAATGTTATAACTTAAAGAACAGGAAGTTTGAAATAGGTATCAATAAATCAGCAGTTCTGACTCCAAGTTCGACAATTGATGGAGGGACTTACTAATGGCGACTATTATCGTTAAAAGAGGCACTAAGGTTCCGACAACATCTAATCTGACAAGAAATGGAGAGCTAGCTGTTGATTATTCTACAGGTAAACTTTATGTAAGATGCTCGAAAGGAATAATGTGCGTTAATACTAATAGCATCACAAGTAGCTCCTCTAGTAGCGGTGAAACGACATCTAGTTAGGAGTTTACTATGGCAATCATAAAAGAACTTAATTCAAGCTATGGTATTAAGCCAAGTTATCACCGAATAACAAATATATCGCTTAATGCTATAGATAAAGAAGTAGTTATATGTGTGGGTTCATACGTTTCTAAGGAAACTAGAGATAAAGGATGTGATCCAATAGACACAATCGATATCTTAATTCCTAAGGAAGATTATGAATCCTTTTTAATTGGTGATGTTTTTAAGGCTGGATATAAGTGGCTGAAAGAAAATGTTATCGGTTTGGAGGATGGAATAGATGATTAAAGAGATAGTTTTAAAAAGAAATAAGTTAATTGCGACATTAGATAAAAGGAAAATTATAAAGTCCATTATGTCAGCTCTTCCAGGACTTAAGATGGCTTTTATGTATTTTGGAGGTAGTGTGTGCTATGGGACTTTCATAAGCGGTAAGAGCGACTATGACATCAATGTAGTGGTTGATGATTTAAACGGAACCTTTAAGACTAATATAAGCGGTACTGATGTTTTTATTTATGGCGTGAGGTCAATATTAGATAGGCTAAATCCAAATAGTCTTATTTCACAATATAAGAGAAGTTTCATTGATGATGTTTTAGGACTTCCTGATACTTTGATAGGACTTAATGAAGAGTATAAAGACATTTATGAAGAGTACAAAAACTTTGATTTTAATAAAAATCTGAAAGGTTTTTTAACAAATTTCTATGAATATTTTGCTTTTTGTTTTAATGGCGAATTTCAAGTTGGGAAGAAGTTCTATCACGTTATTAGAATGAGAGGGCAAATAGAAAATTATAAGAAAACAGGTGTCTTTTCTTTAGATCTTCCTAAGTCTTATTTTGATGAGGAAATCGATTATAAACTCAACTGGAATAATGAAAACAGAAGGAAAGAACTAAATACAAAACTTGAAAAATATCTAGATGAAATATACGAATTTAAGGAGGGATTAAAAGATGGATAGTACAGAAATTGTTTTAACCATCATCTCGGTGCTAGGAACTATCTCTAGCATTTTATTTGCCTATTTAGCTTTTAAAAGAAGCAATAAACAAGAACATAAAGATGAAGGTAAAAATGAGGGAGTAATGCTTAGTGAGATAGGTTATATCAAATCTTCTATCGATAGAATTGAAAAGTCATTAAACCACTTAGAAGAAAGATATACTGAGCTTTCAAATAGGCTAGTTAAAGTCGAAGAATCAACTAAGAACGCTCATAAAAGAATCACTGAATTACATGATGAAATAAAAGGAGGAGCAAATCATGAATGAAATACTTTTAATTGTTTTAAGCTGTGTAGTAACAGCAGTAGTAATTCCACTTATCACATTACTAGGATCTAAACTTATCAAATGGATTTCTAGTAAGATTGATAACGAGAAAACTGAAAAATATACAACTGAAGCAACCACAATTGTTTTAGATGCAGTCAAATGTGTCTTTCAAACCTATGTTGAAGCTTTAAAGAAAGAAGGTAACTTTGGAAAAGATGCTCAATTAATCGCTCTTAATAAAGCTAAAGATATCGTTCTTTCTCAATTAAGTGAAGATATCAAAAACTATATTAAAACCAACTTTGGTGATGTCGATACTTGGATTACTACCCAGATTGAGGCAAGCATAAATACACTTAAGAACGCATCTACCAAGGCATAAATTGAAAGGTTTTGCATTAAAAGTATTCATGTTATATAATTACATTAGTGGGTTAAATGAATAAATATTTAAAATTGCAAATGGAAGGGATTTCTATTTGGAAGAAGTTTTCTTCTTTTGATTTTCATAATGAAATAAAGAAACAAAAATTTTCGTTATCCTTATTTACTAAGACTTCAAACAAGAAAAATTATTATGGTCTTGGGCATTTTAATTACTTAATTGACTTCTGCACAAATATTTCTACTCCTTCAAGTTGTCTTTCTACTAAAAAGCCAAAATCTACAACTTATATTGAATATATATTTTCACAAAACAAATTAGTTTTTGTTAAACATGTCGATAATGATGTTAGTCTTTTATTTTATATTCAAAATGATTTTGTTTTTCAACTAACATCTTTTTATGAATTATCTTGTATTTTTCATATATCAGAAAATGGACAAATGAAAATATCTCAGTCGGGGATTTACGTAGACTATATTAAAAAAAGAACAGATAATTTATATCAAATAATTTCTTGTAATTTATTTTCATATACTGATTCAATTTATGAATACTCTAATTCGGTGTTTATAGAAAAAGAAACAAAAGTAAAGCTTCTAAAAAGTTATGAAGAAATATTAAAAATAAACAAAGATGTGAATCCTTACCCATTTAGTCAAGATTTTATTTTAAGAGGAATAGAAACATTAAAAAAAGGAGGTTACTATAAAAAGTAAAAAATTGTTTCTTGTTGGACTGTGCTTTGTAAGTCTTGTTCTAAGCTCTACTTCTTTGAGCAGGCCGGCTTAGCCTAGCTCGGGATAAAGGTTGTAGCTGTGGTCGATTCCTTCATCCTTAGTGACGACTGACCGAATATCGATCATGTTTTTGTAAAAGGATTTAATCTCCGAAGAAGAATCGTCAACCATATACCAATCCTTGTTTCCGAACATAGAGACATTGCTGATCAGGAATCCCCCAGTATTAGAAGTGATGCCAAGGAGTGAGCCATCGAGGTATTCAATTCGATAGTATCCTGCACCGAGATAGCCGATCCTTGGCTTCATGCTTTTATAACTGTGCTTTTTGGAAACATACTGGGAAATCTGAAGATAGAGGTCCGATTTTTTGTTTTCGTAGTCATAAAAATTGAGATGAAGTCTTGAATCGACGACAAAACCGAAGGATTTGACTTGCTGATACGAGGGAAGTTTACTGCTTTTCACGCATGACGATAAAAGAAGAAGAGAACAGAATAGAGATTGAATCAGTGTTTTCTTTCGTTTTCTCATGTTTCGGTTAAATTCTCCTTATTGCATAGTAATGCTTAATGAGCGATGATTCAATCTCAATCTCCAGCATCATGTCATTTGAAACCGGATGTACAATGACGAGATCTTTGATATTCTGATTAGCGTAAATTCGACGATATCCGATTGCTGTTTCAGAATGCCCTGGAAGATCAATCTGTACGGGATTAGCTGTTTTATTAATTACCTTTTGAAAAGTATCGTAATACTCAGGTCCTTGTCTCTCCACAGAATAAAGATGGTAACCATGATCATAAAGATATGCATTATTACCAGAGCGAATGTTGATTGGAAATGTCCCTTCGTTATCTGTATGTAGATAGTGAACTCCTAAATAATGAATAAAGGAATTGACTAATGCCATGTTGTCAGTATGTTTAAGCGGTAAATAATCATTATTTGTAAGTTCAACCAATGAGTTTGCTTCTGGGCAGGATCGATGAATGTAAGAAAGATACATTGCCATTGCGGTAGGAGAACAACCATTATTGTTAAACTGAGTATTCATATAGTTTGGGACATCGATAATACGCGAATAGGCAATATAATGATTGTGTTCACTTGTCAAATGCTGCCCGACATCAACCGGAAAGAATTTAGACGAGTCAAACGTAGGATAAGAATAACTTTGAGAGAAGGGAATTTCTGCAAGAGGTCTCTTATTTGTTTCATGGCTTATTTTATTAACGACATTCTCATCCGATAAAATTGAATTAACCAATAATTTGTCGGTTATCGTTTCATTAATAGTATTGTTATGGAATATTGCAAGAATATTCTCGATTTTTTTCTCATTATGATATATTACAGTACCCACAGTTCTCGTTGAGTCCAAGAATTGTTCAAAACACAAATTCATACCATTAATCAGAATCTCTTTACTATCTTGCAAAGTGATAGAGCGGGAACCGAAGATTGAGCAGAGGCAATTGGTCTTTAGGTCTTCTTTTCCAAAAAAAGGCGTGCTTATTTGGCAGGCCATAAACGAAACCAACAATAGTCGTTGCATAAATCCCCCCTTTTTTTATTTTAGCTTTCAAAACAGAACAAGTCAAATTTGAAGTATCTAAGGCAGACAAAATGACTTCGCTTTAATAGAATCAATTCTAAATATCAAACAAAGGTTCAATACAATTATCATCAACGGAAAGGCAGCACTAGCTAAGTCTATTTTATTCATATATCAAAATCGGTTTAAAGCATTTTTGTTAAATAGGAAATAGGAATTCATAGAATTCATCAAATTGCATATGGGAAATTCCACCGATCCCTCTTGGCTTTTTGCATATATTTTGATTTGTTGCTTACACAGATGTCACAGCGTTGGTTATATTATTTCCGGTAGGAAAAAGGTAGGTTTTTCTCTATGAAAATGACATTCCGCTGGTATGGCTATAACGATAAGAATACGCTAAGCGACATTCGGCAGATCCCCGGTATGAGCGGTGTTGTCACGGCGCTTTATTCCGTGAAAGTCGGTGAAGCTTGGCCGAAAGAAGAGGTGAAAAAGCTTGCGGATACGGTCCATGCCTCAGGACTGGAGATGGAAGTGATCGAATCGGTTCCGGTCTCCGAGGACATCAAGCTGAGAGAGGGCGATTATCTCAGGCACATTGAAAACTTCAAAGCGAATATCCGTACATTGTCGGAGTTCGGTGTCAGCTGTATCTGCTACAACTTCACGCCGATCTTCGATTGGACGAGATCTCAGCTTGACCATGTCAATGCCGATGGCTCAAAGTCTCTCGTCTATTATGAGAAAGATGTCGCCAAGATGGACCCAACGAAGCTTGCGCTGCCAGGTTGGGATTCCTCTTATAAACCGGAGGAAGTCAGCACCTTGATCAAAAAGTATCAGGCGCTTGGGGAAGAGGGGCTTTGGCACAATCTTCAGCTCTTCTTGGAGGAGATCATCCCGGTTGCCAGTGAGTGCCATGTGAACATGGCCATTCATCCGGATGATCCGGCTTGGCCGATCTTTGGTATTCCACGGCTCATCACCTGCGAAAAGAATCTAGATCGCTTCCTCTCCCTCGTCGATGATCCTCATAACGGTCTCACCTTCTGCACCGGATCATTAGGTACGACCGTAAAAAACGATATTGTCTCGATGATCTCAAAATATGCGAAGATGGGTCGCATCCACTTCGCCCACATCCGCAATGTCAGGCAGGTCGGTGAACATTCCTTCGAAGAGGCGGCGCATTACTCCTATGATGGTTCCCTGGATATGGTCAAGATTGTCAAAGCACTGCATGACGTTCATTATCAAGGCTACATCCGTCCGGACCACGGAAGAATGATCTGGAACGAGCAGGCGAAGCCGGGATACGGACTTTACGACAGAGCCTTAGGCGCGATGTATATCACGGGCATCTGGGAGACTTTAGATAAACTGGAAAAGTGAGGAAAACTTATGAAATTACCGCAGTTTGCTGAAGATTTAAGAGGAAAAGTCATCGCCATCACTGGGGCTGCCGGTGTCTTATGCAGCATGATGAGCGAAGCTCTTGCCGCAGCCGGAGCCAAAGTCGCGATCCTCGATCGCACCAAGGAGAAGGCTCAGGTGTTAGCCGAGAAAATCAGATCGAATGGCGGTATCGCTTTCGCCTATGAGTGCGACGTTTTGGAGAAGGACCCTATCCACACCGCACATCTAGATATTCTCAAGGATCTTGGAAAGGTTGATATCCTGATCAACGGAGCTGACGGAAACAATCCGAAGGCAACGACGGATGATGAGTTCTTCGTCCCTGAGGATGAAGGAAAGATGAAGACCTTCTTCGATCTCGATCAGGATGGGATCAGCTTCGTGTTCTCGCTCAACTATATGGGCACTCTGCTTCCGATTCAGGAATTCGCTCGGGACATGATGAATCGCATTGGCTGTTCCATCATCAACATCTCCTCGATGAATGCGTTCACCCCGTTAACGAAGATTCCGGCATATTCCGGCGCTAAGGCCGCCATCTCAAATCTGACCGAGCGGCTCGCCGTTCACTTCGCCAAGGTCGGCATTCGCTGCAACGCGATCGCCCCCGGCTTCTTTGTCACCGCCCAGAATCAGAAGCTCCTCTTCACTGAGGAGGGTAAGCCGACCGCAAGGACGGAAAAAATCCTTCGGAACACACCGATGGACCGCTTTGGAAAACCCGAGGAGCTTTCAGGGGCCATCTTCTTTTTAGCCTCTTCAGACGCCAGCTCGTTTGTCAACGGAGTTGTCCTGCCGATCGATGGCGGATTCAACGCTTATTCCGGCGTATAATATCATCTTCTGAGCGAAACGAAAGAGCCGTCCCAGCGATATCGCAAGATAGGTTGGGGCGGCTTTTTTGCTGTGGTTTGAGGAGATGGGAATCAGATCCGATCAGGCATTTCCGGAGTCCTGAGAGTACTTGGCTAAGTCGGTCAGAGTGATGAGGCCAAGCAGCCTCTCTTTGGGCAGTCCGTTCTGGGTGACGAAGAGGACGGAGACCATCTTCTGATGGGCTTTGGTCTTGACCATCAGTGGCAAGAGCTCTTCGGCGTTCCGATAGCGGGAAACGAAGACAAAGGTCTCATTCCGATGGGACTCAAGGCCGATGACGTCTTGGAAGTCGCGGATGGTGAGCTCGTCAAGATGATCCATCGTTCTTCCGGAAAGCGCCTGATCAAACAGGGAGTTGCGGGAGAAGACACTTAAGACACTTCCGTCATCGTCAAGGACCGGCATATGGGAAAGCTTCTGTTCATCCATCGTCGATAAAACCCGAACCAAGGGATCGCCGAGCCGGCAGAAGGAGAGGGATTTTGTGGCGATATCATAGGCTTTGACAGGATTAAGGATGGCGTTGGAAATGCGGTGAAACTCAGCCATGAAGGCTCCGCTTGGTGAGCAGACGTCGTTCTTGTGAGAGAGGATGTTGCGCAGATCGCCGGCGGTCTTGAGGAATTCAAACGTATTAAAATCCGAGATGACCGGATTGAGGCGTTTATAGTAGATCTGATGGATGGCGCGGGAATAGGAAACATAGTCATCCTTGAGGTTGGATATCTTGATCAGCCTCGATTCGAGGTCTTTGAATTCCCGAAGGAACTGATCTCTGCGTTCCTGTTCGCTCGACATGAATGTCTCCTTTACTTCTGACGATCGGCTTCGTCGTCGCTGTTAACGATGATGGCGTCGACAGTCGAGTCAAGATAGGGGACGTCAAGGCTTTCGATGTCACCGGAATCGATATGTTTGGCAATCTCCGGATCGAAGGGGACTTCATCGAAGACAGGAATGCCGTTCTTCTTTCCGATCAGAGGATCGACCTCACCGAACACGCGGATTTTTTCGCCGCACTTGGGGCAGAGGACATAGGCTTCATTCTCGACAAGAGAAAGGAGGGGGACATTGAGCATCGAGGCCATCTTGGCGCTCTTTTCCACAATGAGATTGACTAAGGACTGAGGGGTGGAGACTAAGACAGCGGAAGAGAGTTGGATCTTCTGGAAGATCGTCAGAGAGATGTCTGAGGTTCCCGGAGCCATATCGATGATGAGATAATCGACATCCCAGATGACTTCAGTATAGAACTGCTCGAGCAAGGTAGCGATCATCGGTCCGCGCCAGACGATAGGATCGTTGGGATTGTCAAGAAGAAGGTTAGAGGACATGATCTCGATACCGGTTCTGCTCTTGACCGGATAGAAGTAACCGCCATCGCCCATGACGGGGCCTTTCACATTGAAGGTGAACGGAACGGAAGGGCCGGTGACATCGGCATCTAAAATACCGACTTTGAAACCTTTCCGTCTCAGCTTGACAGCGAGATAGGAGGCTGTGAATGATTTTCCGACACCGCCTTTGCCGCTGATGACGGCGATGACATGGCCGATGTTGGCTTTGCTCGCCGGGGATGTCTTCGGCAGGTAGGGTGCGTTGTTCTGATTCGTGTTGTTTTCCATAGGTGTATCCTTTACGGCTTTATTATACACGGCTTTCTCTCGGTTTTTCAGGAAACAAGCTCAAGAAGCTTCATCGCCATGGTGAAGTAGATGCGGTCGAGATTGGACGCTCCCAAATTGGTCCCGCCATAATACCGGACGATGTAGATTCCGAGGTGTCCGATCTCTTTCCGCTCCAAGAGATCTTTCGTCTTCTTCATCGAGGAGATCGGCTCATGATCTTCGCTCATCTCGGAGATCAGCACGCCATAGCTGTTCTCAAAGCGGGCGGCGTGAACAAGGTGACGGGCTTTGGGATGCTCAGCACGCAGCGCTTTCAAAATAGCTTCGTTCTCTATCTGAGACGAAACATCATAGACGTATGCGATGAACTTCGAACGTTTTTCTTCATACTCGATGGTCTTACAAGGCTTCATAACGGGATGTTTTTGACATATTCTACCCTTTCGCATAAAATATATCCAGCCTGCGAAGGAGGCTGATTATGGGGAATCAATATCGATTGATTGTCGACTCGAGCTGCGATCTACCGCTCGAGATGATACAGCATTACAACATCGGCGTCTGCGATCTCATCATCAATGTCGGTGAGAGGGTTTATCGTGACCGGAAGGATATCACCGCATCCGAGATTCTGAAAATGTATGACGAAACGCAGGTTTTACCGAATACATCTGCCCTCAACATCCCGGAGCTAGAGGAGATGATGAGCGAGAACCTGAAGGAATATGACCACATCTTCTTCATGCCGATCTCCTCGAAGATTTCCTCGATCTATAACAATGCGCATCTCGCCGCTCAGGATCTACAGGTGGAGGATAAGGTAACTATCCTCGATTCTGCCTCTCTCTCTTCCGGTACGGGTTTGGAGGCTTTAGCCATCTGCCGAGACATCCAGGCTGGTCTCAAGCCGGAGGTCATCGAAGCCAATCACGTCAAGCGGCTCAAGAAGATTCATATGAGCTTTGTCATCCAGACGATGGAGTTCCTCTACAAAGGCGGGCGCTGCTCCGGTATGACCTATCTCTTCGGTAACACCTTCCACCATCATCCCATCATCCTGCTGGATGAAGGAAAGATGGGGGTTCACACCATCGTCAGAGGCAAAGATATCTCCAAAGGCGTTCGGAAGATGCTCGATGACTTCCTGGAGCAGTTCAACAGGGAAAATATCGATCTCTCCTATCCGATCCTGATTCCGCACGTCGAAGGCGATTACGGCGTCAAGAAGATCGAAAAGGAGCTTGAACCGCTTCTCGGAGAGAAGATATTGCATCCGATCGATGCTTCCGGCATCATCTGCTGCCACTGCGGAAGAGACACGGTCGGCTTAGCCTATATGCTGAAGAAGCCGGTGTAATATTGTTGTTCTGATTAAAAATCCAAGGACGAAACCTTGGATTTTTTTATGTTATAGAATCTCAGAGGAAGCAAGGAGGTCCCGATAGGACATGTGGCTAGAATCCTCTCCAGGGGCAAGGAACTGGAAGAGTCTTCCGACTTCCAGCGATGTCGAAGTGACCACGACGTTGAGAACGATCTCTTTCCCTTCACTTGTAAAGTGACGGACCAGGAGGGAGTTTCCGGTTTCCTGATACGCAGGAAGAGAGAGGAGATGATCATACGCTTCTTGATCGGATAGACCAGTCAGGTTCTTGGCACCAAAGAGAGTGAAGGCATCGGTAAGCTGAGCTTTGGTCAGTGGCGAGGCAGAGCCTAGCTTCGAAAGCTCAATGATGCCGTTTAGGCCACGTCCCTCGATGCTGTTGATGAGGGCGTGATCATCGGCGTAAAGATCAAGATCAAAATCACCGAAATAGGCGGTGAGCTTGTGGTTGGTCAGCAGTGTCTTCTCTAATCCGGCCACGATCTCCGAGGTGAGATCAGAGCGGATCAGACGATGATCCTCAGCAAATTCATAGGTACCGTTGTTGAGAGCGAGGAAATCGACGGAGATATCTTTCAGCGAGGCGGAACTGATCGTCGCAAACGAAGCGGCGTTCTCCAGCACGGTCTTGAGGACCAAGGAGAGATGAGCAAGGTCGTGCTTGGCGCGTGATTCATCAAGATGGTTGGTTGCATCAAGAAGTTTCGGGTTCTGAAAGAAGAGCTCCTCAAGGCGAGTAGCTTTCTCGTTTTCGCCATAATAGAGATGAGAAGAACGCTTTAATAGATCCGGGATCTTCATCTGATCCGTGGAGTAGCTATCCATCAGGTTGAGCAGAAGATAGGAGCGGCTCTTGGCAAAGAGATTCAAGGATCCGATGTCATAAAGGAAGTCCAGATTAGAGAGATCGCCGATACGGATGGCGGAAAGGCTGCTTCCGTTCTCAAACACAGGGGTTAATGAGGAGTGGTAGACAATCTCCAGGAGATGGTCAATATCGTTCTGCCAATAGGCGATATCTTCCGCTGAGATCGTGAGATGGACTCGGTAGGAGAGCGGATGAGGAACGAGTCCGGTCGCAGGATCGACTAAGAGGCCGGATATCTCTGCTTGATCAAACGCATCCCGGAAGAGGGTGATGGGAAGCCGGTGGAAGATCATCGAGCGGTTCATGGCCGTGAGCATCGCCTTTGCTTCCTCGTAGGAAAGGGTGGTTGAAGTAAGAGTCAGAGACGCGTTGGACTTGCCCTGAAGCAAATTGAGGATGGTCTTGACCGAGGACATCTCGTTCGACCAGTCCGTGATGTTGGAAAGGATGCCAGAGAGCGCCCCTTCTTTGTTGGCTTTGCTGAAAATCAGTTTATCAGTCAATCCCGCTTGATCCAGAGCCTCTTTCCAGAAGAGAGCCAAAGGGCAAAGCGGAGAGGAAGCGGATTTTTGTGTGAGCAGTTCAGAGGTGGCGAATTCATCTAACAGGGTATCGACAATCTGCTCATAGGTCTGATCGTGGAATTTATCCTGAGGATCACTCTCCGGATAGGTCTTAGCGGATAAAGAATAAATGTCTTTGAACAACGAGGAAAGGATGGACTCTCCGCTGTTGTCCTTCTTGGTTGATAGAGTGAACAGGTCCTCAAAGAGAGTTAGTTCTTTTTGGAAAGAAGACTGATCCATCTTTTTGAGCATGGAGAAGTCGATGCTCTGAAGGAAAGCATTGTAAGATGGGCCAAAATCCAATTTAGCGATACGCTGAGATAAGAAATCCGCAAGGAAGGCACGGATGAAGGAATCATTTAGCTCAGGGCTGATCTTTGCGGTAAGTCCCGAAGGAAGGCTTCCTTTTTTGAGCTTGTCGAAGCCGATCTCCTGGAAGTGATTGAGAAGGTTGGATAGATCGGCAATCGTACCGGAAGAGGTCTTGAGGTAGGTCTTACCATGGATTTCGACTTCTGCTGTCGCTTCTTTCCAGCGGAAGCTAGCTACGCCTTCTTCCGTAAGCGTCGAATCGAAGATATCATCCGGAACAGGATGGCAATCTAAGGTTGTATAGAGATCAAGTTTCTTCAAGGAGGAGCAAAGCAGCGTGCCAAGAGGATCGTCAGCGGAGATAGATTGAAGCATCTTCATCTCAGAGACGGTCGTTAAGAGAACGTTCAGCTTCTCGCCGTTTAGTCTCTTGACATCAAGGTGATCGATGTCGGTGTCCTGAAGGAGCGAAAGAAGGGTAGCGATATCGTCGGCATCGTCTTTCCAGACATCGTTTCTCAGGTGGTTGAGGTCGATCGGAATGCCGAGGGAGTCGAAGTAGGACTGCATGCTATTTGAGATGATCTTAAGGGCAGAAGGTCCGGCGATCTTAGAATCTGTGCAATCCTTAATCAAGGAAGCGACGCTCTTGGTATCGGATAGTTCAGATGGTTTTGGTTGGTCTGTGGAGAAGAAGGCGATGTTTGCCTGGATATCCTGTAGGATATCGCAGAGTTTGGCAATCTCCTTTCTGTCGTTCTTCCCGCTTCCCCACTCGACCTGCTGAAGGTCAGTGATGCTAGGAGCAACTAGGCCGATTGTCCTAAACGGTTCCTGCTGGTAAAGGTGTTCGAACAGAGTCTTGAGATTCAGGTTCTTCTGGGCTTCTGACGAGGTGCCTGTATGGAAGTCGGCATTGAAGAAATCAGAGGAAGTGATGAGAACCAACAGCTGACGGATGGTCTCCACGTTGAGGCCATCGATCTTCTGTGCCACCGATTTTGAGCTGTCGCTGAAGAGGGAAACCATCGAACGGATATCGGGAATGAGATGGAGGAGAGACTTGATGTTCTTGAGGAAATCTTTGGACTGATAGTTGAAGGAATAAGGCGTCAGTCCGAAGAAGTTTTCCCTAAAGTTGATGTTGACATGGAAGAGGACGCTCTTAAGAATGGTCGGATAGAGGGTGGAGAAGAGTCGGGATCGCTCGAATTGGGTGATGAGATCGGACAGGCGGTCGACCGTTTCGATGCTGCTGAAATCGATGGACTCCGGATGGGAGATGTCGATGCCGCTACCTGGCTGATAGATGCTTCCGGCGACGGAGAGGACGACGCGGATCTCGCTCTTGAAATCCTGAATGGCGAAATCCTTGAACACGCTTTTGAAATCAACCTGACTGATATAAGGAGCGAGAGCGGGAATGGAGCGGATGAGAGCATCCATCGCATCCGGAAGGGAGATCCGAAGGGCAAACTCGGAATCGAGAACACCAGGTAGGCCCTGACTCTCATCGCCGATCACCAAAAGAGCGAGCTCTGCCCGTTTGGTATCATCCGAGAGCACGGTCTTGACCCGATCGGGAATGCTGTTGAAGTTCGTCTTCGCACTGATATCCAATCCGAAGAGACGCATCATCCGGAAAAAGGCAGAGGTGAGGAGCTCGAATTCTTTAGGATAATCGATGTCTTCATAAGCGTTTGGATCGCTAGGAAGGATCATATTGCCTTTCTTTTCCAGATAAGAGCCGACTTTGGCGAGGATCAGCGGGCTGATCTTCTTGACCGAGGAGAGGGTACCGGCTTTATGGGCGGCCTTGGCATAAACATCGATCTCTTCATCGCTCATCCTCGTCACCGGGATGACGAAATGATCGGGGGTGAAGCTTTTTCCATCTTGGGAGATGATCGGGCGAAGGACATCCGAATAGAGCATCGAGTAAATCTCGTTGATACAGCGGATATCGTCTGACCAGCTGATGTTCTGGAAGTCGAGGCCTTCTAACTCCATGTCGAGGTTGGTGTTCTTCATGGCGTTGAGTCCGACATCGATGAGTGGCGGGATGAGCGCCATGATCTGCTTGTTTCCGGCAAAGGTGGTCAAAAGAGCGGAGACGGATTGTGTGGAGAGTAGCTCAGCATAATTGAGAGTGACTCGGTCCAACGCCTCATCGTAGGTGATAGAGGAGCTATCGAGCAAGGGCGAAGCGATGTCAAAGAGGGAGCTTAATAAACGATTCAAAGAAAGAGAGGTCGTATTGAGGGTGATGGTTCCGGCTTTGGACATGATGGCAGTATCGAAGTTGGTTAACGAGGTCATCTTGAAGAGAGGGGATTCCGAAACCTTCGTCAAGGAAGCATCGAGCTGTTCTTGAGTCTGAGGAGAAAGGTTTGACTTAGCCATCGCCTTCTTCACAGCATCCTGATGCGTGGTGCCGATGCGGGCAAGCGAGGTGATCGGGGCTAAGAGAGCAAGGACGAAGATGAATTCCTGAGCAGCGCCAAGGAGCATGCCGGGGATTGGAAGGAGAGGAAGCTTCCGATCTTTCCGGATGGGTTTTCCTTGATCGTCGAAGTCGGTGGCGAGGTTCTGTTTGATGGCAGTCGCGGTCTTGTTTTTCTTCTTCCATTTTCTCTCTTTTCTCGATTCGACAGGAAGGAACCAGCGAAAGATGCCGTTGTAGAGGATGCCGGTGATGAGGGAGATGAAGAGCCCGATCAAAATAAGGAGGACAAGGAAGACGGCGTAGGCTAACAGGGCGTTGGCGATAGCGATTGCCGTCTCATAGATGGTCAAGCCGTTGGTCGGGGAGATGATCCCGAGGTTCGTAATCCAATCGGCGATCAGGACCTGAAGGTTGACATTCTCTCCTTGCCAGGGGATGACTTTCAGGGTGGAGAGACCATTGGCGATATAGGGGGTCGCAAAGACAGCGATAGTGACTAGGATCGCTTTCAGGACGGTCTTCAGCGCGGTCTTGAGCAGACCTTTCATCAAGCCGAGGACTCCGGCGATGATGGTGGCAAAGACTAGCAACAGCAAAAGGCCCAGACAGATCCAGGAAGTGAGTGAATCGATGGAGATGTTCTCTAGCGCTGAGCCGAAGGAGGAGATGGTGTTACCGGGGGAGGGATTTGTGTTTGCTGTGTTCATATTCTGCTGTGAATTCCTTGAAAACAGGGCTTTGTTTTCTTATATTTTATTATATCAGAAAGAGAACTTTCCGATAGATTGTTTCTGAGAATCAAAACACGATGCAGATCTACCAGCCTGAAGAACCGAAAAAGGAGGAAAATAGCTCTTCCTCTTCCCGCTTCTTCCTTCCCTCAGCGATGAATGAAGAGACTCCGATGTGGGAGAAGATTGTTTTCCTTCTCCTTGCGATCCTCGGAATTCAGATCATCTCTCTGCTCATCGGACAGATTCTGGTCCATACTCCGCTTTATCTTCCGGAGAAGAAAGCCCTCTCTCTGCGAGGCAGCGCCATCTTGAATGATGTCACCTATCTCATTGAGTTCTCTCTTTTCCTTCTCTTGATTTTCTTGGATAAGAAGAAGACCCCGAAGCGGATCATCAAAGGGTTCAAAAAGAAAACCACCTACGCTTATGCGATCCTCGGTTTTCTAGTCATCTTCTTTTTCAACCAGTTCTTCAGCCTGATGTACCGACACATCTCGTTCTATGCCCGGAACCAGAATCAGACGACGGTGTCGGATATCGTCTTGGATTCTCCGTTTTTCTCCTTCTTTGCTATCGTTCTTTTCGCTCCGTTCTGCGAGGAGATGGGATATCGGATCGGACTTGTCGATACGATCGGACACAAGCCGAAGTTCAGACTGCTCGGCATCGTTTTATCCGGTATCATCTTCGGACTCATCCACTTCGATTTTACGTCCATCACGCAGCTATTTGTTGCTTCCTCATCCGGGAAGAGCGCAGAAACAATCCTTCAGTTACGTTATGCGCTCTACAATGAGCTGCTCAATCTGCCGCTCTACATCCTGCCTGGCACCGTTTTGGCCTTCCTTTATGCGAAAACCGGAGAGATTGCCACGTCGATGGGCGCACATCTGCTCAACAACCTCCTCTCCTTTATCGCCATCTTGGGAGCGGATATGGTGCACAAACAGTCTTCTTCTGTCAGCCAGATGATTGCTCTTTTCCTGAGGTAACAGCATGAAAACAGATATCCTATCGAGCGAAGAAAACCGGGAGAATCATCCTTTCGGTGTGAATTCGCTGATCCTAAAAATAATCGCCGCTCTCTTGATGACGCTCGATCATATCGGCATGCTTTTCTTCACCAGGGGAAGCGGAAGGGAGATCGGGACGGTCTATTATGTCCTCCGTTCCGTAGGAAAGGTTTCGTTCCCTGTCTTCGCCTTCTTAGCGGTGGAAGGAATCTATCGCACTAAGGATGCCAAAAAATATCTCCTCCGCCTTTTGATCTGCGCTTTGCTGATGGATCTTTTCGGTTATCTTTTCTCATGGATCCGGCACATTCCGATCGGTTCCAATATTCTGATCGGCAATGCGTTCACGGATATGTTCCTCGGTGTGCTTTTGATTTATTGCTTGCGTCAGAAAGGATGGTATAAGCTGTTTGCTTCGCTTCCTTTCTCCGTAGGAATCCTTACCCAGGTTCCGGTTTCCACAAGCTATGGAACATTGTTTAAAGCAGACTGGGGCGCTTTTTCCATCGTTTTATTTCTCTGTCTCTATCTCGCCCGCGAGCTTTCGGATCGCTATCTGATCGAAAAGGCAAAGAAACAGGGCTTGGAAGAGGATTGTTTTCTGATGTCAGAGAGTATCCGGACAAGGCGCGATACCGAGGCGATCGCGGTTCTATTCACAGAGCTTTGTTTTTATCTGCTTTATCGAATGGACAACACGTCCATGTTCTTGCCCAAGGAATTTGTTCCCTTAGGTACGTATTCCACCTTTGGAGCCTTGCTTATCCTCCTCTGCAACGGAAAGAAAGGTTACCGTTCACAGGTGGTGCAGTATAGTTTCTACGCCTATTATCCTCTTCATCTTGTTGTGCTTGGCATCCTCTCGTTATTCTTCGGTGTTCTGAAAGGTTACTTTGCGTGAGCAAATCCGTTGCAGTCTGATTCGAAATTCGATAAGGTATTGCCAAATCCAGAATAAGGAGGATTCAACATGATTAAAAAATTAGAGAGAACCGAGGATTTCGACAAAATCCTGTCTGCGGATAAAAAGGTCCTGGTGGACTTCAATGCCACCTGGTGCGGACCCTGCCGCATCATGGGACGAGAGATTGAGTCTCTCGAGGAAGAGTTCAGCGAGATCACCTTCCTCAAGGTCGACACCGATGAGTTCCCGGAGATTGCCCAGCAGTACGGCGTCATCTCCATACCGATGATGTTCGCTTTCCGCGATGGCAAGAAGATGATGCTCAAGGAGAACGGAAGCGCGGAAGAATATCTTCTCGGCGCCAAGCCGGAAGAGCAGTTCCGTGACATCCTGACAGATACCTTCGCTGACTGATGTAACAGACTAGGTCCTGCTTCGGCAGGACTTTTCTTTTCTGGTGTCATTCCTGTTGCTTATTGAGATGGCAGTGTCTACAATATTTGCTTATTCGGGAGGGTTATCAATATTATGGAAAAAATCAAAATCAAGCTGTCCAAAGAAGAGAAGCAAGCCTTGAAGGAAAAGAAAAAACAGGAAGGCAAAACTTTCTGGGCTGAATTCAAGAAGTTCATCAACCGTGGCAATGTCCTCGACATGTCCGTCGGTGTCATCATGGGCGGCGCGTTCAACGCGATCGTCACCGCCTTCACCAACATCCTTCTCAGCCTCTGCACCTGGGCTGTCCCGGGCGGCCTCAAGGGTCTCGTCACGGTTCTTCCGGCAATCAATGCCGCTCAGGCTGGTGTTCCGAACATCGGCCAGCGGTTCTCCTCTGCCGATGTCAATGACATGACCATTCAGTTCGCCAAGAACAGCGGTGTCAACATCTCGGTCAATGATGCGACCTTCCTTCAGTGGAAAGGTTCGCTCTTAGGCCTCTACACGCTGCATGGAACGACATACACCTACAACATGTCTGCCGTCATCGATTGGGGCGTCTTCATCAACGCCATCATCTCCTTCCTTGTCATCGCTCTGACTCTCTTCATCATCGTCAAGGTCTTCACTAACCTTCACGAGAAGAGACTTGCGATGGAAGCCAAGATCGCTAGCAAGAAAGCGCAGGAAGAGCAGAAGTAGGAAGCCAGATCCCGGATACCGAAAAAGCGGAACTCTCATCAGCTCCGCTTTTTCCGTCTACCCTTGTAACAGCTGCTCTTTGAATTCCTCATCGAGGAGATAGACGAAGAAGATATCGCCGAAGTGTTCGTTGTGAACCAAGTGTCCGGCATCGAAGATCCGCTTCACGTTGCCAAGTCTGGTTTTGATGCGGTAGGTGATGCAGTCGAAGCAGAGGTTGTCGCTTTTTTCGATCTGAGATGAAATCGCCTCAAGCACTCTTGCTCTGTCCTCGGAATGAACCATCTGGGTGAAGGAGCGGTTGGTGAATTCGAAGAAGTCATCGGTGTTCTCGCACTCGCAGATCTTCGCCATCAGGTTGTTGGCAAAGAGGATATCGCCTCTCTCATTGTTCTTGTAGATGATGATCGCGCCGGGGAAGCCGTTGATGAGATCGGTCAAGGAAAAGCCGAGCTGGGAGCGCGAGAGGGTCTCCATGATGCTGCAGTAGACGCGATAGGTGTTCTTCCCTTTGATCTTCGCCGCATAGAGGGCCAGGTCAGCCTGACGAGTGAGCTCCGCATACTCACGGGAGGTCTCCGGATAGAAGGAGACACCGATGGAGACGGTGAATTCCACGAGCTTATCGAACTTCTTGAAGCAGTGCTTCATCGCGGAGAAGGTTTCGATCAGGCGCAGGGATTCTTCCTTGGAAGTATCCTGAAGAAGAGCGACGAATTCATCGCCTCCCATCCTAGCAACAAGGGCTTTCTTTCCAAAAACATCCCGCATGTTGTTGGCGAGCGTGATGAGGATATCATCTCCGATCGCATGGCCATAAAGGTCGTTGATACTTTTGAAGTCATCGATGTCCATCGAGACGAAGGCAAAGCGCCTGTCCTTCGAGATCCTCAGGTAGTTTTCGACTCTGGCATCGAGTCCTCTTCGGTTGTAGACTCCGGTTAAGAAATCGACCTGAGCGTTCATCGTCATCTCGTGAAGCTTGGTCTCATACTGATCGATGTTGACGATGGCAAAGCTGACCGTCTTCTCGTTCTCACTGCTCCGTATCTGTGCCAACGCGATGCGATGCGTTGTCTTCTCCCCGTCTATCGTGACGTATTTCTGCTCGAAGTAGGTGTTCTGATTGGCAAGATGAGCCAGAATGTTCTTCGAATCGAAGAACTCCTGGCAGATCATATTGTCGCTGATGTAGTTACGGCGGATGAGATCCTGCAGGAAGAAGGCATACTCTAATCCGTCCCACTTCTCATCCGACATATGGCGATCCGCGGCAAAATCGACTTTTAAGATGACGTTTCGATTGAGATCAACTTTGAAAAAGAGGATCGCCTCGTGGAACTCCTCAAAGGAGGCATAGCCAAGGCTATGACCCAACGCTTCGGTCAGAATGCGGTATTCATCCGTTTCCATGGGCTGTAGACAATGATGTTTCAGCATATCCGGTAAACTCCGTTTTATCGCAACGAATAGATGAAAATCGACTATTTGGCATCGATAGAATAGTTCGGCGCTTCCTTCGTGATGTCGATGTCGTGAGGGTGGGATTCCCGAAGGGAGGCGTTGGTGATCTTGATAAACTGGCTCTTCTCCTGAAGCTCAGGGATGGTGCTGCATCCGAGATAACCCATGCCGGAGCGGATACCGCCTAAAAGCTCGAAGATCACATCCGAAACCGTGCCGCGGAAAGGCACACGCCCTTCGACACCTTCGGGAACAAGCTTCTGATGACCGGACTGGAAGTAACGGTCCGCGGAGCCGTGAGCCTGCTGCATCGCGCCTAGCGAACCCATGCCGCGGTAGACTTTGAATTTACGCCCGCGGAAGAGCTCCGTCTCACCTGGCGCCTCCTCGCAGCCGCCGAAGAGTGCACCGCACATGACGGTGTCAGCTCCGGCGGCCAAGGCTTTGGTGATGTCGCCGGAATACTTGATGCCGCCGTCTCCGATGATAGGGCAGTCGAATTCCTCCGAGGCTCGCTTTGCTTCCATGATGGCGGTGATCTGAGGCACACCCATGCCGGAGATGATTCTTGTCGTACAGATGGATCCAGGCCCCATGCCGACCTTGACGGCATCGGCTCCGGCTGCCATCAGATCTTTTGCCCCTTCATAGGTGGCGATGTTGCCGGCGATGATGTCGATCTCCGGATAGGTCTTCTTCAAGAGGCGGAGAGCTTCGACGACGTTTCGGGAATCGCCGTGAGCGGAATCAAGAACGAGGACATCGACACCGACTTTGATGAGGGCATCCGCCCGTTGAAGCATATCGGAGGTGATGCCGATTCCGGCACCGCATAATAATCTTCCGTATTTGTCTTTGGCGGAGTGAGGAAACTGCTGGATCTTATCGATATCCTTGACGGTGATGAGACCCTTAAGATGATACTCGTCATCGACGATGGGCAGTTTTTCCTTCTTAGCTTTGCCTAAGATGAGTTTCGCATCGGAGAGAGAGGTTCCGACTTTCCCGACGATGAGGTTCTCTTTCGTCATGACCTCGTCGACTTTCTTCGACATATCGGTCTCGAACTTGATGTCGCGGTTGGTGATGATGCCGATGAGATGATTCTCTTCGTCCACGACAGGGATTCCGGAGATATGGTATTTTGCCATCAGCTGAAGGGCATCGAAGAGCTTCTTCTCCTTCGTCAGGGTGATCGGCTCGGTGATGACGCCATTCTCGCTGCGCTTGACCTTGTCTGCTTCATCGGCCTGACGCTCGATCGACATGTTCTTATGGATGATACCGATACCCCCTTCTCGAGCCATGGCGATGGCCATCTGGGACTCAGTGACGGTATCCATCGCTGCACTGAGGAAAGGAATGTTGAGGGTGATGTGCTTCGTCAACCGGCTTCTGAGGCTGACCATATCCGGAGTGATCTCGGAGTAACGGGGCAGAAGCAAAACGTCGTCAAACGTGATTCCTTCACCGGCAAACTTGTCTTTTCTCATGGTGTGTTCCTTTCATTTGTTCAGACGGAGTCTTTCGTCAAAAAACGACTATTGCTGTCTACTATACAAAGGGAAAAAGAGATAAGCAAGATTAGAAAGAGCTTCACCGAAAGAGAAGCGGAAAACTGGGCTTCTGACCCAGGTTGATGTTAGTCGGTAGAGGTATCTTCCCAGCCTCGGCACATCCTGACCGCCTTATGCCACTTGCAAAGGTTGTGGGCTCTCTTGGCTTCGTCCATACTCGGGCGGAAGGTTTTCTCCTTCTCGTAGAGGCTCTTGATCTCTGCCGTGTCCTTGAAGACACCGACGGCAAGTCCAGCAAGGAAGCAGACACCTAAGGCAGTATATTCCGCCGTCGATCCCCGCGTGATGTTGAGATCGGCGATATCGGCCTGGAACTGCATCAGGAAGTTGTTCTTTGAGGCGCCGCCATCGACTTTCAAGGTCCGGATGTGCATCGCGGTATCCTTGCTCATCGCATCGATGAGGTCAGTGACCTGATAGGCGATCGACTCCAAAGCCGCGCGGACGATGTGAAGACGGTTGGTGCCGCGGGTGATGCCGAAGATCGTGCCTCTGGCATAGGGATCCCAGTTCGGAGCCCCTAAGCCGGTGAAGGCTGGAACCATATAGACGCCGCCGTTATCCTTCGCTTTCTCGGCAAAGTACTCGGTATCGCTGCTATCGACGATGAAGCGCATCTGATCTCTGACCCACTGAACGACAGCACCGCCGACAAAGACGGAACCTTCTAAGGCGTACTGCGGCTTACCTTTCGCGTCGGTAGAAGCCGCCAACGTGGTGACGAGTCCGTTCTTCGACTGGACGCACTTCGAGCCGGTGTTCATCAGAAGGAAGCAACCAGTCCCGTAGGTGGTTTTGCACTCACCCTGACGGAAGCAGGTCTGTCCATACAAAGCGGCTTGCTGGTCTCCGGCAACACCAGCAATTGGAATCTCGGTATCGAAGATGTTGCAGAAGCCGAAAATGCAGCTGCTCGGTCTGACTTCCGGAAGCATGCACATCGGAATGCCGAAGTAGTCGCAGAGTTTCTTATCCCACTTGAGGTTGTTGATGTCAAAGAGCATGGTCCTGGAGGCGTTTGTGTAATCGGTGGCGAAGACTTTGCCTTCGGTCAGCTTCCACATCAGCCAGGTATCGACTGTGCCAAAGAGGAGCTCGCCGCGCATGGATTTTTCTTTGGCTCCCTCGACATTGTCGAGAATCCACTTGATCTTGGTCGCACAGAAATAAGGATCCAACACGAGGCCGGTGGTCTTGCGGATGTATTCCTCAAGGCCGTCTTTTCTGACCTGTTCGACGATCGGTGCTGTTCTTCTGCACTGCCAGACGATGGCGTTATAGATCGGCTTACCGGTGATCTTGTCCCAGACGATCGTGGTTTCACGCTGGTTAGTGATGCCGATTGCTTTGATGTGATAGGGGCGGATGCCGCAGAGAGCGATGGCCTCGGTCATGACGGAATACTGAGAGGACCAGATCTCCATCGGATCATGCTCGACCCAGCCGGGCTGAGGAAAAAACTGACGGAACTCTTTCTGAACGACCTGGACGACGTGTCCGAAGTTATCGAAGACGACCGCTCTTGACGAGGTGGTTCCCTGATCGAGAGAGATGATATAACGGCGCTTGATTTGCTCTTTTTCTTCCATGGTCAGATTCTCTCCATCTGTTTGGTGATGATGATGTTGACGTCGGTTCCTAAGATGTTGTGGACGGCGATGTCTCCGACTTTGACCGGAGCCTGAACCTGAACACGGTCGAGCTCTTTCATGACATCGAACATCAGCTTCTTCGAAATGGGCTTATCTGTTCTGACCGATACTCTCGGTGATTCCGCACCTTGGATGCGGATCGTCGAAGTGATGGTTCTGACCGGATTGGTGACTTCCGCCTTGCCGTAGGCTTCGCCGCGAGGACAGGAATTGCCCGTGACGGTCATGGTCTCATCATCGACTTCAAGATGGCAGCCTCTAGGGCACTGGATGCAGATGAATTTATGGATCATTTTACTTGACCTCCTCGATTGAGACTTTCACTTCTTTGGCGTCCTGGATATCCGTTAGACGGATGCGGATCGATTCCATCTCGGAAGGAACGGCACGGATCTTCATGACCGAGGTGATGACTTTGTCACCGACCCTGGCGATGATCTTGCACTTGCCGTTAGGTTCATGGACACGGAAGAAGAGATCGACCGCTTCGTCTTTGGCATTTTTGCGGATGCACTGTGGGCAGAGATAGTTGATGCCCGGAAGAGGTGTGCACTCGACAAGTTCACCGCTGACTTCACCCGACTGGATGAAGGCTGCCGCGTTAGCGCCAGCCCTTTCACCTTCTTTGGAGACATTGTCGACAAGATCGTGAACCTGAAGGACGTTGCCGCAGGCGAAGATGCCATCGACGCTCGTCTCAAGGTTGTCCTTGACTTTGGCACCGCGGGTTCGGGGATCGATGACGATTCCGGCTTTCGTCGTCAGCTCATTTTCTGGAATCAGACCAACGGAAAGAAGCAAGGTATCGCAATCGAAGGTGATCTCGCTTCCCGGAACGATCTTCCGATGCTCGTCGACCTTCATGATGGTGACGGATTTGACTCTCTTGTTCTCCGGATCCGACTGGATGTCGGTGACGGTGTGGGAGAGGTAGAGCGGAATATTGAAATCGTTGAGACACTGGGCGATGTTTCGGTTGAGGCCGTTGGAATAAGGGCAGAGTTCAACATCGGCTAAGACCTTGGCACCTTCTAAGGTCATACGTCTAGCCATAATCAGACCGATGTCGCCGGATCCAAGGATGACGATTTTATTTCCGACAAGATAGCCGTCGATGTTGCAGTATTTCTGAGCAGCACCTGCCGTGTAAATGCCAGCGACTCTATCGCCTGGGGTAGAGATGGCGCCTCTTGGTCTCTCACGGCAACCCATCGAGAGGATGATGGCTTTAGCGTGGATTTTCTCAAGTCCGTTGTGGGAGGACATCGCCGTGATCATGTGATCGGGCGTTAAATCGATGACCATCGTATCCGACTGAACTTCGACGTTGGTGCTCGCGACCATGTCGATGTAGCGTTGCGCATATTCGGGACCGGAGAGCTCCTCTTTGAAACGGTGCAGGCCGAATCCGTTGTGAATACACTGATTGAGGATGCCACCGAGACGGTGGTCTCTCTCTAAAATGAGGATATCTCTCTCACCGGCCTGATAAGCGCCATAGGCAGCTGCGAGTCCTGCCGGACCGCCGCCGATGATGACCAGATTTCTTTCTTTGATTTCCATTTTCCTATTCTCCTTTGGTCCTTGCGACGACGACCTGGGATCCGTTACGATCCTGATAGACTTCATTCCAGTTAAGCCCTAATTCGGAGCGGAGCAGATCAAAGACCTTCGGTCCGCAGAAGCCGCCTTGGCAGCGACCCATGCCGGCGTTGACCCGTCTCTTGACGCCGTCGATCGTCCTGGCTGGGATGATCTCATGCATCGCGGCGATGATCTCGGCCTGCGTGATGGTCTCACAGCGGCAGATGACCTGACCATAGAGCGGATTTTCTTTGATCTTCGCAATCTTCTCTTCCTCGCTGAGATCTTTGAAAAAGTCGGGCCTTCTCACCCACTGATAAGGCGTCTTCTTCTCCGTTAAGTCAAGCCCAGAGCGCTGGAGCATTTCAACCGCTTCGATACCGAAGGCAGGTCCGCAGGAAAGGCCTGGGGATTTGATGCCGGCGAAGTTGATGAAGTGCGGAACTTCTTTGGACTCCTCGATGAGGAAATCATCCCTTCCGGCGATGGTGGCACGGATGCCGGCGAAGTTGCGGATATTCTGTCCGAAGCCGATCTTCGGTGAGGTTCTTAAGGCCATCTCGCGGACATAATCCATGGATTTCTGAGTGTTTCCGACATCGTCCTTGGTGGAATCGCCAAAGGCGGCATCAGGTCCGACAATGAGGTTGCCGTTTGTCGTGGGAGAGACAAGGACGCCCTTGCCTTTCTCGGTAGGAGTCTGGAAGAGGACGTGGCTGGCTAAGCTTCCCTGGTTCTTGTCTAACAGGTAGTACTCGCCTCTGGCAGGAATGATGGTGAAGTCATCCTCGGCTTTTCTGCCCTTGAGAGCGAGATGATAAATATCGTCGGCATGCGTGCCGGCGCAGTTGATGACGTAGTTGGCTTCAATCGTCTCGCCATCGGTCTTGATGCTGAAGCCGTCCTTGGTCTCTTCGATATCTTTGACCGCCGTGTTGAGCTTGAGCTCGACGCCGTTCTTCAATGCGTTCTCCGCATAGCTGAGGCACATCTGCCAAGGGTAGACGATGGCAGCGCTTGGCGCATAGAGCGCATAGCAGATATTGTCGGAGAGGTTCTTCTCACCGAGAGCGAGGATCTCCTCTCTGCTCTTGAGGACTCTCATCCCTTTGACGCCGTTTCTGACGCCTCTTTCATAAAGCTCATCGATCAGTTTCTCATCCGCTGGAGTGGAACCTAAGACGAGAGAACCGATCTGCTGATAGGGATAGTTCATGACCGCAGCGTTCTGCTTGGCAAGCTCGGAGCCTAAGACGTTGAGCCTTGCCATTTTGGTGCCGGGCTTCGGGTCATAGCCGGCGTGGATGATGGCGGAGTTTGCTTTGGTGGTTCTTTCGCTGACATCGTTCTCCTTCTCAAGGATGACGACACGGCAGTCGTACTTGGAGAGTTCGAAGGCGATGCAGCAACCGGTGATACCAGCACCGATGATAGCGATATCGTATTTCATTGTGAGTCCTTCCTTTAAATATACATTTCGATTATAGGAGGCCGATTATCGCTTTTCAACGGAAAATTGAAAGAGCTTTCAAAGTTTCATACAGATTCATTTTTCTGTCATCTTAAAGGAAAATAAAGAGAAAAATGATGAATTCTATCATTCTTTTCCTTAGCGCTGATTTTCCCTGGTTTTTGCTTTTCCCCGTTCTGTTTTCAACCAAAAAGCCGGGCATCTTAGCCCGGCAAGTGTATCTCGATCGAACGTTATTCTTCCATCAGAGCCGTGAGCTCATCGAGGTCTTTCGGGAAGAGGACGAGGTTCATGATGGAAGGGTCGACCATCTTCTCCTGTACCATCTGATAGATCTGACCCTGAAGGGCATCATAATAGCCCTCATAGTTGAGAAGGCAGACTTTCTTCGGCTCTTTGGCGAGCATGGTGTAGCAGATGACTTCACTGATCTCATCGAGGGTTCCTACGCCGCCTGGCAAGGCGATGTAGAATTCTCCTAAGTCATACATCTTCTTTCGGCGATCGGCGATCGTTTGGCAGTAAAGAGTATCTTGTCCTTCCGGATTGACAAATCTCTCAAATTCTGGAGAGGTCACACCGATGACAGCTCCTCCGTGATCGATAGTGGCTTCCGCTAAGACTTTCATCAGTCCCATGTCGGAAGCGCCGTAGACGAGGGTGTGATGTTTCTCGGCAAGATAGTTTCCTAACTGCTGAGCCAGGATACGGAAATCCGGATTTTTCCCTTCTCTGGCGCTCAGATATACGCTGACGTTCATGGATTATGCCTTTCTGATCGAACCTGTCATGCTGTGGACACGGATCGATCCGCCCTGTGTGCGGACGAGGTCTCTGGCGAAGGTGATGGCTTCTTTCTGGGTCGGAAAGGTCTTGATGGCTTTCTCGCCGCTGGCAAGCTTCACCTGCCAGCCTCCGCTGGAATGACGGGAGATATGATAGACGCGGCTCTTATCTTTGTAAAGGTTGTCTGGTCTGCCGTTGTTGAGCTCGGAGACTTTCAGAGAGGTGGTCGTGGTGCGGACAGGACGGGGTTCTTCTTGAGGAACAGCTTCGTCTTTCTGCTCTTTTTCGGAAGCTTCCGTCTTTTCTTCCGCTTTAGCTTCTTCTTGTTTTGGCGCTTCTTTGATTTCTTCCGGCTCTTTTTCAGAAGTGACAGAAGCCTGCTTGGTTTCGTTTTGTGCCGTCTCTTCCTTTTTCGGTTCAGCCTTCGTCTGTTTCACCGGGAAGAAGGCGCGATGTAAGCAGCGCTCGAGTCCGAATAAAGCAGCCGAAAGAATCGCCATAGCAACGAGGATTAATAGGAAGACGATGATGAAGTTCAGGTACTGAGGATTCTCTTTTGTTCCGCCGACCGGGATATGAGCAAATCCATACCAGTCATTGGGGTAGGTGACCATGCCGGTTTTCGGATCGGTGATGGTCGGATTGCCGCTGACCTGGAGCTGAATCATATAGAGGATGCTATAAAGAGCCATCGGGATGAGGCCATAAAGGATTGAGAAAGGGGAGAGACGTCTATCAGAGCGGAAGAAAATGGCATTGACCATCGCAAGAACGGGAACAATCAGATGGTAGAAGAGGTTGGCGTTGGTATACATGCGGTGCCAGAGTCCAAAAACCGGAGCAAGATAGGTGATGACGACAAGGAAGGTCAAAGCGATCGCCGCTGTGCCGACATGATAAAGGACGCTGAGCCAGGAAGGTGTGACTCGATCGTCATTTCTGATCTTCTTGATATCGAAGGGAATCGCAGCAAGCGCGATGAGGGCCATCAGGAAATTCGAGTCGGTGGTGTAGAAGCGGAACATGCCGACTCCGGTCGATTCTAAGATACTATCATTTGCCCAACGCAGGACTTTGGGAAACTGCATGACGAAGATCCCGTAGATGACAAGCACGGCGATGATGATATTGAGGATCAGCGAGATGATGCTGAAGCGTTTCTTTCGCGACATAATAGACCTCACTTTCTTCATTCAGAAGGTAAATCCATCATACTAGAAAAGGTGGCATAAAGCCACCTTGACGCTTAACGGATGAAGGAAGTGACACGCTCGATGAGGTAATCGGAAACCTGATCGATGTTCTGATCCTTCTTGGAAGAGAGGAAGAGGACTTTCGCATCGGGATTGCGTTTATGGACATTGGCGATCAGCTTGTCTTTGTCGAAATCGAAGGCAGGAAGGGTGTCGATCTTCGTCACGCAGACTAAGTCAGCAACTTCGAACATCAGCGGATATTTCAAGGGTTTGTCATCCCCTTCCGGAACGGAGAGAAGGACGAGCTTGGTGTTGGCGCCGGTATCAAACTCAGCGGGGCAGACGAGGTTACCGATGTTTTCCAAAAAAACGATATCGAAGTCATCAAGGGAAAGGTTCTCTAAGCCCTCCTTCGTCATCTGAGCCGTGAGGTGGCAGGCGCCTCCGGTGTGGATCTGAATGGCTTTGGCCTTGGTCTTCTCCATGATGGTCTCAGCATCGCACTCACCATCGATATCGGCTTCCATGACGCCGACTCGTAAACCGTGTTCTGTGAGCAGCGGAATCAGATGGCAGAGCAACGTCGTCTTTCCGGCTCCCGGGCTCGACATCAGGTTGACAAGATAGGTTTTATGAGACTTGAGCATGGTCCTGACTGCCGCTGCCTCTTCATCGTTCTTCGCCGTGACTTCCTCTTTGATCTGAATGACTTTCAATTCGTCCATGATGTGATTTCTCCTACTCCTACTTATTATAGCGAGAGGAAATGGATTTCAAAGGAAAAAGCAACGCCATGTCTGCATTCGTTTTTTAAACACTTCATGGACAGTGTCTTACTTTTCGTATGTTTTTTACCGGATTTTTCTGTTAAAGTCGGACTGTTTTCGGTTATAATAGTTTCACTATGAGAACTTTAACCATTGTCAGAAGTATGGATAAGCTCAGCCAGCCTATCGATACTAAAATTCTCTCCGACAACCATTACATCGGAGAGATGAAGGCTTCCGAAAACGAGTCAGTTCTTTCCATCAGCAAAGGGGAACACGCAATTCAGGTCGAAATCAACGTGGATGGAGAAAATTACCGCTCGAACATTTTCTTTGCGATGGGCAGCTCCGATGTGAAGTTACGTTTCGTCATCAGCGGAACGAGAGTCAACCTTCTCTTCAATTGACAATCCGGGAAGATCAACACTGAGGAAAATCAAAAAAAATGGAAACAGAAAAGCCAATCTTATGGGAAGGCAAACCGGTAGCGGATGGAACCAAGCCGCTCCGTAAGAAGATCGTTCAGGTCGCCAAGATGATCGGTGGCCCTTCTGGCATGCTCAACAAGATCGATGCCAACGCTCCGGAGTACTACTCTCTAGCCGGTTCGGTCAGCGATGAGGAGTGCGACTTCATCCTCGCACTCGGTCTCCGCAAGGTCAGAACGGATGAGTGGGTCAGCAAAAAGCTCGGCTGGACGATGGAAAGAGTCCACAAAGTCGGCGATCACCTCGGATATCTGGGCACGCTGAGAGTCGATCTCATCGAAGCTCATGACGGCATTCCGGAACATTATGAATATATCACGCCGATATTCGCCCCTGGTCTTCTTGAGATCATGGTCGTCTCTCCCAATGCGTTAGAGCATCCGGAGATCCGCCGTGCCTTCAACCAGTACACGCACGATAGACTCGCTTCTATGGGTCCGATGATTCCCGATGGCTACGGCCTGATGAGAGTCATCCCGATCAAGAGAGCGTTAGAAAAGTCTCACATCGATCCCAAGGATATCGATCCGAGAGACGATGTCGATGTCTGGATCAACTCGTATGATTATTTCTCTGTCGGCGCCTGCTCCTGCCGTATGTCCCGTACGCAGATGGGAGAAGGCTGCGGCCATCTTGCCAAGGACAGATGTCTGAAGTTAGGCGGACCTGCCAAGTTTTTCGTTCGCACCGGAAAGGACAGAGAGGTCTCCCGTGAGGAAGCTCGCTCCATCATTGAAAAATGCGAAGATGAAGGCTTGATGCACTGCGTTCCGAACCTCGACTCCTGGAAGGATCAGAAGTCGACCGCTATCTGCGACTGTTGCGGCTGTGCCTGCTTCGGCTTGCGTCCGGTCGAAGAGTTCAAGACGACGGATGCCGTCGCCTCCAACTATCGTTCGGAGATCAATGCGCTCAACTGTGTCGCCTGCGGAAAGTGCGTCGAGAACTGCCCGACCAACGCCATCCGTCTCGGCATGAAGCTGCCCGAAATCAAGGAGACCAAGATCCAGTTCCAGGCGGCATTGGGCAAGAACACCTCCGCCAAGTGCGTTTCGAATCCGGATTACCGCTTCAACCGTCAGGATGTCGTTCCGGAGACCGGTACTGCCCCGTGCAAGACCTGGTGTCCCGCTCACATCTCAATCCAGGGCTACATCAAGCTTGCCTCCGAAGGCAAGTATAAGGAAGCCCTCGCTTTGATCAAAAGGGAGAACCCCTTCCCTGCGGTCTGCGGTCGTATCTGCAATCATCCCTGCGAGCTCCACTGTACGAGACAGAATGTCGATCAGGCGATCGCGATCGACGATATCAAGAAGTTCATCGCTCAGAAGGACATCGATGCTGAGACGAGATATGTCCCTGAGCCGAAGCATACCTATACCGACAGAAGCGAGTACACTTCGAAGAAGATCGCTGTCATCGGCGGCGGTCCCTCCGGTCTTTCCTGCGCCTTCTATCTTGCTCAGGACGGCTATGATGTCACCGTCTTTGAGAAAGAGGCCAAGCTCGGCGGCATGCTGACGTTAGGCATCCCCGGCTTCCGTCTTGAGAAGGATGTTGTCGAGGCGGAGATCGATATCATCCGTCAGCTGGGCGTCAAGTTCCAGACCGGTGTCGAAGTCGGCAAGGATGTCACCATCCCTGAACTTCGGAAACAGGGTTTCAAGGGCTTCTATGTCGCTATCGGCGCTCAGCTCTCCCGCAACCTCGGTTTGGAGAATGAGGATAACAAGTATATTGTCGGCGGCATCGACTTCTTACGCGATGTCAACCTCGGCAAGGGTAAATCACTCGACGGCACCGTCGTTGTCGTCGGTGGCGGAAATGTCGCGATGGATGTCGCCAGAGCAGCTGTCCGTCAGGGTGCTAAGAAGGTCGAGCTCTTCTGCCTTGAACAGCGCGATGAGATGCCTTCTTCTGCCGACGAGATCAAAGAGGCTGAAGATGAGGGCATCGTCATCAACAACGGCTGGGGCCCACTCTCCTTCCAGTTCGATGGCAAGAAGAGGCTCACCGGTATCACCTTCAAGAAATGCACCTCGGTCAAAGATAAGGACGGGAGATTCAATCCTAGCTATGATGAGAGCGTCACCAAGTCCATCGAGTGCACGGCGGTTCTCAAAGCCATCGGACAGGCATATGACTACGGTGATCTCTTCAAAGACACCAGAGTTCAGTTCAGCAAGCGGAGAACGGTCTTAGCGGATGCTCTGACCAAGCAGACCCACGAGCCTGACATCTTCGTCGGTGGCGATATCTACAACGGTCCTAGCTTCGCGATCAACGCCATCGCCGACGGCCACGCCGCCGCCATCTCTCTCCACCGCTTCGTCCAGCCGGGACAGCTTCTCGATGCCGGACGTGACAGAAGAGAATATCACGAGATCAACAAAGAGAATATCAACTTCAAGGCGGTCGAAGAGACGCAGGGCTTCGATGATGCCCCTCGTTCTATCCCCGCTGTTTCACCGGTCGATACCAAGTCCTACAAGGACAACCGCGGCTTCTTGACGGAAGAACAGATCAAGAAGGAAGGCGCCCGCTGCTTGAGCTGCGGCAAAGCCGTCGTCGATCCGAACATGTGCGTCGGCTGCGGACAATGCGTACTCCAGTGCGAATTCGATGCCGCTCACCTCGTCAAGAAGAGCGCCATCTACGCAGAGGAGTACTCTCACCTCTTCCCGAAGGCCATCGGCCACGCGGTCGGAAGAGGCATCAAGATCGCGCTCAACGCCTTAAGGAAGAACTGATTCATGCATGAATTAGGCTATGCGGTCGAGATCGTCTCCACGTTAGAAGATTACATGAAGAAGGAGAAGCTTTCCGAGATCCAGGCCGTCACGCTCACTGTCGGTGAAGCAACCGGCATCGTCCCTCACTACATGATGGACTGCTGGCCCGCCGCCACGGAGAATACAAAGCTAGCGAAGACGGAGCTTCGCATCGATTTCAAAAACGCCATCGGCCTGTGCCAGAAGTGCGATGAGGAGTATGTCGTCTCCAAGACACACGGACGCTGTCCGAAATGCGGAAGCGAAGACTATACGATGCTGAGCGGTTACGAATTCGAGATCACCGAAATCTTAGCCAAGTAACATTTCTATCGCGCTTGTTCCCTCTGTCTGACTTCGATCGACAGAGGGATTTTTATTGACGTAAATGAAAGCAATCCCGCTTCATTAATCAAAAACGGAAGTGATGTATCACCGCTTCAATTAATCGATATTTAGAAGTTTAATGTGAAAAAATCAAGCTTCCGTCTGATTCTTCTTATCACCTTTCTGCTTGAGGGCGACACCGTATTTAGACAATATATTTCGTCGGTTTCTCTCGGAGATGACAAACTCGCTGAAGCCCTCGCCTTTGATGTCGGTCGCATCGGTCATGGAGACGAAGGCATTAGGGTCTACAGAGGCGATGAAGTCTTTCAGGATGTTCGTCTCAGAAGCGTAGATGACGACTCTGATCTCCTTGCGGTTAGTTCCGGAATAACCGCCTTCGATGTTGATCAGGGTGGAGCCATGATCGAGATGATGGTGGATGAAATCCAAAATCGGCTCTGGCTGATCGGAGATGATGTTGACGATCTTATAGGAGGTGAGCTTGATGTAGCTCGCCTTGATGGTGAGGGCACAGACAAAGGCAGAGAGGATGCCGACAAAGAGCAGGTCGTATTTCTGAAGGCAGAGGAAGCCGATGATGATCAATACGGTATCGCTGGCAAGCCCAGAGATATCGACCCGGATATCGGTGTACTTGGCGATGATGAAGGAGAGAATATCGAGTCCGCCTGTCGAGCCGTTTCCCAAGTAGGTGAGACCGACACCAAGACCCGAAAGAAGGCCGCCGAAGACGCCGGAGATCAGCAAGAAGGACAAGGTATAGCCGCCGCCAGAGAGGGTGTTTCTCTCATAGAAGCGGTTTAGTCGGATCAGGCTGTTGAAATCCGTTCTCAGAAGGAGGGAGTAGAAGAGCGGGAAAGCCAATGTCCCTAAGAGGGTGTGGAGGGCAAACTTCTTTCCTAAGACGATCCATCCGGCGATCCAGAGGATCAGCTGCAAGGCACCCAGGATGATATCGGTCAGATTGAAGCCGACTTTTTCGGCAAGGAAAAAGTTCAGCAGGATGCCGATACTGTCGATGCCGCCGTTGACGATCTCGCATGGGATGATGAACATGCTGTCGGCTAAGGCCAAAACAAAGCACCCAGCTAAGACAAGCAATATATCTTTTATCTCTTTTTGATATTCTCGTGACATGATGTGAATAATGTTTAAATAGTGTAGCAAATAGCGTAAGATTTGGCAAGGCAAGGCGAGGAAGAAACGGGTATGGGAACGGAAAAAGCCCCTGCCGATAGGCAGAGGCTTAAGTCAGGCGATTTACTTGATCCGCTCGTAGTAGGAGGCTAATTCGGTTTTGCCTTTTTCATCCATCTTGAAGGCGTGGCGGAAGCCTTCGACGACGGTCATCTTCTTCATGGCCATGAAGGAAGTCAAGTTCATCACAGCTTCTCCTGACCAGCCGTAGTCTCCGAAGGCGGAGCCTCTCTTTCCCTGGAAGAAGGTGCACGGGCGGCTGTTGAGAATGTCGTAGAACAAGGGAAGGGCATCCATGATCACGGTAGGAGAGCCGAAAAGCACTTCGCCGGAGGTCCGGATATCTTCAAGAATCTTAGGTTTCTCTTCTTGATAGGTGAGAGCATCAAGCTCATGGAGAGCGACGTTCTTTCCGTCAGCTTCGAATCTCTCTTTCAGATAAAGAGCCATCTCTCTGGTATAGCCGTAGCAGGAACCGTAGATGATAGAGACTTTGTCCTTGTCGTTAATAGTCTTCGCTTCTTCGGCGAGGGCTCTGAACTTCGCAACAACACCCTGCGGATTGACATCGATCACCGGTCCATGTCCGGTGAGGATGAGGTCAAGATCTAAGGGTGACACCCGATCGCAGGCCTGGATGGCAAATCCGGCAAAGGGAGCCATGATGGCGCTGAAGTAATAGCGGAAGGCATCCTCGTAGTCTGAAAGGTGTTTTTCCCGGCTTAAGAGGATATCATCGGTCGCATAATGTGCGCCGAAGGCGTCGCAGGAAACGAGGGCTTTGAGCTCTTTGATATGAGTGAAGATCACATCGGGCCAATGCAAGAAGAGGCCAGAGAGGAAGGAGAGGGTGTAGCCACCGATCTTCATCTCTTTGCCGGGAGCGATGATCTGGGAGGAGAAGGGTTTGCGGATGATGTTCCTGAGATTGTTGAGACCGGCGACGCTCGCAAGGATGGTGATATTGGGGTTCTTCTCCAAAAGCTTTTCAATGGCACCTGAGTGGTCAGGCTCGGTGTGAGCGACGACAAGATACCGGATGTCCTCAAAAGCGATCAGAGAGGAGATATGGTCAAGATACTCGTCTTCAAAGAGGGCTTTGGAACCTTCGAAGAGAACGCCGCCTTCGCTGGTCTTCAGAAGGTAGGAATTGTAGGTCGTGCCGTACTTCGTCGGCATGATGACGTCGAAGACTTTCAGTCCGTGATCGACGACACCGACATAATAAAGATTTTCTTTCAGCTGTAACGTTTTCATTTTTCTTTCCTTCGTCATGATTTTAATATAAACGAAGGTTTTAGACAAATACTAAACTCGCTTTCTCACGATGAAGAGAGAAAGCTGGTATACTAGCATGAGAAAGGCGCAAGCATGACTTACCATCAGATACTGCTCTTTATCGATGTCGGTTGGATCGCTCTGATGTCTCTCATCACCATTTTTTCGTTTGCACACGATAAGAAGAAAGCGGAGCGCGGACTTCCGAGAACCAGGGAGAGCACGCTGCTTGCTTTGACGGTGTTCAACGGCGCATTGGGAGCCCTGTTTGGTAGGCTTCTTGCCCATCATAAGACGGAGAAGATCTATTTCACGATCGTCATCTACACATCGCTCTTCTTTCAGACGGCGATCGGCTGTTTCTTAGGCTTTATGGCTTATGGAAAGATCGGAGGATAGGATGGAAGAGAAAACATCGCTTCAGAGATCGCATTCAGGGTTCAGCAATTTCAAGCTGACGCTTTTATCGATCTTCGCCTGTCTTTCTTTTTCCTGTCTCTGGGTCTTTCTTGCTTTTCTGAAAAGCCCGGATATTCCTTATCTGGTTTCTTTGATCGGTTCAATCGTCTCCGGGATTGTCTCATTCCTTTGTCTGATTGGCCTTCTTCTCTTCCGGCGATGATTTTTCTATATCAGAAGAGGAATTCTGCTTGTTAAATTGCCTTTTTTTGACATCTTCTCCTATACCTGTCAATTATTGGCACTCTCCACTTGCAAGTGCTATCTTTTGTACTATAATACTCGTTGCAATCTAGGAGGCAATGTCATGAAAGAAGAAAAAGAATTCCAAACTGAATCCAAGCAGCTGTTAGATCTGATGATCAATTCGATTTATTCGAACAAGGAGATTTTCCTTCGGGAGCTGATTTCAAACGCGTCGGATGCGATCGATAAGTATAAGTTCCTCTCGCTGAGCGACACAGAAAAGTATCCGGTTAAGGATTACCAGATCCGGATCAATCTCAATCCGAAAGAACGTTATCTGGAAGTGGTCGATAATGGTATCGGTATGACGAAGGAGGAGATGGAGACGAACCTTGGCACGATAGCCAAATCGGGTTCCAAGGACTTCCTTTCGAGGTACAAGGAGATGAAGGAGAACAAGGATCTCTCCATCATCGGTCAATTCGGCGTCGGTTTCTACTCTGCCTTTATGGTAGCGGATAAGGTTGAGGTGATTAGCCGAAGCATCGGCTCTACCGCTCACCTGTTCTCGTCGACCGGTAAGGACACGTATAGCATCGAGGGTGTCGCTGACGATGTCATCCCTGACAGCGGAACTATCATCCGGGTCTATCTCAAGAAGGATGAGGATGATCTCCGGTACTCTCAGTATCTTGAGCCATATGAGGTGGAATCCCTGGTTCGGAAGTATTCGGATTACATCCATTATCCGATCCATATGATGAAGACGAAGACTGTGCCGGACAAAGATAAGGATGGCAAAGATATCGAAGGAAAGAGCCATGAGGAGAGCGAGGACGCCATCCTCAACTCGATGATTCCGCTCTGGAAGAAGCCGAAGGCTCAGGTCGATGAGAAGGCCCTCAATGAGTTTTACAAGAATCACTTCGATGATTATGAGGATCCGCTTGTCTCTCTCTACATCAAGGTGGAAGGTACGCTCTGCTACAACGCTCTTGTCTTTATCCCCGCTCACGCCCCTTACAACCTTTACAGTGAGAATTATGAGAAGGGTCTCACCCTCTATTCCAAGGGCATCTTCATCCAGGACAAGTGCAAAGAGCTCGTTCCGGATTATCTCAAGTTTGCCAAAGGTCTTGTCGATTCGGATGATTTCCCGCTCAACATCTCCCGAGAGATGCTGCAGAAGTCTCCGCTTCTGACGAAGATTGCCAGCAACATCGAAACCAAGATCATCGATCGGCTCAAGGAGCTCAAGAAGGAGAATTACGACAAGTATCTATCGTTCTTCAAGCAATACGGAAATTACATCAAGTTCGGCATCTACTCCTCGTACGGCATCAAGAAGGACACGCTTCAGGATCTTCTTGTCTATCCTTCTCTTCAGCAGGAGAAAGAGATCTCCCTGAAGGATTACTGTGAGAAGATGGCCAAGGATCAGAAGTTCATCTACTACGCTTCCGGAAAGACATTGGAGGAAGTGAAGCTTCTTCCTCAGATGGAGAAGTATCGGAAGAACAGCATCGATGTTCTGCTTCTTGCTGAATCCATCGATGAATTCACCATCACGATGCTTCACGATTACGACAAGCATGAATTCAAGAACATCGCTTCCGAAGATAAGAACGATCTTTCCAAGGAAGAGAAGGAGAAGCTAGATGCCTTGGTTGCTACCCACAAGCGTTTGCTTGATGATATGAAGGAAGGTCTCTCCGGCAAGGTCGACGATGTCTCCTTCTCCGACAAGCTTGTCGACTCTCCGGTCTGCATCACAACCAAGGAAGGTCTCTCCCTCAATATGCAGCACGTCCTCGATGAGCAGCCGGAAGAGAAGAACACGCCTGAAGAAGAGAAGCCTAAGGCGATCAAGGTCCTCGAGATCAATCCGGATCACGAGCTCTTCAAAGCGATCTCACAATCCAGTGATGATGCTGATCTCAGAGAGTACGGCAAGCTGCTCTACGATGAGGCCATGCTCTTAGAAGGGTATGAAGTCGAAGATAAGCGTGCTTTTGTTGAACGACTCAATCAGCTGGTGATCAAAGCGGCGAAGTAAACGAGGATTGTTTATCCAATCCTTGTGTAGCGCCTGAGTCTTGATGGCTCAGGCGTTTTTACGTTCAAGAACGTCTCAGCCTGAATCACTCGAGATTAGGTTATAACGAAGCCGGTAACACCTTAACAAACTACGGGTGGGAACAATGTAGTCAAATGATTTTGTCGGATTATGCGCTTACTTTCGCCGATGGATCTTTTAGGGTTGTTTTTAATCCAGCGTTTTTCTTCTTTATCAATTTTTCCATTTACATTGGGTACATTGTTTTTTGCTGTTATGCGTTTATGAGATGCTTCTCTAAATATTCTCATTGGGAAGGTTAGCTTCACGATCGACTGTCTCCCATATCAGCCTGCGTCGATTGTATAAACGAATTGTAACTGCCGATTTCTTCCTTTTCTTTTCACGATGCTTCTCGTCTGATAGAATATCTCTGCAAATCAGGAAAGAGAGTCATAATCGCATGAAACAAAGTGTTTTCTTCGATCTGGACGGCACCTTATGGAATGCCATCCCTCAGATCCATCAGAGCTGGAATGAGACGATGGAACGGCTCGATGAGCCGTATCGTTTTTCGCTTGAGATGATCCGCTCCACCATGGGGCTCACGCCTCTGGAGACCCTTCCGATCACCTACCCTGGTGCCGACGAAGAGAAAGGCATGTATCTCTTCCGAGAATGCGTTGCCGATGAAATCCGCTTCTTAGCCAAGAAGCCTGGCATCCTCTATCCCAAGGAAAGAGAGACGCTAGCGCTCCTTTCTTCCCGATATGATCTCTATGTCATCTCCAACTCCGACAAAGGGTACGTGGAAAACTATCTTTCTTCCTGTCATATGGAACCTTATTTCAAGGGTCATGTCTGTGCCGGAGACACCGGATTAGCAAAATGGCAGAACATCCTCTACATGAAGGAAAAAGAAGGAATCGACGATGTCATCTACTTCGGCGATACGCTCAAGGATAAAACGGAGTCCGAGAAAGCCGGCGTGAAGTTCATCCATGCGGCCTACGGGTTCGGAACGATCGAACCTGATCCCTATGCTGTGGAGAAAATCGAAGATCTTCCCGCCCTTGTGGAAGCGCTGTTCCATCAAGACTAAGCACTCATTCTAGTTATAAAACATAAAAAGCGATGCCTCTTCACAGAAAGAAGATGACATCGCTTTTTCATTCGTTGGGCGAAAAAGTTCAGAGGGCGGCGGCGATATAGGACTGACCGAGACGCTTGAAGTTTTCGTCGGCAGTGAAGATCTCCATCTTCAGATCCGGTCTCTCTTGGGAGAGGAATTTATGACAGGATCGACAGAGCGTCTCTCCGCCTTTTCCGGTGAGGACTCTTCCTAAAAGCAAGACCGAATCGATGCGGAAGAACTTAGCATAGCCGATGAGAGCAGAGGCTAAGTAGATTCCCATCTCATGGTAGCATTCAAGCACTCTCTCATCCCCGCAATCAGCAAGAGCCTGAATCTGTTTCAGCTGTTCTGCCAAGGTGCCTTCAAAGCGGATTCCAGCGTGTTCGCAAAGCCGGATGATGCCTTTCTGAGAGAGGTATTCGCTCGCCGCACCTTGGATGTGCATCGAATAGTGATAGATGGCATCGGAAGCGAAGTTGAACGGTGCTTTGCCTAGTTCGTTTAGCCAGCCGCTGAACGCGTTGTCGCTGCAGTAGCCGGAAGCAAAGGAGGTGCCAAGCGCTAATCCAAGCACATGGTTCTTGTGGAACAGCAATGAAGCACCGATGGCTGAGACATCGCCGTCGTTCGCAACGGCGCATTTGACGTTAGGAAAGTTCTTTTTCAGGATATCCTTGAAGATCGTGCGGACATGAGTGCGCTGTTCTTCCTTAGGCACAGAATAGAAGAGGGCAGGCTGAGCCATCTCGTTGTCGATGACAACACCGGCGGTGGAGATGCCGATGCTATCGATATGAGGCAGATGGGAAACCGCTCTCTTCAGGGAATCAAGTATCCCGTCATAGTGATAGTGATAGTCTTCCTGTTCCTTAGGAAGCCATAGGACTTCTTCAGAGAAGACGACTTCACCGTCAATCACGGCGCTGACTTTCCGATCACTGCCGCCGGCATCAAAACCGATGCGGCAGCCTTGGAAATCGCCGGCGATCCGATGTTTCTCTGAACGGTTCTCAAAGGCCTCTTCCGTATAGAGGAAGCTCACTTCTTTCTGGAAGATTTCCTTCATCTCGGAGAGTGTGGTCCCAAGTTCAGGATCCTGATCTTTTCTGCAAAGGATCAGATCAAACATCGCTCTGTCGCCGTGAAAGAGGAGTTTCTCCCCTCCGATCATCCAGAGGAGAACAAGGATCATCTTCCTCACAAAAGGATAGGATTCTTCCCGGTCCTGATGGATCGGCAAAGGCAGGGTGTAGGAGATGGTCTCTCCCCGCTGTATCGTGATGCTGAATGGTACATCCGCGGTCCTCATAAAGTCTTCGTAAGCCTGATACATCGGCAGAAACGAAGGGTCATTGTGAAGACGTTCCATGTCACTTCAGTTCCAAGGTACCGCTGGCGACAACCTCACCGTTCGATTTGTCGAAGAGGAGGATGTTGTTTCCGATGGTGGAGATGTTGATGGTCTCATTGATTTTGTAGTCGCTGTCTCCGAAGATGACGGAGGTGAGCAGATATCCATCGACATCCAGTTTGATGGTCGTCTCCATGCCGGAAGGCATGGCGGAGTAGACGGTGGCGGAGATGCCGGCTCCGTGCTCGGCGATCTGGAAGTATTCCGGACGGATGCCGAGGACAAAATCATTATCGGCAGGATCTTTCTCCTCCCGTCTTTCCTTGATGCCATCGACGGTCAGGATATGATAGTTGAACAGGGTGTCCTTGTTGCCTTTCTCCACGTAGCCTTTCTCTTCGGAAAGGGTCTTGAGATAGGCTTGTCTCTCCTCGTCTTTCTGCTGTCGCTGAGCGATCTCTTTCTTCAGCGAGAAGGGTTTGTTGGGCTTGAAGATGGCGTGACGTCCGTTGAAGATCTCGCAATCCAGAGTGCCGTCTTTCTTCTCTTTGACGCTCGCTTCGACAAAGGACATCGTCGGATTGCCGACGAAGTCCGCACTGAAGAGGTTGTTCGGTTTATGGTAGACCTTCAGCGGTGCCTCATACTGCTGGAGGACGCCGTTGTTAAGAAGGCAGATATGGGTCGCCAAGGTCATGGCTTCGAGCTGATCGTGGGTGACGTAAACGAAGGTGGCACCCGTCTCCATATGAAGTCTCTTGAGCTCGGATCTCATCTCGAGTCTGAGTTTGGCATCAAGGTTAGAAAGAGGTTCATCCATGAAGAGGACTTTCGGTCCGGGGGCTAAGGTTCTCGCGATCGCGACACGCTGCTGCTGACCGCCGGAGAGCTCATTAGGATAGCGGTCTAAGAACTCCTCGACTTTGACGATTCTCGCAGCCGCATGAAGCCGTTTCTCAACTTCCTCGGCATAGAGGTGACGGACCTTCATCTGCACATTTCCGGAGGCGTCATGGACTTTGCCTTCCTCGTCGATTGTCAGCTGCTTCTTTGCATACTTGGCTTTGATGGCTTCAGCCTTGGCTCTGCATTCTTCGATCTTGGTCTGAATGACATCAGCCTGATTCTCAGCGGTGTCTAGATGGAGGCGGAAGATCTCCTTGGCTGTCATCTTGGAGATCTCGAATTCATCGACAAGCTTGATCAGCGCCTTCTTCTCATCGAGGACGCTCTTCTTGAATCGGTTCTCGCTGTAGGAGTCTTTCATGATCTCGACGATCTTATCGATGGACTGTTCCAAGATTCGGATGATCTCCTGCCTGGTGAGATAACCGTAGGCGAAGACAGGAAGCTCTTCTTTGACGTTCTTGAGACCGAAGGCGATGTTCTGATAGACGGTCATGTTGGGCCAGAGCGCATAGTTCTGGAACAGGAACCCGACGTCTCTCTTATTGGGTGGGACATTGATGCCGAGGTTGGAATCGAAAACAACTCGGTCTCCGATTTCGATGCGGCCTGAGGTCGGGGTCTCTAATCCGGCGATCATACGTAAGATTGTGGTCTTACCGCATCCGGAAGGACCTAACAAGGTGACGAAAGCCTGATCCGGGATGTCGAGGTTGACATGGTCCGTGCCATAGAAGGACTTCCATCTCTTCACAACGTTTGTCAGTTTAATTTCGGGCATGATTTATTTACCTCCTACGCCTTTATCAATGGATGCGCCAGTCAGCTTGTTGACGATGAAGTTAATGAGAAGGACGGTCAGGATGATGAGCAGATTGAGGGCGTTGGCAGACTGTGGCCACCACTGCATCCAGTCATCTAAGAGTGTCGTCAAGAGGGTCGTCTGACCCGCGGCGAGCAATACGAACAGAGAGAGTTCACGCATGCAGGAGGTGAAGGGAAGGATGTAGCCTGAGGTGAAGGTCGACTTCTGGATCGGGACGATGATCCTGACCATGCGCTTCCACCAAGGAATGTTTTCGATCGTCGCTGACTCTTCGATCTCGCTCGAGAGCTGAAGCATGGCGGATATGCCGGAGCGGGAAGCAAAAGGCAGATACTTGATGGAACCGAGAAGAACGAGAAGAAGGAAGGATTTCTGCAGGCCCCACTGAGTGCCGATGGTTAAGAAGGCAGCGCCAAGCGCCATCGATGGTAACAGGTAAGGCAAGAAGGCGAGGTTATCGACAAGCCTCGCCAGCCAGGAGCCTCTTCTTCTGGCGACCGCATAGCCGATGAAGATGCCGACGGTACCGGCGATGATCGCGCAGAGGAAGGAGAGCAGTAACGAATTACGGAAAGCACGCCAAACCTGAGGTTCGTAGAAGAGGCCATGAAGTCCGTTCTCGGAATCGGTGACGCCTTTGCTGAACCAATACTGCCAGGTGAAAGTGGAATAGTCACCGCTCTTGACGCAGAGCGATTCCAGAGCGAAGCTGATGATCGGAAGAATGGAGCAGAAGATCGATAAGACGATGAGGAGGATAGCTAACGGATAGTTCCAGCCCTTCAGATTGATGTAGGAGATCTGGCCGGATTTTCCGGAGACGGTGGTGAAGTTCTTCCGCTTTCCGGTGAACCACTGGTTCACCAGCAGGATGCCGACACCTAATACGATCATGATGACGGAAAGAATGTAACCTTGCCCGTTATAGCCTTGTCCGAGGAACTGCTTCATATAAGTAGTCAGAACATAGTCTCGCGGACTGAGGTATTTCGGAACGGCGTAAGCGGACATCGAGGAGGAGAAGACAAGAAGAACCGTCGAGAGGATAGCCGGCATGACGATCGGGATGGTGATTTTTCTTGTGATCTGCCATCGATTGGCTTTGAGGATGGTAGCTGCCTCTTCGAGGTTAGCGTCCATGTTTCGCAGCGTGCCGCCGATCAGGATGTAAGCAAAGGGGGCGTAATGGAGGCCTAAGACGATAGCGCTAGGGACGATGCCATAGACGAAGCTTTCCGGAACGGAGAGCTTCAGCAAGTTGTAAAGCATGCCGCCGCGTCCGTTTCCGATCGCAGGGTTCTGGAAGAAGTTCTGCCAGAAAGTAGCGAGCGTCCACGAGGGCATGATGTAGGGGAAGACGAAGATGGCGGAGATGAATTTCTTCGCTTTGATGTTGGTTCTGGTGATCAGGAAGGCCACGATACCGCCATAGAGAATGGCGACAAGCGAAGCGATCGCTGACATTTTCAACGAGTTTCCTAAGGGAGCCCAAAGATAAGTGTTGGACATGTCGGATGCGAAGACCCTCTTCCACCAAAGGCCGGTCATCGAATGCAGTTTGACACCGAAGGTGATCTCCGCAATGCTGGAGACCGTGAATGTTGCTTTCACCAGGGAGACCAAAGGTAAGATCGTGAAATAAAGCAGGACCACGGCGCTGATGACAAGGATGATGTTGGCAGGCTTGGAGACATAATCCTTGACTTTATATAGCGTCAGTCGCGCCAGGGAAGCTCTCTCAAGGGAACGGATAGGAGCACTGTTCAAAGCGGCATTCGATGGCTTCAAATCAGGATTTGTGTTTTGATTTTCCATCATTTTTCCTCCTATAGAAATCAAAAAGAGAGGGGCGAGAAACCTCGCCCCTGCGATCTCGGCTATTTACTTATTTTTTTGTGGGGATTAACTTGTTGATCCAATCCTGTTCCTTGACTTTGACGGTGTTGATGTAGGCACCATCCTCGATGACGAGATGCTGCATGTAGAAGTTGAGATCCTTATCGCCCTGGAAGGCCGGAATCTTCCGGTTGGCAGAATAGCCTCCGACAGCGGTGTTCCACGGAGCAAAGCCTTCTTTGGTCATCATGTAGTTGGTGAAGAGCATGGCCGTATAGGGTCTAGGTCCACGGGTGACAAGCTGGCAATAAAGAGCGTACATGAAACCGGAGAAGGGAGTGATGGCGTTCTCTTCCCAGGCCCCGACGGTGAGGTTCTCGTGGGTGACGGTCTTATCTCTCAGCTTCGAGAGAACAAAGAGACCGATCTTATCGGAGTTCTTCGCATCAGCCACACCGGCCGCCATCTTGGTGTCGGACTCATAGGCAAAGGAGCAGTTCTTCAGGAACTTAGCGATCCATTCATGGGAAGCGTCCTGATACTCGCCCTTCTTGTAGTCTGCACCCTTCCAAGCTTTGTAAGCGGCTTCCATCTTGGTGTTCCATGCCGGGGAGGTGAGGGTCATCAGGAAGTTCATATTGACGAGCTCCAAAGTCGGGGATTTGAAGAAAATCTTGTCTTTGAATTTCTCTTCAGTCAGCTGCCAGACGTTGGCGATCTTCGGAGCGGCATCACCGGCGGTGTTGTTCCAGATGAAGAGCTTGTTGATGTACTGGTGAACGAGGGGAACCAATCCATCCTTTCCGACATTGTCCTTGAATTGTTCAGAATAATAGTTGGTAAGGATATCGGAATTCTTGATGTAGTTATCCAGCGTGGCGGAATCCTGAATCAGAACAAAAGAAGCACCTTTCGAATTGTCAGTGACCGTGGATTCGGACTGAAGCTTGGTATAGATGTCGGCATCGGTAAGCTTCGTACCATTGGAATTGGCATCCAATCCGAGGTCGGGATAGGCCTTTCTGAAATTCTCAACGGCTGCGGCGATACGGGAAGAGTTTCCATAGGCAAGGAAGAGACCCGTCTCTTTCTTTGCTTCTTCAAGAAGCTTAGCATCGGTCATCTTCATCGCAGCCTTGACCTTCGCATCCATCACGGACTTCGGATCGGTCGCAGGCTTTTTGCAGCCGGAAAGAATAAACGGCACTGATAAAACAGCGAGCATCAACTTCTTTAACTTCATGGTAAGTCCTCCTTTTGGTCTTTCTTGTGTTACCACGATACGAACGTTTACGAAACGATTTCTGTAAGCGCTTCGTCATGTCTAAAAGTGTAATGACTCATCAGGTCAATCGTCAAGAAACAGCGGTGATGTATACAAGTTTATGGCTGTTTTGGGCAAATTATAGGTTTTGAATTTGAGGCCTTTCTTGTTTATGCAACAGGATTTCCATGCTTTTTCTATAAAACATAGTGAAAACAATAGTGTTTCTTGTCTGTGCAACCGTTTTGATAAAGTTCCAAAGTTTTTCTTTCAAATTATATCAAATGTTAAAATGTGTCAGACTTTTGACAAGGAATAGATTGGGGCCGTTTTGTGAGATAGTTTCCAAAGGTCTAGGAATTCTAGGACATACTGGGTTATCCTCTTTCATTGCGTTTCCATCTTTATAGCCGAATCATGCCGATCCAAAAGCGTTTATCCCACACTTTGAAAGCTTTCTAGTATTTCTCATCACCATTTTGATGAATTTGTCTAAAATTAATTCAAATTGGTCGAATTTGCTTTGTTTTTTGAGAAGAAAGCGCTTAGCATAATAGTCATGAGGTATTTTTTATGGCACAAAACAGTTCTTCATTCGGTTCGAATGTCTCTCCTAGCGGAGAGAACAAGCCTCTGAAGCTGAATCTGAAACGGACCTTCATCATCGGTTTCGCTTTCTTCGGCATTCTGCTTCTTTGGCAAGTCTACGATTCGTGGTGTCCGACCTTCCTTCAGGAGATGTTCGTCCGGGCTCAGTACGGAAAAGAGCTCCGCGATGCGACCGGCGAAGAGATTGAGTCCGTTCAGTATCTTGTCGGCATCATGATGGCCTTAGACAACTTGGCAGCGTTGGTCTTGCTACCGATCTTCGGAAATCTCTCCGATAAGACACACACCAAAATCGGCAAGCGTATGCCTTACATCCTCATCGGAACCTTTGTCTCGGCTGTCGCCTTCCCCTTCATTCCTCTCCTCTTCCATTATCATCAGGTCGGCGGTGTCATCGCGATGATGGCGATCGTCGTCTGCTTCATGATGATGTATCGTAATCCGGCGGTCGCTCTCATGCCGGATATGACCCCGAAGCCGCTCCGCTCCAAGGCCAACGGCATCATCAACATCATGGGTTACATCGGCGGCGCGTTCGCTACCATCGTCGGTATCTTCTTTGTCCTCTCCGAATATCTCGGCACCAAGGTGGATAAGGCGACCGGAACGAAGATCCCGGCTACCTATAATATCTGGACGATCGAGATCCCCTTCTTAGTCGCTTCGGTTCTGATGATCGTCTCTGCGCTCGTCCTCTTCTTCACGATCAAGGAAAACAAGATCGAAGACGAGATGAAGGATGAGCTTGCCCGGGGCGAAGAGGAGGCGGAGGTCGTCGACCGCGTCGACGATGATAAGCCGATGAGCAAAGCCAACAAGACGATGCTTCTCCTCATCCTCGTCGCTGAGTTCTTCTGGTTCATGGCCGATAACGGCATCGGAACCTTCATGGGCAACTACACCATCTCTTATCTCGGTGCTTCTTCGCGTTCGAATATGGTCAATACGATCGTGGGCGGCTTAGGCTCGGTCATCGGTTTTGCGATCGGCGGATTCATTGCGCAGAAGATCGGGAGGAAGTGGACGATTGTCTCGGGTCTGATCTTAACCCTCTCCGCTTATCTCTTCTGGACGATCATGACGTTCACCATCCTCAAGGGTTCAGCCGGTGCCGGAAGATTCCCGATCTCCATCTACATCGTCTGGGTGCTGAAGGGCTTCGGCATGTCCTTAGTCCATCTCAACTCTTTCCCGATGGTCGTCGAGCTCTGCTCCACCAAGAAGATCGGCAGATTCACCGGTTACTACTACGCTTCCTCCATGGCTGCGCAGACCATCACGCCGGTCGCTCTGGGCGCTCTTCTGATGCTTCCTGTCTTCAACTTCGGCTACCTTCCTGTCTATGCGCTCATCTGCCTTGGCATCTCTCTTGCTGTCTTCCTTTTTGTCCGCAGCGTCAAACTGAATAAAACCAGCATCTCCAAAGGCATCGAAGCCTTCGGAAGCGATGACTAAAGAAGGCCTGCGATGAAGAAAGATCTCTTCCGTCAAAACACCAGCCCGCTTCTGTTGCGGGGCATCTGTCACCGCGGACTTCATAATGAGTCGTTCACGGAAAACGGCATGCTCGCCTTCGAGAATGCCATGAAGCACCATATGGCCTTTGAGCTCGACATCCATCTGACCACGGATAATGAGCTCATCGTCTGCCATGATTCTGAGCTTTTAAGAACCACCGGAAAGAAGGGCATCATCGAGCATTTAAGCTCGAGTGAGATCCGCAGGGATTACCGCCTTCTTGACGGCGAAGTGATTCCGACGCTGAGGGAAGTGCTTGAGAGGACGAACGAGCGGGTTCCAATCGTCATCGAGCTCAAGGTCTACGAGAAGAACTACAAGCCGCTTGCCAAGCGTCTGGCGGAAGAACTGAAGTCCATTCAGAATAAGAAGAACATCGTTCTGATCTCCTTTGATCCCAGGGCTCTCTTCCCCTTCAAAGGCTCTGGCTTCATGAGAGAGCTGCTTGTCGCTCATGATGGCAAGCACGACTATGTCTATCATTTCCGTCGTTTCTTCGAAGGCGTCGACCTCGAATACACCTTCCTCTCGATGAAGAAGGTGAGGCGGTATCAAAAGCATCACATGGTCAACATCTGGACCGTCGAATCGATGGAGGTCTTGAAATCCTCTCTTCCTTACTGCGATCAGGTGACGTTCCAGCACCTGGATGCTGAGGAAGTCAAATCCTTGCTTCAGAATAAGTAAAGAAGAGCAATCTAAAAAGCCAGGTCGGTCGCAGGCTTGGCTTTTCTTATGTTTTCAGTCTGGCGTGCTGTTTGGCTTTATCGAGGTACATCCGCTCATCGGCGATCTTGAGGAGATCATCGGAGGTCAAGGCATCGTCCGGATATCTCGCTAAGCCGATGGCATAAGAGACTTCGATGCTCTGACCGTGGGTCAGGATAGGTTTTTCAGAGGTGCGGACGATCTTGACCAACACGTCGCGGTACTGCTCATCCGTCAAGGCTTCATCGACGAGTATGACAAACTCATCGCCGCCGATGCGATAAAGGAGATAAGGAGAGCAGAACATCAATCGGGAGGAGACTTCCTGCAAGACCGCATCGCCTTTATCGTGACCGTAGCTGTCGTTGACGTTCTTGAAGTAATTGATATCGAGATAGAAGATACCGCAGGGTTTCTTCTTCTTAAAACGCCTTCGGAGGCTGCTATCAAAGGAGCGACGGTTTCTCGCCGAAGTAAGCGCATCGAAATAGGAGAGATCCATCATCTTTCTTCGCCGTTCGGCGAGGACGAGTATCAGATAGATCATGCCGGCAAAGAGTAGGCTGAAGATGAGACCGGAGATCGTCAGGTCCGCATAGGCGTGTTTCTTTTTCCAGCCGCTTAGAGGCACGACTTCAAGCTTCCAGCGGCAGCCGAGTGCTTCAAATTCGGTTACTACTGGGTCGTCGAGCTTCTTGTTCTCGCTGAGGTTCGAGTGCACCATGAGATAGGTGTTGCTGTTTGGATCGGTTTTGGAGAGAACGTACTGAAGTCCCCTTCTCTCCATGGAAAGGAAGGCGCTCTGGAAAGTCTGCGGAACGCTTAAGACGGCGATGGTGAAGCCCCAGAAATCGGAAGTGTTCTGCGAGGGCCCTAGGTAGACGGGATTGCGTAAGACCATGCCGATTCCGCTCTGTCTTAAGGCGAAGGGACCTTGCAAGGTCGCTAGGTGATGATCTCTGGAGTAGGTGGCGATCGGTCCTCGTTTGGGATCGTCAAACAGATCCATCTTGACGTTTTCATCATAAGGGTAGTTATCGTCTCCGACGATGCCGTTTGGCGCAAGCTGCAACGAGGAGATGTAGGTGTTATCAGAAAGGAGTCGTTTTGCAATTGAAGGGAAGTCATCGATGGTATGGGATGGATTGTTGTCAATGATGAGACCGAGAGATTCTGTGATGTGCTTGGCACGGGAGAGCTCATCCTGAATCTCGTTGCTTCTTAGATCAGCTCTCGTCTGCACACTTTCCCGGACAGAGGCGATGCCTTTGGAGACCTGATTCTTCACGATGGAAAACATACTCAAAAAGACGGCGATGAAAGCCACGAGGGTGAGCGTGATCTTGATGAGGATCCTCTTGATGACCTGTTTCATAAGATGCGGTCTTTCTTTTCTAGATTATAAGCTATGAAATGTTGTTTTGAAAATAGGTTTCTGTTTTCGTTAAATTGACGGATTGTTCAAAACTCAGTCTCTCCTTAAGAGGTAATAACTGCAAGCTTTGAGATTTCCGTAGGAATCTTTGACAAAGACATCAGAGTCGTATTGAAACTTGCAAGATAAGAGGACTTTTTCTGATCTTTTGTTCTCTTTTCCGACAGAGGCAGCAAGGAAGGAAAAGTTCTCTGAGAAAAAAAGATGAGAGAGCAGGAGATTCAAAGCATCTTTCATCAAGCCTCTGCCCCGGCAATCTCGAGAGATCAGATACGAGACTTCTCTTCCTTTTTCCTGAGAGGCGACAACCGTTGTCTGAGAGAGGGGTGTTAGGGCGATGAAGCCGATCACACGCTCTAGCTCTTTGCTATAGATAGCAAGCACAGAAAGTGAATCCATGAAATGGTGAAGAAGACTCTCAGCATCCTGCTTGTTCTTAGCCGGCCTTAACCCGCTGAGATTCATGCTTTCTTCATCCCTCATAAAAGCATAGGCATCCGTTTTGTCCGCTTCCTGAAACGCTCTGAGCATAATCCGGTTTGACGAGAGAAGGGTTGCCCGTAAATCAATCTCTGCGTTCATAATCCTTTTTTTTATTGTAGCACAATCGATATCGGCTTTTTCTCTTGATTTTTTGTCTCAGAATCGCCGAAAACCATTCACAAGTCAGGTTCGTTCAGCTAAAATATTACCCGTGAAAAATGAAAGGGGTCAATGAGGATGTCTGAACGAAAAGTTGGCACGGTGAGCCGTGGTATCCGCTGTCCGATCATCCGGGAAGGCGATGATCTGGTGAAGATTGTCACTGCTTCGGTCTTAGAGGCGAGTGAGGCGGAAGGCTTCTCTCTGCACGACAGGGATGTCATCGCCATCACGGAATCCGTCGTTGCACGCGCCCAGGGTAACTACTGCACGGTAGAAGATATCGCTGAAGATGTCAGAACCAAAACCGGAGGCGAGAGCGTGGGTGTCATCTTCCCGATTCTCTCCCGCAACCGCTTTGCCATCTGTCTGAAAGGCATCGCCAAAGGCGTGAAGAAAGTCGTGCTGATGCTCTCTTATCCCTCCGATGAAGTCGGAAATGAGCTGATTTCAATCGACCGCATCGATGAAAAAGGCATAAATCCTTACTCGGATGTTCTGTCGTTAAGGCAGTTCAGAGAGCTCTTCGGCTCGGTCGTCCATCCTTTCACCGGTGTGGATTACATCGAATATTACGGAAACCTCATCCGCGAATGCGGCGCAGAGGCTGAGATCATCTTCGCCAATCAGGCGAAAGCCATCCTCGATTATACGGATACCGTCATCTGTTGCGATATCCACACCAGAAAGAGAACGAAGCGGATCTTAAGATCGCTTGGAGCGAAAACCATCTTAGGCCTTGATGAGATCATGAATCATCCTATCGGCGCTTCCGGATACAATGAAGCCTATGGGCTTTTAGGTTCCAACAAAGCGACTGAGGATAAGATCAAGCTCTTCCCGCGAGATGCGAAATCCTTAGTGGATGACATCCAGAAGGAGATGCTGGAAAAAACCGGAAAGCACATCGAAGTGATGATCTATGGCGACGGTGCCTTCAAGGATCCTCAGGGTAAGATCTGGGAGCTTGCTGATCCGGTCGTCTCTCCCTTCTATACGGACGGGTTGAAAGGCACACCCAATGAGCTGAAGCTCAAATACCTCGCCGACAATCAGTTCAGCGACTTGAAAGGGGAAGCCCTGAAGGAAGCCATCACGCAATCCATCGCCAAGAAGGACCACGATCTCAAAGGTCAGATGGCCTCGGAAGGAACGACTCCGCGCCAGCTTTCCGACCTCATCGGATCACTCTGCGATTTGACCTCCGGATCCGGCGACAAGGGAACTCCGGTTGTCCTTGTCCAAGGCTACTTCGATAACTACGCCAATAACTGAACAATCTCTTCGCTAAAATCAGGATTGCCACATTAAATCTCAATGCAAAATAAAAGCCGTCCTCCGTTTCTCAAGAGGATGGCTTTTTGATTCAGCAGATGTTAATCAACGAGGTAGGATTCGTAGATTTGGCGGATGGTGTCGAAGATGACGTGCTGCGGTTCCCAGCCCAAGGACTTGGTGATCTTGGAATGATCGCACTTGACGATCTTGTTCTCATCCGCTTTCTCTTTGACGATCTTCGGATCGACATCGATCCGGATCTCCATACCGGTTAAAGAGATGATGTAGTCCAGGATTTCCTTCAAGGTGTAGGAGATACCATAGCCAACGTTATAGATCTCTTCGGAGTTCGAGGATTCGATGATCATACGGTAGGCGGAGACAAGGTCACGGATATCGAGGTAATCGCGGTAGACGTTGAGGTCACCGACATACATGACCGGACGATAGGTTCCTTTCTTGATGCCGGCTGCGACTTCGCACCAAAGATCAACGACTGAGTGGCGGTTGAATCCGACACCGAGGATATCGAATTGTCTTACGCAGAAGATATCCATATGGTACTTTTTGCGATAGACCTCGGCTAGCTTCTCCTGAACGGCCTTGGCTAAACCATAGGGCGTATTAGGATTGAGCGTGTCGCCTTCGAAGAGCGGACGGTTGGCTTCTCCGTATTCGTCCGAGGAACCGGCTAACAGGATTCTCGGCTTCAGAAGGAAGTGCTTTGCCGCTTCGAAGATGTTGATCGCACCGATCTCATTGATGAGGAAACCGTACTGCGGCCTCTTCCAGGTCGCGATGGATCGGCTATCGACTAAGTCAAAGATATGCGTCGGGTTGGATTTCGCCATCACGAATTCAACTTGCTTGGCATCGGTGATATCACACACAAAGTAATTGTCAAACGCCGAGCGGTCGATGTTCTCTTTGATGTCGGCACCGGTCACGATATATCCGGCATCACGAAGCTCTTTGGCAAGTGAGATGCCTGAGATGCTGGCTGCACCGAAGATGAGTGCCTTTCTGATCTGAGCCATGATTTATTCCCTCCTTGCTCGTGTATGCATTCATTATAAACGTTTTTTCTTGCGAAGCAACAAGCTCTTATATTTTGAAATTTTGCCGATAATATCGGGATTTTAGGAAGATTTAGAAGAAGAAAACAGAACTTTTCATCAAAACTTGTATACAAGATAGTGCCTCTTTATACACTTCAAGATACACTTCAAGCCGCGTTGTTTATCATCTGCAAAGAAAATCAGTTTTACAATATCAGATGAACGTAAATTTTCTCGCTGGATTTTTCGGTGAAGAAAAACTGCCCGCTGAATTTGACAGCAGGCAGCATACAGATACTTACCAACCGGCTTTCCGTATCGCCCCGTGGACGGAGTGAACACGGATGGAGCCGCCCATGGTCTTGAGCAGACCTCTGGCAAACTCGATGCCTTCGGCCTGGGTGTCGAAGAGGCGGATGGCTTTCTCGCCGTTGGCGAGTCTGACCTGCCATTTGCCATCTTCTCCGTGGATGGAGATGTGATAGACTCTCGGCTTTCCTTTGTAGAGTTTTCCAGCCCATCTCTTCTTTTTGCGCTTCTGGCCCGGGTGATCAGGGTCGTCTTCCCATTCGTCTTCTTCGTTAGGTTCAGCTTCAGGAGCCGTTTCTTCGCTCTCTGGCTTAGCATCTTCTTCGTCGAGGCTCTTGGCGGCTTCGTCATCGTCATAGACGATGTCGATCTTGGGTTCTTCTTGAGTCTCCGAAGCGGCCTCTTCGGTTTCTTCGGGTTTCGTTTCTACCGGTTCTTCTTTCACCTCCGGAGTAGGTTCTGGTTCGGCTTTCTCTTTTTCCTGCGGAGCAGTCGCTTCTTCTTGAGTGGTTTCAGGTTCTGCCTGCAGTTCTTCTTCTTTCGTTTCCGGTTTGACCATCTCTTCCTTCGGTCCGGTGTAGAGAGGTTCTTCTACGCTAGGCTCCTGTTTGATCAGGGAGCGGATGAAGCTGGAGGATTCTCCATATGGGGAAACCGAAACGTTCTTCGTCTCTTTTTCGTCAGCCATATCTCAGATCTCCTTTATTCGTTCGTACGTGTGTTTTTGGATTTTCAGACTAGGTTATCCGCGGTAGAAGATGATGTCCTTCTTGCCTTCGTTGACGGTCCCCATATAGAATTCCGTGTCGAGGCCGCCGATGCGGAATCCGTTGTTGAAGTAGAAGCGGCAGGAATCTAAGTAATTATCTGCGGTGACGGCGTAGATGCCACGATAGCCGAGCGCGATCGCTTTGTCGAAGCAGTACTGAGCGAGCTTGGTGGCGATGCCTTGGTTGAGGTAATCGGCATCGGTCCTGATCTCCTTCACATAGAGGTAGCGGGTTCTTGATTCTTTTTCCAATAAAGCGAATCCGACGCATTTATCCTCTACATAAGCCCCGAAGATCAGGTAGTTTTCACTGTACTTATCGTAATCGTAAGTCACCGGCTCGGCTTCATCCAGGAATTCGTGATTGCTTAAGAGCTCGCGAGACGACCATTTGCCTTTCACGTAGCGAACCTGCAGTCTTCCCTTGTTGACATAGGGTCTGGTCTTGATCTCCAGATCCTTTCTGTCCCGAAGCTCGGTGATGAAAACTTGAATCATTTCAGTAGCCCTCCTTTGCTATTGTGGTGTTTCTATTCTAAAACAAATGTAAGCGCTTAGAAAGTAGTTTGTGAACTTTTTCCTCAACTTTCAGAGAAAAGTGACGAAAGGTTACGGTCGTTCAAAAGAAAAGGAGAATCTGATAGGAAAACCTGTTCTTGAATCAGTTATGCAAACCATGGCCGATAAGTTTTCGGATTTATCGGACAAAGGAAGGAAAATCTGTCTTATTTCCTTAAAAATTGACAGAATCGCTATGTTTTACAATATTTCCATAATATAATAGAAAACGCGAATTGAACGAGGTGAATCAAATGGGTGAGGTCCGCACAATTTTATTGCACGAAAATGTCTTGGATGACATCAAGAAGGAAGGAGATATGCTGCGCGCTGATCTGAAGCGGCAGGGTATCTACTTAGTCAATGTGATGTCCAGCCCGGGCTCCGGAAAGACGACAACACTGATCAGCCTGATCGAGCGGATGAAAAAGGATTACACGATCGGAGTCATGGAAGCCGATATCGATTCCGATGTTGATGCAATCCGTGTCGCCGAGAGAACCGGCGTGAAATCCATCCAGCTTCACACGGGAGGGATGTGCCATCTCGATGCTGATATGACAAGGCAGGGTCTTGCTGGACTCGACAGCAAAGACGCGAACCTCATCTTCTTAGAGAATGTCGGAAATCTTGTCTGCCCCGCTGAGTTTGATACCGGATCCTGTCTCAATGTCTGCATCCTCTCGGTTCCCGAAGGATCCGATAAGCCGCTGAAGTATCCTCTGATGTTCGAGGTCTGTGATCTTGTTCTCATCAACAAGATCGATACGCTTGAGTACTTCGACTTCGATTTCCGCAAGGTGGAGGAGTTCATCCACAAGAGGAACCCTGATGCTGTCATCCTCCCGATCTCAGCCAAGACCGGTGAAGGTATGGATAAAGCCGTTGACTATTTCAATCAGAAGATCAAAGAATGGAGAAAATGAACAATGCCTGAGATCTACAGTCAGAATCCTGAAACCAAGTCGAGATGGGACGGACTAGAGCCGAAGACTCCTGCCGAGAAGAAGGTCTTTGCCAAGTACATGAAGCTGGCGAAGAAAATCACCGACAATGTCGAGACCAAGCTCGGCCATCCGGATTCCACCTGTCCGGAATACTGGATGCTCCGCGAGATGCTCAACGAGGATGAAGTCGATATCCTCTTAGCCATCAAGCAGAGAAAGTGGTACACCTTCGAAGAGATGTACAAAGCCGTTAAGAAGCATCGTGAGATGGATCCTATCCTTTATAAAGAGACCGTCGATCTTCTCGCTGTGCACGGCATCATCGAGTACGATTACTATGATTGCTACGATGATAATGGACCGATTCCGGGTGCTAACCCGAAGCATGAGAAGCGCTATCGTCTCTCTTACTTCGTCCCCGGTTCCGCGGAGCTTTTCAACTCCTCCATCGATCGCATCGAGAAGAACCCTCCTGTCGCCCGTGCGTTCGAACGTATGACCTTCTCTCCGCTCAAGAGCATCACCCCGATGGTACCCGAAGGCGGTGATGGCATCGGTATGCATGTCATCCCGGTCGAGAAAGCCATCTCTTCCAACAATGAGTCGGTCAAGCTGGAGAAGATCTCCTATTGGCTGAAGAAGTATGAAGGCCACCTCTCTGCCGGTATCTGCTCCTGCCGTTACAGCCGAGCCAAGCTCGGCGAAGGCTGCATCGACGATCCGAACGACTGGTGCATCCAGGTCGGCGATATGGCCGATTACACGGTCGAGACCGGACGTGCGCACTACATCACCAAAGAGGAGGCTATCGCCATCCTCCAGAAGGCGGAAGATAACGGCTATGTCCATCAGATCACCAACATCGACGGCGAGGATCACATCTTCGATATCTGCAACTGCGATGTCAAGATCTGCAACGCCTTAAGAACCTCGTTGCTCTTCAACACGCCCAACCTCTCCAGGAGCGCCTATACGGCGAAGGTCGATCCGAAGAACTGCGTCGCCTGCGGGCGCTGCGTCGAATCCTGCCCGGCCGGTGCGGTCAAGTTAGGTCAGAGGCTTTGCACCAGCAAAGGTCAGGTCAAGTATCCTCATTCTCCGCTTCCGGACAATCTCCGTTGGGGCAAGTATGCCTGGGATGAAAACTACCGCGACACCGCCAGATACAACACTTATGAGACGGGTACGGCTCCTTGCAAGACGGCTTGCCCGGCCCACGTCGCTGTCGAAGGCTATCTGAAGATGGCAAATCAGGGTCGCTATGAAGAGGCGCTTGCGCTCATCCGCCGCGAGAACCCGTTCCCGGCGGTCTGCGGAAGAATCTGCAATAAGCGCTGCGAGAAGGCCTGCACCAGAAACAACATCGATGCCGCTGTCGCCATCGATGATGTCAAGAAGTTCTTAGCCGAGCGAGAGCTCGACAAGTCGACGAGAGTCATGCCGAAGAAAGTCGTCGCCAAAGTCAACGGTGAATTCGAAGAGAAGATCGCTATCATCGGAGGCGGTCCAGCTGGACTCTCTGCCGCTTACTACCTCGCAGTCATGGGCTATCATCCGACAGTCTTTGAAAAGAATGAGAAAGCCGGCGGCATGATGATGTATGGCATCCCTTCCTACAAGCTGGAGAAGAATGTCATCGATGCCGAAGTCGAGATCATCAAGGATCTCGGCGTCGAGATCAAGACCGGTGTCAATGTCGGCAAGGATATCACCATCGCGGACTTAAAGAAGCAGGGCTACAAAGCCTTCTATATCGCGATCGGCTGCCAGGGCGGAAGACGTCCGGGCGTCGCTCACGATACCGCAGAAGGAACCGAGATTGCTCTCGACTTCCTCCACTCTGCCTACGATAATCAGAATCAAGTCATCGAAGGGGATTGTGTCGTCATCGGTGGCGGCAATGTCGCGATCGACTGCGCCAGAACCGCACACCGCTTCAAGGCTTCCTCAGTCTCGATGTACTGTCTGGAATCGAGAGAGACCATGCCGGCCACCAAGGAAGAGATCGCTGAGGCGGAAGAAGAGAATGTCTCCATCCACTGCGGATGGGGTCCGAAGGAAGTCCTCGTCGATGAGAAGGGACATGTCTCTGGCATCGTGCTGAAGAAGTGCCTCTCCACCATCGATCCGGAAACCAAGCGTTTCAGTCCGAAGTATGATGAGAACACCACCCTCACCGTCAAAGCCAACAAGATCGTCTTCGCCATCGGTCAGGCCATCGAGTGGGGCGACTTGCTCAAGGATACCAAGGTCACCTTCTGGCACGGCAATTATCCGATCGCCGATAAGTTCACTTATCAGACCGCAGATGAGGATATCTTCGTCGGCGGCGATGTCTTCACCGGTCCGAAGTTCGTCATCGATGCCATCGGTCAGGGCCACGAAGCCGCTGAATCATTGGCTCGTCACGTCTCACCTTACCACGCCTCTTTGACCATCGGCAGAGACAGACGTTACTTCCTTGAACTCAACAAGCAGGATCTCGTCTTCGACGATTATGATCACGCCGGAAGAGAGAGCGTCGGCATGGAGGAATCCATCGACCACAAGAACTCCTTCCGCGATGCCCATAAGACCTTCACCGAGGAGCAGGTGAAGAAGGAGACCGCCCGCTGTCTCCAGTGCGGTGCTTCCGTCGTCGATCCCAACAAGTGCATCGGCTGCGGTATCTGCACCACGCGGTGCGACTTCGATGCCATCCATCTCTTCCGTGACCATCCGAAGGCCAGCCGCATGAGAAATGCGGACGATAAGATCGCCGGTCTCTTGCCTTATGCCCTCAAGCGCTCGGTCAAGATTCTCTTGCACTCCGGTTCTAAGGAAGCCAGGATGATGGCCAAGCGAAGACGTGAGTTCCAGAAAGCCTACAAGGTGTCCCCCAACAAGGACACCGGCTACGCCGTTCCGGAAATCAAGCGCTGATGCATGAGCTTGGCATCGCCTTCCACATCATCAAGGAAATCGATCGCTTCGCAGAGGAAAGACATATCGATGCTGTCAAGGGCGTGACGCTGGAGATCGGAGAGGTCTCCGGCGTCATCCCTTCCTATCTGAAGGATGTCTGGGTCTGGGCCTGCGAAAACCGATCCGCCCATATGAGGGGATGCAAACTGACCGTCTTAGAGATGAAGGCCATCTCTTATTGCGAAGACTGCAAGGAGACCTATGACACCATGAAGACGGGTCGCACCTGTCCAAGGTGTCAAGGTGGTAACACCTATCTTGTCGAAGGGGATCAGATCACCATTCACTCCATCGCTGTGGAAGAAGAGAAAACGAACGGAGAAGCTGCTTAGGCGGCCTCTCCGTTTTCTGTTGGAGACGATAGGTTTCTCTTGTTTCCTTTCGTTTTATCGATCTTCGTTATCTTTGAATCGTCTCTTGATGCTTTGGATTTTTTAAAGATGAAATATCTGTTTCTTTTCTTTGGCAGTTTTAAAGAATTGCTTAACTTCAATCGATTACTCTGCTAGAATACTCGTGATGTTGCAGAGGAAAATCTGGTACGCCTTCGAATGTAGAGGAACTTATTTATGAATATCTCAAACCCGCATCTGATCAACAGCTTTAACTATGCCGCTCTGGCGATTCTCATCCTCTTGCTCGGTTACAGCCTTTTGGCAGGAGGGCTGAACCGCACGCACAAAAAGCTTTTCGTTTCACTGCTCTCACTCGTTCTTCTCACCACTGTCTTTGCGATCGGGGGCTGGGAGTTTCAGTTCATCTCCAACACCAAGAACGGGAAGGATCTCATCTGTAACTTGCGGGAAGTCTGTAACACCTTATACTTCCTCGGGCATGTCGCAACGGTCTATCTGCTCTTCCTCTACATTCTGGAATTCACTTCGTTTCTGACTTGGAGGAAATGGTGGGTCTATGCCATCTATGGCTCGCCCGCTTTCATTATCTTTGTCATGGCGATTCTCAACCCTTTCTTCGGTTACTTCTGGCACTACACGCCTATCGATGGCTTGTATGTCTATGAGCGAGGGAATCTGCTCTGGCTCTCTTATCTGGTGGCTGGCATCTATTCGATCAGCGGTTTCATCCTGTTTTTCCTCGCGGCAAAGTCGCTCAGAAAAAACATCCGTTACTCCCTCTATGTTCTTTTCAGCATCACCTACGCCGGTGTCATCATCCAGTACGTCTTCCCTTCCTATCAGGTTGAGATGATCACGGAGACGATCACGTTGGCAGGAATCATGATCACGATGGAGGATCAGATCAAGTTTATCGACCCCATCTCAAGACTGGCAAACCGCGAGTCTTTCGAAGGAGATATGAACAAGCTGATTCACACCGGTCACTCCTTCACGCTGGTGATTATAAGACTTGACAACTTTTCTCACTTTTCCCGTGTCATGATGAAGTCGCAGAGCGATGAGCTGATCACTTACCTCGCGAAGCATCTCAAGGTGATGCCTTATCTTTTCGATGTCTATCGCGTCACGCCCTACTGCTTTGCCCTCATCCTCGGTCAAGAGAGGAAAAAGAGCAGCGGCGCCTTCAAAACAAAGCTGTACAGCTTCCTCAAGGAAGAGTATCACTTCGGCGATGTCTCCTACCATTTAGCCTGCTCCGTCACGATCTGCAAAGTTCCGGATGAGCTTCCCGATCGGGAGATGGTCACAAGCCTGATCGAAGCCAGAGAGGATCCGCTAAATGCTGAAATCCGCTTCCATGGCATCGATTACATCTATGGTATCAAGCGAAGGATCGCAGTTGAAAAAGCCATCCGAAGAGGAATTCTTCATCGCAGCTTCGTCTTGTATTATCAACCGATCTACTCGGCGAAGACAGATACGATTGTAGCCGCGGAAGCGCTCTGCCGTCTCAACGATTCGGAGCTTGGTCTTATCTCACCGGGAGAGTTCATCCCCATCGCCGAAGAGACCGGCATGATGAACGAGGTCGGCGACCTCGTCTATGAGGAAGCCTGCCGCTTCATCGCAAAAGGCATCCTTCAGACCTATTCTCTGCGCTATTTGGAAGTCAATCTCTCCGTCTATCAGCTCTACAACGAGAATCTCGCGGTCAACATCCTCAGGAAGATGGAGCGTTACCATATCGATCCGAAGCTCATCAACCTCGAGATCACGGAGAGCGCCGCTGTCGATGAGGCTCTTTCGAGTCGCTCCAACCTTCGGATCCTGATGGATGCAGGCCTTAGCTTCTCGCTCGATGATTTCGGATCAGGCTATTCCAACTATGCGATCTTGGATCGGATTCCTTTCCGCAACGTCAAGCTGGATATCTCCTTGCTCCGCAATGCGAAGCGATACCCGCAGGCGAAGGTTTTTTATCATGGTCTCATCTCCTCGCTTTCCAAGTCAGGTCAATCCCTGATTCAGGAAGGCCTGGAAGAGAAAAGTGACCTGGATTTCCTTCGGGAAGCGGTCCCGGATATCATGATTCAGGGTTATTATTTCGCTAAGCCTCTTCCGGAGAAGGAGTTCATCGACTATCTCAAGAACTTCAAAGGAGAAAAGACGGCGATTTCGTCTTGACATCTTTTCCCTCTTTGTCAGAACTTTGATGGAAATAAATCGGGCAGATAAGTATAGTATTAGCAATTTCTATACTTATGGAAACAAAGCGCAAAATCAGGAAAATGTCCCGCCATCTCTACCTGCTTCCGAAGAATGCCGTCAAGGAATTTGCTCTCGATAAGGACGGACTGAAAAAGATCCGTCAGGATTTCGCCCGCAACTCAATCTTCATCGAGAGCATGGTCTCTCTGATCGTCTCCGGCGTCATCCTCTTCTATCTCATCCAGGCCGCCTTCGAAGGTCCGGCCAGCACCTATATCGAACGTTTCTTATCCGCTCCACAGGCTGCCGCCGCTCAGCTCATCTTCCTCTTTTCTTCGCTCGGTCTTCAGATTTATTTCTGGGTCTCCCTTTTCTCAAAAAAAGCGAAGCCTATCGCAGATCGCATCATCGAGGATGTCTATGTTTTGGCGCTGACGCTCGGCATGATATTCTTCTTTGCCAACGACGCAGCTACTGCCCAGCTTAGCAAATCGAGGACCATCTCACCTTCCATCCTTTGGACGGCTGTCATCGCGGTCTGCCCGATCGCATACTACACGGATCAGATCATCGTCTCTCTCATCATCGGAAGCGAGATCATCACCTCCGCCCTCTGGCTCAATCAACTCTACACGGTCAACGAGATTCATCAGTACATCCTGGTCGGAGTCATCTACCTATTTGCCTCCTATATGATCCATGCGATCTTCTTCTATATCCGCTGTCAACAGCACTTCATCGAAAACAAGAACGAGAAGCTGATGCTCTCGTCAAACTATGATCCCTTGACCTATTGCTGGAACCGAAACGGCCTTCACGCTTTCATCTCGAAGTACGAAGGCAGGAACTTTGATGCTCCTACTGCCCTCTTCATGTTTGACATCGACCACTTCAAGCTCTTCAACGACACGTATTCCCATCTCAAAGGAGATAAGGTGCTCCGCGGTGTCGTGCAGGCGATAAGGGAAGCCTTCAAAGATCAGGACCTGAAGCTGACAAGGTGGGGCGGAGATGAGTTCGTCCTCTTGATGAATGTGAGTGGGGAAAACGACGCCGTCAACAAGATGGAAAAGGTCAGGAAAGCCGTCTTTGACTTAAAAGTCTCTGGTCTGGACAACAAGATCAAGGTCTCCATCTCCTTAGGTGCCTGTCTGACACCGGCCGGGATGAAGTTCTCTTTCGGCCAAGCGCTAAATGAAGCCGACCGCTGCCTTTATATCGCCAAGAATTCGGGCCGCAACCGCTCCTGCATCCGCGGTCTGCTCATCCGTCCTTAATCTTTTTTGCCGATTCACGTTTTTTATCCTTACCACTGCCGAAAGGGAGATTGCTTTTCAGATCATGAACACCATATAATATTTCTGATGAAAAGAGGTTTAGAGGAAGAGACATACCGGCTTCTGAAAAGAAGTTCCGACTTAGTCATCGCCTGTCTGAAGGAGTCCGATCAGATGGAGGACGAGGAATTCTTTTTCTATGTCTCGAACTTCAGCATCTTCGGACTCGAGAGAGTCAGCACGTTCCGCGAGCTTGTCGAGATCATCGACCCGCACGGTGAGATCTGCGAAGGGAAAGGCTACCGTCAGTATCAGGAAGAAGTGCTCAAGACGATGCATCGGAGCGAAGAGAACCATCGGAAGCTATCCTTCCTTTTACCGATTTTAAATCAGGACAAGCGGTTCAACCTGCTGTTGGATATGTCCTACGATGAGGAGACAGACTCTCGCATCTTCATCATCTCTTACGTCTCGGTCAGCGGTGTTGATCTAAACCTCTTCTTACACGCCTCCTTCAAAGATCGGCTGACGGGGCTATTCAACTACTCGGTGCTTCAGGACCACCTGAAGAAAAACAGCAAGGAGTCGTACCTCTGTCTTTTCGATTTCAACAACTTCAAGCTGATCAACGACACCTATGGTCATAGCTTCGGCGATCTTGTCCTTCAGGATCTTGCTCAGTACCTCATCCACATCTCCTGCATCGGCATCATCTTTTATCGGAGAAGCGGCGATGAATTCTTCTTCTTGGCACAGAACGGAAAAGAGAAAGCTCTGGATTTCCTTTATCAGATCGAAGATCATCTCGAGTCATTGGCTCAGGAAAAATTCAAGGATTACCAGTTCTCGCTTTCTGCCGCTTTCGGCATGGTTCATCTAGAATACGGAGAGAATGGTGCCTTCGATCTCAGCAACAACCTGCAGGCGATCCGGCTTGCCGACTATGCCATGTACCAGGCAAAAGCCAGCCATCAGCGGTTAAGGCTGATCGAGACGAAGGAAGCGAAGACGCTTCTTAACGACGGGGACATTGAGCAGAAGATCTATTCTTTGATCTCTCAGATCCGACGCTGACGTCTGTTTCACGCTGTTTTTTCTGGCGACAGCGTGTTTTATTATGGAAAAGGGAACTGCATCATGCTTAAAAACAGCCGCATTGCTTCGCCGTCACGATTCGCTGATTTTCTTCTCCGCAACGGAGCGAAGAAAGACGAGTATGAGGAGATCAAGGAGTCGAGGATCGCCTTAGCCAACATCCGCTCTTTACGGGCCATTGTCTTTTTCAGATGGCGTTTGGTATCTTCAGCTTTATCTACTATCTTTTCATCTCGTTCAACCTCGTCCGGTTCTGGCTCTACTTCATCCTCTTTCTGACCTCGCTGTTCTTCGTTCTCTTTCCGTATCGGAAGCTGAAGAGGCACGCCTACCTGACCGTGATGATCTTCTGCTATCTGATCTCGATACTAGGTTTTCTTTACGGTGGATTTGTCGCTTTCCTTCAGAGTGGAGGAAACGAGTATCCTGCCGTGACGTTCATGGTCCTGCTTGTCGCGTTACCGCTTCTCTTTTCGGATACCATCCTTTGGAAAGAACTGGTCTTAGCTCTTGTCATCCTTCTTTTATCCTGACTTCCTTTTACCTATCCAGTCCGAAGGTCTTTCAGAGCAATCTGCTCAATGCGCTCTCGTTCTTTCTCGTCGGCACGCTTCTTGATAATACACTCTCGTTCGTTCGGATGAACGAGATGAAGGAGCATTTGTATCGGAAGAGAGAAGCGGAGAAGATGGCGAAGGCACAGAAGACGGTCATCATGGGGATGGCCAATCTCATCGAAGAAAGAGATGTCGCAACCGGTGAGCATGTCAAACGGACAGAGGAGCTTGTCTCATCCCTGGTTCAGGAGCTTGTCAGAAGGAAGGATCCCCGCATCAAAGATCCAAGCTATGTCGAATCGATCCAAGAAGCTGCTCCGCTTCATGATATCGGTAAGATCAAAATCACGGATACCATTCTGCTTAAGCCCGGAAAGCTTACTCCCGAGGAGTTTACTCTGATTAAGAAACATACGATCTGGGGCTATGAGATGGTCTATGAGACGCTCAAGGGCGTTCAGAGCGAGGCCTTCCTAAAGGTTGCCGGAAATATCGCCTTAGATCACCATGAGCGTTGGGATGGAAAAGGCCATCCCAATCAGTTCAAAGGGGAAGAGATTCCTTTAGAGGCTCGGATTATGGCATTAGCGGATGTCTATGATGCTCTCATCAGCGAGAAGCCCTATAAAAAAGCGTACCCGAAAGAAGAGGAAGAGAAAATCATCCTAGAAGGCCGAGGGACTCAGTTTGATCCAGAGCTCACCGACATCTTCCTTAACATCCTGAATCAGCAGGAGGTAAGCGAGGTTTCGTAAGCCATCTAAAGACACTTACGCAAGAGCCAGACAGGCAGCGCCGATGATGCCGGCATCTTCCCCTAAAGCGGCGATACGGATGTCCGGTTTCGGTCCGTTTCCAAAACCGTAATGTTCTTGTTCAAGCAACGATTTCAATCTCTCTGTCAGGTTCTCTTTTTCCTGAGAGAGGCCGCCGCTGAAGAGGATGGCGTCCGGACGGAAGATATTGATCAGATTGAGGACAGCTTCTTTCAGATAGAAGTAGAACTCATCGATGACATGGCGTGCAATCTCATCACCTTGACGTGACGCATCAAAAATGGCTTTTCCGTTCAAAGGCTGAACATTCGCAAGCAGAGAGTCTGGATGTACTCCGATTTCTTCTTTCGCCCGACGAATTAAAGCAGTGGCAGAGCAATAGGCTTCCACACAGCCTTTGCGAGAGCGGGTGCAGGGACGCCCGTTAGCGACAAGCACCGTGTGACCAAACTCGGCGCCTTTTCCTTCTTTTCCTTCATAAAGCTTTCCGTTGAGAACAAATCCGGATCCGACACCGGTGCCTAAGGTCAGAAGGACGACATCCTTCAGACCTCTTGCCGCGCCGAAGGCGCTCTCTCCTAAGCAGGCGGCATTGGCGTCATTGCTGATGCGGACAGGCACACGGAAGTAATCTTCCATCATCTGACGGATCGGGATGTTGTGCCATCCGAGGTTATTGGAGTAATCGATAATGCCGTGCTCGGAATCGATGCTTCCGGCACAGCCGATGCCGATTCCATCGATCGTGGTCTGCGTGCTTTCTAAGGAACCGGCGATCATATCGGAAAGTGCGCGGATCGCGCTTCTTCCATCCGTGAAGCTTTGCATGAAGGCTTTCTCTTTCCAAAGCAAGGCGCCCTGAGGGGTGACAAGCCCGTACTTCATGCTCGTACCGCCGATATCGACTCCGATGACCCGTTTCTCCATAGTGATTCCTTCTTTCCTATCAGGAATACACTAAACCCCTAGGTACCAGAAATCAATGCTTCTGAAAATCAGAAAGCAGTTACGATGAAGAAAGATCAGCAGATCAAGTTCTATCGTTTGATCTTGATCTGACAGGATTCCATCGTCAGCAAGGCTGCCTCGTGCTTCTTTGGAGTGACACCCGCACAGCACGAAGCATCGACGGAGATGGTGACTTCCGGAAGGAAGGCTTTGAGCAAGAGGGCGTTAGAGATAACGCAGATATCGGTGCAGAGACCGACGATCTCGATCTCGATCGGCTGACGGCGATGGATCCTGCGGATCTCATCGCAGAGGGCTAACGAGGCGAAAGCCGGTTTCTCGAACTTCTTGCAGTCGCCAAGCGCTTTCTCAATCTCTTTGGGGAAGAGCCAGCCTTCGGTATTCTTGATGCAGTGCTCGACAGGAAGGTTCTTTCCTTCCTGGGTGGAGGCATAGTCTTTCCGATGGGTGTCGCGGGTAGCAAAGACGTTGGCTAAATCGTAGGACTTGATTTTCTCCGCCACCTTAGGAACGATTGCCTGAGCCTCTTTTGTCCCTAAGCTTCCCGTGATGAAATCGTTCTGCATATCGACGACGATCAACAGTTTTCTCGTATTTTCCATTTTGGTTTCCCTTCGCTTATGCCTGACGGAATCTTTCCAATAGATAGAGGATCAATAGTCTTGCGGAATTAGAGAAGAGAACACTCGGATCCTCAAGGAGGGCTTTGACTTCCGTAGCGGAATATAGTCTAGCCTGAATGTCCTCAAACTCTTCTTTGTGATCCTTCCCTTTTTCTGCCAAGCGACAGAGGACGACGCTGTTACATTCATCGCTCAGGCCTTCGCTAGTAGGAGAAGGCGGAAGTAGAACCTCAGCATCCAAGGCGAAATAGCCGGTCTCCTCTGTCAGCTCACGAAAGGCGGTCTCGCGGACATCACGATCTTCTTTATCGCATAATCCGGCTGGGAAGGAGAGGACATCATGATTGAGCGCCGGTCTGAACTGATGTTCCAAAAGCAGGTAAAGCATCGAATCCTTGATGAGGTAGGCACCGATCAGTACGCCGTCTGCCCGTCTCTCAAAGTCCTGGGTGTGGATTCTCAGATCCTCTTCCTTCGTGCTGCGGGAAGCGAGGTAATAGGTGTGCTGACGGAGGTTTCCGTCCTCTTTGACGACATCGTAATGGGCGACATAGAAGTTGAGAAAGGGATGTTTAGTCTCCTGTGCCACGCCTTTGAATTTCCATTCCATACGTTTCCTCCTCAAGTGAAAATTGCTTAGCTGATAGTATTATGTTACCTCTCTGTCTTCGTCTTGGCATTCTCAGGCTCATTCTTATCGAACCAGTGGAAGATATCAAACCAAAGATGATCTTTCTCTTTTCCTTCGGATAGAGCTTTGATCTCTTTCTGCTGTTCCGCAAGGACGGAATTTTCCTCGGGTCTGTTTCCCATCTGCTTGACTTCTTCCTTGATCTCATCGTTGAGTTCATGGATGTTGGCTGAGGTCATCTCCATCTCATAAGCAGAGAGATCCTGTACCCGGAAGATCTCCTGGATGCGGTATTCCCGCATCAGAGCGTTGACCGTGTATTTCCCGACCATATAGGTCATCGCCCCGTTGCCTAAGAACTGAGCGCCCATATCAAGCGCCTGTCCTAAAAGCTGCGCCCAGAAATTGTTGGAATCCCGGAACATCTTGCCCGCCCAACGGGAATTGCTCGGCAAGGTGTTGAGACCGATGGCGATGCAGACGTTGCGAATGACTCTGCCCATGATCTTATTCATCTCTGCATTGGTAGGACGGAAGCCATAGAGCCAGATCAGATCTTTGATCAGCTGGAGGTTCTTCACCACGACGACACCGGCATCCATATAGGGGTTCTGGGAGAGAGCGGTCAGAGAGCCTGTGGCAATCGCTCGTTTCAGGATGATGCCTTTTGCCTTCTTATAGATCACGCCGTCTTTCTTCATGACGATAGAGAGAGACAGAGCGAGGTTGGTGGAATCCTTGGAATGGATCGAAGGAGTATGACCGTTGTTCTGCTGCACGAGGCTGATGACGTTCTCAAAGGCGTTGACTTTCTGAAGCACAGCGGCGGAAAGATACTCTTTCTTCTCCTGTCTATCGAGATAATCCAATACAGAGGATTGCTCGGCGATGTTGGAGGCGATCTCCCAACGCACTTTGTTGTTGGTGCGCTCAGAGTAATGACCTTTCTGTAGCCTTCTATACTCGATGTCGAAGGAGTGGCGGGAGAAGATCTCGACCACGACGATGATGAAGCAGATCGTATAGAGGACAAGAAGAACCAAACCCGCTATCATTCCGGCAAGATGGTTCATCTGATAGACGGTCTGAACGATGGTGGCAAAGAGACCGATGCCAAGCAGATAGACGACCACACTCAAAACGATGAGGATGATGCGGTTTCTCTTCGCCTCTTTGGATCGGGTAACGTTTTCCTGATAATCGATAAAAGCCAGCTCTTCGCTGTCGTCGGTCGTAGTATGGTCCGCCTTGGAGATCAGAACCTCCGGCATACGGTTGTTTTTCATCGTGTCATTAGTGTACCTTTTTTCCTGGCAAAACGAAACACTCTTTGCTTTCATCGCCTGAACCCGTAGAATATACCCATGAACAGAAAAGTGATTATCTCCGATTTCTTCGGTGTCGTTGTCGACCGCAATGCGGATCGTTTCTTTCAGAAGTATGTCAGCAAGGAAAAAGCTTCGGAACTGACGTATCATTACTGCCATCCCGGCGACCTGGGTCAGACGACCTTCGCGCAGATCATGAAGGATATCGCCAGAGATTTCCGTTTCGATTACGCCTTCGTGGAACACGAGCTTCTTTATGGACCCAAGCTTCATCAGGAGTATGTTTCCTGTTTACGATCCTTAAAAGAGAAAGGACATCGCATCATTCTTTTATCCAACGCACCGGACTTCATCGTCGAGCATCTGATGCGCCTCTATCAGATCGAGGATGTCTTTGAAAAGACCTACATCTCGTATTCTTCCGGTCTCATTAAACCGGAGGAGAGCGCCTTTCTCGGTGTGCTTCAAGCCTGTCAGATTGATGCCAAGGATGCCATCTTCATCGACGATAGCCCACTGAATACACATGCTGCCACGAAAGTCGGAATCACATCGATTCTCTATGAACAAGATGGTCAGGCGACCCGTGATCTGCTTGGCAAAATCAACGGATAAGACGTTTCAATTCAGTAAACCTTTCGCTTTTCAGAAGGCGCACCGATTCTTATAAACTAAAACACACCTGTAAAGCTGACTAGGAAAAACATTCCCTGTGGTGCCATCTTTAACGTAAGCTATAAATTCACTTTTCCTATTTATCGCTTGTTGGGGATAGTTTATAGGCAATTGCGATAGCTCAACACTCGCATGTTAAAAAGCTTCACTAGACCTAGAGCTGAACCATTTATAGTTGACAGATGCAGAGATCCTTGATAGGATTTCAATTAGACCCATGGACCGCGTTACTTACTCAAGTCGGTAGACTTGATAGTGGCATGGGTCTTTTTGTTTATTTGCCTTGGAAAGAATGCTATTGCATATCTAATCGGACGGTGATCCATAGGAAGCAAGTCTGCCGTTTTACCTTCGGATTCAATAATTTCATTAAAAAAGCCCGATTGCTCGGGCAGATTCACGAAAATGGTGAATCGAAAGGGACGGGATACTATAATAAATAACGCTAGTTTTGCTTGTTTTTAGGTGGTTTATCAATGGTTTTAAGGTGTTTTCAGTCACTAAAAGAGCGTTTTATTGTTGTGCTTCCTCCGTTTTTCCGCCGGGGATTATCACGGCTTTCTTCTGAAAAGCCACCACCTCAAAGGTTCTTTCCTTGCAAGCAGACGAAGAAGGGAAAGCCACCACCAGACAAAGGAAAGATAGACGATCTCCACGAAAAATCGGAGAGTGATCCAAAAGCCCTTGGCGATCATCCTGAGAGGTTTGATAAATACAGACAGCAACGATATGACTATCGCAAAGACAGCGTAAACGATCAGAACAATACAGTACCAAGCCATTGAACAACCTCCTCCCCTATTGACTTTCCAACCGAAAATGGATACAATGTAATCAAATAGATCTGTGTTCCGTCTTTAACGGGTGCGCGTGCCCTAGGAGCAGATCTATTTTTTAGTTCTTTTTTAACTTTATCATCCTCTTCTTAGTTCTCTTATTTGCAAACGCATTTAGTTTCACGATATCTTCATCATCCAGTTCCCTATAATTGCTATGTTTATTATGAAAATCTGTGTGATCATAACATTTTTCTGATCCGAAATATTTTTCTTTGACGGCATATTCTGGCCGGCTGTTTTGCGGGTCGGAATTCCTTTTAAGTGGTATAACTTCATCCTTTTCAAGCATTTCTTTCTTAGGATGTGTTGTCAACGATATTGAATAATAAGTTTTACCTTTTTTCCGTCGTTTAACCGCCGCTTTCGAAATTTCAAATAAAAAGGCCCTTAGTTAAGGGCTTTTTTTCTCTTGATGGCGGAGCGAAAGGGATTTGAACCCTTGCTGGCTTTCACCACTATCGGTTTTCGAAACCGACCCCTTCAGCCTCTTGGGTATCGCTCCAAAGCCAATACATTATAGCGAGATTCAAAGGCAATTTCATCACTTTCTTTATTTTTGTTTTGGATGGCTTATAATTTTAATCATGAAAAGCAGAATGAAACAGCTGACTTACCGATTGGAAAACCAAGAAAGAACAGAACAAAAAGGTTCTTTCTTTTCTACCCTCCTTATGGAAGGTTCGCTTCTTCTTTTGCTTTCTCTTGCTACGTATTGTTTTGTCAGCTTGGGAGCTCTTCCGCTGAAAGACGGGGATTTTCAATCCCTCACCTATTCGGAAGGACGGGAATTCTCTTACTCTGTCTCACTCTTAAAAGCCTCTGCGATTTCTGGAGGGATATTGACTGTTTTAGCGTTTGCTCTGATGTATCTCTTTGGATCTAAGGAAAAACGAAAAAGTGCCAGCAAAAAGGGAAAAGCCTTATTTGCTGAGTTTATCTTCGCTCTCTTTGGCATCTTAGCCTTCATTGTCATCGCTCTCTTCGCTAATGGTTTTCACTTTAAAGGAGAGTATTGTGTGCTGATTGCTACACTTCCTGTCTGTCTCTATGATTTCCTCATCTATCATCTTGAAGCGGAAGGGATGACGTATTCTAACAAGCTGTTCTGGGAAATCTTCCGCTTCGCTCTTGTCGGACTCATCGCCGGGGTCTTTGATTTCCTGACCTGTTATCTGCTTCAGTTTGTCCTCTTCCGTGGTAACACGGCCGGGTATGTCACTGGCATTTCCACCGCCGGTGGCTTCATCATCGGGGTGATCATCAATTATTTGATGTCCACCTTCATGGTCTACCGCGCGGCAAAGACAAATACCGGAAAGAGTGTGAAAGGGATGACTGCCTTCCTGGTTCTGGCAATCATCGGGCTCTTCATCGGCATCGGGACACAATATTTCCTCTATGACTTCCTTGTGCTGAAGAAAGGAATCTCCTTCCTTTCGTATCCGCTGGATTTTGTCATCCGCACCCTCGTTGTCATGGTTTATAACTACATCACCAGAAAGCTCTTCATCTACAGGTGATGGAGGTGCTTTTTTTCTTCGCTTACCACGGGTTTTCCGCTTTTTTTCTTCTTGCATTGAAAAACAAAGTTCCGTATAATTGTATCTGCTTGAAAACGCAGGCGTAGTTCAATGGTAGAACTTCAGCCTTCCAAGCTGATCACGCGGGTTCGATTCCCGTCGCCTGCTCCATTCGCATCGATGGCCCGGCTTCGACCGGGCTTTTTTACACTTTACGATTCATTGGAGAAGCCGTTTACAATAAAAACTCAATAAAACAAGAAAGAACTATCAGTTTTAAAATCGACATTAGACCATCATTATTATCTTGCGGGATAAGCGTTTTCAGATATAATAAGACGGAATCGGGAGTAGCTAAGTCTGGAACCGTCAACACGATCTAACGATCCGGAACCAGACCATGGAAATGCGCGAGACGATGGGATCAAGGAGCGTATTTATGTACGAACTCAAAACAAAAGAAGCTACTGCAGAAGAGCTGAAGACAGACGTCCATCAGGGTCTATCCAGTGCGGAGGCCGCAACTCGTCTTGCTACGCATGGACCTAACAAGCTGAAGGAGAAGAAGCGGAAATCCTGGATCCGGATCTTCTTCGAACAGATGGACAACCCGATGATCTATGTCCTTTTCATTGCGGTCGCCATCACCATCGGCATCTCGATCTATGAGACGATCAAAGCCGGAAGGTTTGACTTCCTGGAGATCGGAGACTGGCCGGATGTGGTCATCATCCTTCTTGTCGTTCTTCTCAACGCCCTCATCGGCATGGTTCAGGAAGTGAAGGCTCAGACGTCTCTCGATGCCCTCAAGAGCCTCTCGGCCCCTGAGTCTCTGGTCATCCGAGACGGAAAGAGAATCAAAATCAAATCGGCAGATCTCGTTCCCGGAGATGTCGTCCTTCTGGAGGAAGGCGATACCATCGGTGCTGATCTGCGATTAGTCGAAACCATCAATCTCAAAGCCAATGAATCGAGTCTGACCGGTGAATCCGTTCCTGCAAGCAAGGATGCCTCTATCACCTTCAGCGGCACTGTCGCGTTAGGCGATCAGATCAATATGGCATTCATGTCCACTCAGGTCAGCTATGGCCGTGGCAAAGGGATCGTCGTCGCCACCGGCATGAAGACGGAGATCGGAAAGATCGCCAGCGCTTTGGATCAGCAGGATGAGGATAAGACACCTTTACAGAAAACCCTGGCGAAGCTCAGCTCCGTCATGGGTCTGATCACGCTTCTCATCGTCGTTTTGGTCTTAGCGGTCGATATCATCTACATCTTTGTTCATCATGAACAGACGATGGTCTCGGCTTGGATTGAGAGTCTTCTCGGCTCCATCGCTTTGGCGGTCGCTGCGATTCCGGAAGGACTCGCGGCTGTCGTCACCATCGTTTTATCCATCGGCGTTCAGCGTATGGTCAGAGCCAACACGGTCGTCCGCAAGCTGCCTAGCGTCGAGACCTTAGGTTCGGTCTCCGTCGTCTGCAGCGATAAGACCGGAACGCTCACGCAGAACAAGATGACTGTCACGGAAGCTTACTGTGATGGAAAGACCTTTGTTTCCGAAAGTTTCAATGAAGCTTCAGCTTCCAAAGAGAAGGATCTCTCTTTCCTTGCCAAAGGCATGTCCCTCTGCTCCAATGCGACGGTCGACGAAGGTGTCTTCGGCGATCCGACGGAAGTCTGCCTTGTTGTGCTTGCCAACTCGATGGGCATGCATAAGAAGAGCCTCGAAGAGAGGCTGCCTCGCATCGATGAGCTGCCTTTCGATTCGGTCCGCAAGAGAATGTCGACAAAGCATCAGAAGGAAGAAGGCTGCCTTCTCTTCACCAAGGGTGCCCTCGATAGCATCCTGTATCGTTGCAATCGAATCCTGATGAACGGCGACGTCAGAACTTTGACCCCCGAAGATATCCATGCGATTGAAGAAGCTAACAAGTCTTTCTCCGATCGAGCGCTCCGCGTCTTAGCCTTAGCCTATCAGGAGACGGATAAAGAGACCAAGATTGAGGAAGATCACATGATCTTCGTCGGTCTGACAGCGATGATCGATCCGGCTAGACCGGAGGCTAAACCCGCTGTTTTGACCTTGAAGAAAGCTGGCATTGTGACGGTTATGATCACCGGTGACCATAAGGATACCGCCTTTGCCATCGCCAAGGATCTCGGTATCGCCGACTCTGCTGATCAGTGTCTGACCGGCAAAGAGATCGACCAGCTCTCCTTTGATGAACTCCGGGAGAAAGCCAAGACCGTGAGAGTCTTCGCCCGTGTTTCTCCGGAGAACAAGGTCTCTATCGTCAAAGCCTTCAAAGCCAACGGCAACATCTGCGCAATGACGGGTGATGGCGTCAACGACGCTCCTTCCCTCAAGGCTGCCGACATCGGCATCGCGATGGGCATCGCCGGAACCGATGTCGCCAAAGGTTCTGCCGATATGGTCCTCACCGACGATAACTTCGCTTCAATTGAGAAAGCCGTCGAAGAGGGAAGAGGCATCTATGCCAACATCCGGAAGACGGTTCTCTTCCTGCTCTCGAGCAACATTGCGGAAGTCCTCTCGATGTTCGCTGTCATCTGCTTAGGCTTTCCTTCTCCGTTCTTAGCGATCCATCTCCTCTGGGTCAACCTGATTACGGACTCTCTTCCTGCCATCGCACTAGGTATGGATCCTAAAGATCCCAACAATATGAATCAGAAGCCGAGACGTCAGAATGAGACGCTCTTCTCCCACGGCGGAGTGCTGCTCACGCTCGGGTATGGCGCTGTCATCACACTCTCTGTCTTATGCGCTTACTTCAGCGCCTTCTGGCTCAATGGCATCACCTCGTGGTCGGAGATCGCTGACGCTGCCTCCGACTCTCCGGTCCTCCTTCAGGCGCGAACCATGGCCTTTGTCGCTCTGGCTGTCGCAGAGCTCATCCATATGGTCGGCATGAGCAATCCGGAAAGCTCGGTCATCCATGTCTTCCGCAATCACAATCTCATGATGGTCTTAGCCTTTTTCTTAGGGTTAGGATTGCAGCTCTTCGTCGTCGAAGTTCCCTTCATGCAGAAGCTCTTCTCCACCTCCGGACTGAAGTGGTCCGAGTGGCTGATCACCATTCTGATGTCCGTCACACCTCTTATCGCTCATGAGATCAGCGTCTTGGTTCTTTCAATCCGCAACCGCAGAAACAAGCAGAAATGATCGTCTGACTTTGCTTCGTAACCTTTCTTTTCCTCTTCGCTCAGTTTGTGTTTTCCCTTCTCATCGTGTAGAATAGCTTCGTATTTCAGCGATAAACAAAATGAACGCAAACGGATGGAAAAAGAGATGTCGGTCCGGATATGACCGCTTCCTTGCTAACGGCAGGAAAATCTTTGAACTCTCCTGGTTTTGGATCGCGGTTGCTCTTGTATCCTTGCTTGGTCTCATCTCCAGAATCGCGATGTTCGACTTTGTCTCAAACGATGTCGCTGCCTTCCTCGTCGGCTGGTACCGCATCTTCTATGAAAAGGGCATCAGAGTTGCCCTGGCAGAGGATATCGGGGACTATACGCCAGCCTATATGTATGTGCTTAGCTTCATCTCCCTCTTCCGACCTGCTCCGGAAAGTCTTTCCTTCGTCCACGCTTTGAAGTATGTCTCCTGTCTTTTTGACTATGTCACTGCCGTCTTTATCCTGTTATTGTGCCTGAATCGTCTTCACTCGGAAAAATGGGTGGCGCTGATCGGATACACTTCTGCCCTCTTTCTTCCCACCATCCTGCTCAACTCCGCGTTCTGGGGGCAGTGCGACAGCATCTTCACGGCGTTCTGTGTGGCTTCGTTATACTATCTGTTCGGCAACCATCAGCGGACTGGTTTGATCCTCTATGGCTGTGCGTTTGCGTTCAAGCTGCAGAGTGTTTTCTTATTGCCTTTTTTGGTTTATCTCGTCTTGGTGAAGCGGCTGAAGCTTCGCTTCTTCCTCTACATCCCTCTTGTCTACCTTCTCTTTGCGCTTCCGAGCGCCATCTGCGGACGGGATTTTCTGCAGATCCTGATGATCTACGGAAACCAAGGGGCTTCCTATCCCTATCTTGTGCTTAACGCGCCAACTCTTTACGCTTTCTTCTCCGACAGCATGAGCGACGAGAAGGCGATCGTCAACTACCTGATTCCCTCTTCCGTCTTTGCCGGACTTGCTCTCATCGGCGTGTTGATGCTTGTTCTTTATCAGAAAAAGAAGGAGCCTGAGGTCTCTGACTTCTTTGAGATCGCCTTCTTCTTCGCTCTGCTTGCTCCTTTTGTCTTACCGAAGATGCACGAACGGTATTTCTACTTGGCAGATGCTTTAGCCTGTTATTTCCTTGTCGTGAAACCGAAGAAGTTCTATATTCCTCTGTTTAGCACCTTCGGTTCGCTTACGGGCTATATCAACTATCTCTTCGGCTTCACTTGGTTCCGAGATGACAATACGACGTTAAGAATCGGGGCCTTGATGATTCTCCTTGCCCTCGTTCTGACTGGCTACGATCTTCTTTTTCCGAAGGAACTGAAATCCAAGAAGGATGTCCTGACGGAAGGAATCGAGCTTTGAAGAACAACTCGTTCTTCTTTCCTTTCACAATTGTCTGACAAGAGGAACAACTCGTTAAAAGTCGCTTTACTACGGTTCTCTGAAGACCTATACTTTTGCTAGTCAAACTTGTATACAAGATTGTTCTTGTATCTTGTTCTAGGAGGAAGCGAAGATGAAATCTGAGGAAGTCATCAATACGATTGTAAGCACCGGTGTGCTGGCTGTCATCCGTGCCAAGTCCGCTGATGAAGCGGTGAAGATGGCAACGTATGCCTCTAAAGGCGGCATCAAAGGGCTCGAAATCACATTTACCGTGCCCGAGGCCGACCAAGTGATCGAGAGGCTTATCAAAAGCGATGTCGATGCCGTTGTCGGCGCCGGAACAGTCCTGGATCTTGAGATGGCAAAGTTAGCCGTCAGCAAGGGAGCGATGTTCTTAGTCTCTCCTTGTTTTGACGAAGAGGTCAACGACTTCTGCTTAGAGAATGACATTCCTTATTTTGCCGGTTGCTTCACACCGACGGAGATCTATCACGCCATGAAGCGGGGAGTGAAGATCGTCAAGATCTTCCCTGGTTCGGTCTGCAAGCCCTCTTATTTCAAGGACATTCATGGTCCGTTCCCGCAGGCGAAGCTACTTCCTTCCGGCGGAGTATCGTTAGATAATATCGCCGACTGGATCAGAAACGGCGCTGTCGCTGTCTCTGCTGGCTCCTCTCTGACCGCTTCGGCTTCAAGAAGGTCGCGATCACACTCCGTGAATCGCTCTCCGCTTCGGACAACAACTGGTCAGCCATGCTCTATGACACTACAGAAGATCACTTCTACGCCTCCCGCAAGTATGCCTTACGCATCGTCGATCGCGTGGGCGGTGGGGATTCCTTCGGGGGCGGGCTTATCGCTGCTATCTTAAAAGGCTGTTCCTCTCAGGATGCTATCGAGCTAGCAGTCGCCGCTTCTGCCTTGAAGAATTCCATCGAAGGGGATTACAACTTGGTCTCCTGGAATGAAGTCGAAACATTGGCCAAAGGCAATGGTTCAGGAAGAGTGCAGCGTTAAGCAAAAGAGAAAGCCGGGCACCTGAAAAGGTGCCTTTTTCATATCCTATTTTACGTTTTCCGAAGTTCTATTCTTGTTGTTTCTTATCTTCCTGACGTTTGACGAAATCGATGAAATAGGTCGGACGGTTTCTTGTGTTGATCAGAATGTTATGGAGATACACGCCTAAGATGCCGATGAAGAGTATGATCAAGGAAGTCGCTAGAAAGAGGAAGGAAAGCAGCATCGTCACTTTGATGGCTTCATAACCGGAAAGAAGTCCGGCGTAGCTTACGCCATAAAGGATAACAAGGACAAGCGAGACAAAGGACCAGACGGCAAGGCTAGAAAGTCCGAAGCGGATCGGAAGGTAGAGCGGATAAGCGGTCGCAGAAGACATGTTGTCCAAAGCGTATCGGACCATGCGGGAAATGTTATATTTCGAAATTCCGGCCTGACGTTCTTGCCTGGAAAAGTCGATGGTGCAGGTCTTGTATCCGGCCAGAGGGATCTCGCTTAAAAGATAGCGATCTTTCTCGGTCAGATTGTTGATGGCATCGATCACTCTCCTCGAGATACCACGGAAACAGTTGACGTTCTCCGGGATGACTTTCTTTCCTTCCAAGCGGTTGATGATCTTGTAGAAGAGTCCAGCGGTCTTCCGCTTGAAATAAGAATCCTTCATCCGGTTGACCCGATGCGGATTGACGACATCATACCCTTCCATGAATTTTTCGGCGATGATCGGAATCATGGTGACAGGATCCTGAAGATCGGCATCCATGAAGATGACATAGTCGCCTCTACAGGAAGCTAAACCGGCAGAAAAAGCAGCATTCTGTCCGTAGTTTCTCGACTCGTTGACGATAGTGATGTCGGCTCTCTCCTGATAAAGCTTCTCCATGACTTCAAGGGTATGATCCTTCGATCCGTCGTTGACCAAAACGAATTCCAGCTGGTAGTCTTTCAAAGAAACAAGCGCTTCATCCGCAGCCTTGAAATAGAGAGGGAGCGACTCCTCTTCGTTGTAGCAGGCGATGATTACGGAAATGGTTTTCATCCGGTGAAGCTCCTTTCCTCAGATGCATTCATTATAACGAATTTGAACCTCTGTGGTGATACTCTTTCGATGAAATGAATGCAAAAATCTTAAAAACAGTTGTCTTTGTTCTCGGATCTCGGAAATTCTGTCGTTCTTATTTTGGCCGTGATTCAGCGATTCTGACAACGGATCTTCGTTCATCCCTTCGATCTCCTATCGGAAAAGGTATAATTATTCTAACGAGGAGAATGAAAATATGCCTTACATTCAGATCAGAACCAATGTCAGAATTGATGAAGCACAGAGCAAAGCCCTGAAGTCTGTGCTTGGGAAAGATATCACCTTGCTTCCAGGAAAGAGCGAAGCCTGGCTGATGGTGGAGATTGAAGATCAGCGTAAGCTCTTCTTCCAGGGAAGCGAAGAAGCTTGTGCTATCGCTGAAGTCAAAGTCTATGGTTCCTCAGATCCTGAATCCTACCAAAAGCTGACAGCGAAGATCACGGCGGCTCTTCAGCAGTTGCTGAATCTTAGGAAAGAGCGCGTCTATGTCGAATACGAAGAGACAGAGCATTGGGGTTATGCCGGAGAAAATTTTTAACCCTTCAGTGCTGACTTTCTTCTAACCTTTGCATCAAGCCGTTTCATTGCTTTCTTTCTGAAAATTTCAGGATGAAACGGATCTGAAACAGCTTGAAAATATTCAAAATATGGTTGAGGAAAAGGAAAGCATGTGCTAAAATCTCCGTTGCTGGATCCATAGCGAAGCTGGTAACGCACGGGATTGCAAATCCCTAACCGTCGGTTCAAATCCGGCTGGATCCTCCAACTGCCCTCGTAGCTCAGCTGGATAGAGTATCTGACTACGAATCAGAGGGTCTAGAGTTCGAATCTCTACGAGGGCACCATTTTTTCGAGAAATAGCGCAGTTTGGTAGCGCACCTGCTTTGGGAGCAGGGGGTCATGGGTTCAAATCCCATTTTCTCGACCATATTAGAAAATGCGACATTTGTGTCATCACAGATGCTTTTTTTGGAAAAATATAGAAATTTAGCTTTTTTAACTTTTTAGCATTTTTGAAAAAGACGATATTGTCGTTTTTATTTAAAGCTGCTTATCTGCACTGAGGATATGAGCAGCTATCTATCAGTTCCGTTTTCATCGTTTTCTTCGGCGTTTTCATAGTGAATTCCGGCTTTTCCGCCAAAACAGGAGCGGTACCTGACAACTTGGTGTACCCTGACAGCCCTTACAAGGAACCCGCGCAATTTGACATATACGCTGCCGTCAGACCCAGCAAGGATAAACCATATCAGATCCATCCAGTGCGGAGGTCTTCCCTTCTGTATTTTCCGTGCTGCCTCATGAACCTCTTCATCAGCGGATGCATGCTGCTGACAGGCTCAAGGGGATTGTCCTTGTCCTCAGGTCCCTTCGTCTCGGCAGCCGTATGGACTTCGCTTGTCAGTTGCGGTCTCTCGACGGGAAGAGAATGGCTGTTGTCGCCGTCATGGTCCAGGATAGAGCCAGGCCGGATGTGCGGGCCAAGGCATTCGAACGTGCTCTTCTTGGACGGCTTGGATACGTTCTCGGCGATGGCGACAAAGCTGTCGCTGTCGGTAAGCACTCCGACGCATATCCTGTTCCTCGAGATGCCTCGCAGTTCCTTTCCGTCCTTCTTCCGCACATCGCCTCTGACGACCTTGAAGAAGGTCTCGTTAAGACAGACTCTGCCCTTGAGCACGACATCGCCCTGGATTCCGTCAAGGACCGTGAACACCTTGCCGAGCCAGTATAATGCCGTGCTTCTCGCATTTCTGTCGTCTCTTGCCGAAGACGTGACGGAATGGAACTCCATCAGATACTTCAGATAGTCGATCCATTTTGACATCGGGATCCTCTTGGAATCGAATATGGTTCCGGTGAGCGGATTGAACCTCTTTTTGCATCGACAGCATCTGTACCGCTAGACTCCGCTTTTTTCCTTTCCGGCTCTGACGATGCCGTGACTGTAGCAGTACGCGTATGAACTTTATCTAATATCGTACGAAATACAACCCAGACCGTACGAACTTGAAACACTGCCGTACGTATTGTATTAAAAGGGTTGTGCTAACACAGGTTAGCGAAATGACAATGATACAACGAAATTTATATCATTGTTTGTTTTATGAGGCAAACTAATTGTAACTACCCACGGATAGGCTGCATCATTCGATTCCCTTGACATGCCTTCGTTGATAACCCTCTAATTGAATGATAAACTTATTTCAGTTAAGTAAATCTAACCAACGTTTTAAGTTTAGATAAGGAGTTATAGACTATGGTCGTCACTGACATCAACAAAGGAAAGAAACAGGTCGTCCTCTTGCTTCACCCATCGATGTTCACGGCGGAGTGCATGAAAATTCTGATTGCCGATTTTCTCGGCGATTCTTTCCGCTATATCATTCCTGATTTTTCTTCGCACGGAAAGGCTTCTGAAAAAGAATTCCATTCGGTAGAGGAGGAATGCAAATATCTTTATCGTTATCTGAAGGAAAACAAGATCGATGAAGTTGATCTTGCCTTAGGAATTTCCCTGGGTGCCGTGGTTCTGCTAAGTTTGTTACTGAAGAAAAATATCCGCATAAAAAAAGCAATTTTCGATGGTTGTAGTTTATGGCAGAAAGCTCATTTCCTTTCTTTTCTCATAAAAACCATCTTTTATATACTGCATGGGGTCTGTATTCGTTATCCCTCTTTTGCAACAAAAAAGATCGACAAGATCTTCGGTGTCAAAATCGGGTCTAAAATCACAGAGCAGTTTCTTCAGATGGATCTGAGAAGCATGCAGAACGTCATCGCATCCTGCGCTGACGTACTTCTTCCTTCGCTCTCCGAAGAAGAACAGAGACGTTGTCTCTTTCTTTATGGTTCTAAGGAGATGGATTATCGTCATGGCAGAAAAGTTCTTAAGAAGCAATATCCTTTTGCTCGGATTCATGTATGGAAGGGTCATCGGCACTGCACCAAGATTGTTAAAGAAAGCGACGATTACTGTCGTTTTATCCGTAGAGAGTTTGACTGCGTTCCTTCTGATCCAAATCAGCGAAAGTAACTGATATTGAATCCTGCGAGGTATTTACTCGTTTCGCGTATCTATCACCTTCTTTTTACTGCTGTAAAAAAATATCTAGATTTTAAAAAAAAAAAATACAATAGTGCCAACAAGATGAAGCGGAGGAATGTTCATCGATGAAAAAACAAGTATTAGTCCTTGCACTGCTACCTTCTCTGCTTACGGGATGTGGCGGAAGCAGCAGTTCCGAGACCCCTACCGTCCCACCGAATCCATCTCAGTCCGTCGTAAAAACCTTCACGGTGACTTTTGAAGGAACATCGATTCCTGCCAAACAAGTCAATGAAGGCGGAAGTCTTGAAAAGCCAAGCGATCCGGTCAAAGAGGGTCATCTCTTTGTGGGCTGGTATCTTGATGCCGCTTTTACCCAAGAAGCCACTTTCCCTCTTGTGATTCGGCAGAACACAACGCTCTATGCTCAGTTCTATTCCTATAAGACCGCTTTTGCCAAGGCTAGGGAGAACACAATCGGTGAAGCCGTTCCTGGATATGAGTATGACTATACGTTACATATGAGCGTCAGCTACTCCTCATTTTCGTTTAGTGGAGATACTTCCGGAAGGGCCCAATATGTCAAAGGTGCCAACGATGTCAGATACTATGACAATCACACCAATTCCGGGGCACTTTTCTATGACGGGTCGAAATATGAAATTCTTAAAGGAGCGACGATGCACACCATCTCCTTCGATGAAAATGATACGGTGACGAAATACAAAACTGAGAATGTCGGCGAGGATTACCGCTATGATTCCTCTTCCTTTGCCAAGGCAATCTTTGAATACGATGAGACCAAGCTCAAATCTATCAGCAGGACAGCGGTTCCAGACGAGTATCAGCTGCAGACCTCCTTCAACGCCTCCTCGGGCATCGCCTTGATTGGCAAATATGTCAATCACCCCATCGTGGAAAGCTTAATCGGTAACGTGCCGGAAACAGATGTAAAGACGGGAATGTATGTCACTTTCTCAGGAAAAACACTCAACACCTATCGCTATACGATGAACATCAGCGTCAGCTCTGTCACGATGTCTCTCACTTATCATCTCACTTTCCGCAATGTCGGAGCAGCTCCGACCATCACGCCGAGAGCCCTCCATGATATCTACATCTCTGACTCAGAGATTAACACAGCTAAAGCAGCGATTCAGTCCCCTTTGAACGCTTATCAGGCCTTAACGCATTCAAGCTATGATTTCACGGTTAAGACCGGGGTCGACTACGATGGAAAGAATGCGATCAACGCGACTGTCCAAGGATTCACAAAGCGTAAGGTCGATGCCGGAACCTCGTATTTCCTCAACGATTATGAAGTCGACACCGATCTGAAGAACGCCGATCTCTACAAGGACAAAGGCCTCAAGGATTGTCACGGCGGAAGAGTCAAGCTCTCCACCGGAGAAGTTCATGATCTCAAGAAGAAGCTGACAAGCGGATACACGGATGTCAAGACAGTGGAAGCTGATGATGCCGATGACTTCTATCTCTTCAATCTCCTCTCGGAAGTAAGCAAGTTCACCTTCATCCAGAAGATCACCGACACCAAGAAGGGAACTACGCTCTACTCGATCGGCGGCGACGATGCTTCTGCCGTCGAGATGCTGAATTACTTCAACGATCATCTGAGGCTCAATGCACTAGGTGAATGCAGCGTGGATGTGAAAGCCTTTGGTTCCTTCTCCTCTGACACAGTCAGCGTCAAGGACTTCCGTTTCACCGTTCTGACAAACGGAAGCGGCGTTTCCGAAATCTCTGTGAAGGTCAACGGCAAAATGCAGACTGCCTTCCCTGAATCCAAGGAATTCAGCACCACCAGAGATGCAGCCTTTGATTTGAAGTTCACACTGACCATCACCAATAAGGGCTCGGCTTACGAGCCAGCTGCTGAAGTCTCGAAAGTCAAATAACGAATTCTATGATTCAGTTTTCAATCTTCTCTGAAGCATCCCCATATGAAAGCGCGTACATTTGTTTTCTTAAGGTAAGATAATTGAGAGCTCATGGTGAAAAGAGGGCGGAGAGAACCGCTCTCTTTTCTCTATAAGATGGATAAGGTATAATCCTTTGAGGAAATGACCGGCATGAAGCTTTACGATATCACTGTCAAAGATTTGGATCTGAACGATGTACCTCTATCTCTCTATGAAGGAAAGATTCTTTTGATCGTCAATACTGCGACGCACTGCACGTACACGTCCTCGTATTCTGAACTTGAAAGCCTCTACCAGAAGCATCAGGACAAAGGCTTTGAAATATTGGATTTTCCTTGTAATCAGTTTCACGGAGAAGCTCCGGAAACAGGAAAAGAGATCGATATTTTCTGTCGCAGTCAATTTCATACGACGTTTCCAAGATTTTCAAAGGTTGATGTCAATGGGACTAACGCTTCTCCGCTCTTTGCCTTCCTCTGTGGAAAGAAGAAATTTGCTGGCTTTGATAAGGGAAATGACATGACACCAATCCTATCTATTTACAATCTGAAGATTGATCCGCTTTGGGAAAGCAGTCCTTCAGTAAAATGGAATTTCACCAAGTTCCTCATCGACAGGAAGGGAAGTGTCGTCAAACGGTTTGAACCGACAACACCCTTGGATCAAATCGAAAAGGCCATCGAAAAACTGCTGGATAAAGATCTCTGATTTTTCGCCTTTATTCTTTCTTCTTAATTGTGGTTTTAGAGTTAATACTTTAAACTAAATATTGTCTGCTGACATATGTTTTAGCTTTTCTGTTGGGAGGAAAATCATGAATATCGGTATCGTTTCACTAGGCTGTGCCAAGAACCAGGTCGACTTAGAGGAGATCTTAGCTTATCTTCGCAAAAACGGCATGGAGACCGTCTCGGATCCCGAGCTTGCGGACATCATCCTCATCAACACCTGCGGCTTCATCGAAAGTGCCTCGAAGGAGAGCATCGATGCCATTCTGGAAATGTCTGAATACGGCAAGCCTGTCGTTGTCACCGGCTGTCTTGCCACCCGTTATCTCGAGGAGCTGAAGAAGGAGATGCCGGAAGTCGCTCTCTGGATTCCGTTAGCGGACTATCCTCGGTTTGGCGAACTCTTCCAACAGCTCATCAAAGACAAGAAGCTTGAAGGCAACATCGATCCGACCAAGCGGGTCTTCATCTCACCGAAGAGAGAAGCCTATCTTCGCATCTCGGATGGCTGCAACAACTTCTGCAATTTCTGCACCATCCCTCACATCCGGGGGCGCTTCTCCTCTGTCCCTTTCGACACGCTGAAGAAGGAGCTTGATTCCTTGGAGGCGGATGGTGTCAGATCACTCACCGTCATCTCACAGGATACGTCCATGTACGGAAAAGACATCGGAACAGATCTGACCGCTTTGACCAAGGAGATCATCGCTCACAAAGGCTTCGACTTTGTCAAGCTGATGTACCTCTATCCGGATGAGGTCGATGATTCTCTGATCGATCTCTTCGCCTCGAACTCAAACCTCACGCCTTACTTCGACCTTCCGGTCCAGCACTTCTCGGATCACGTCCTGAAGCTGATGGGACGGAGAGGCAGGGAGAAAGATATCTTTGATTTGATTGAAAAGTTCCGAAGCAGAGTGACTGAAAGCGTCATTAGGACAACGGTCATGGTCGGCTTCCCGGGTGAGACGGAAGAAGATTTTCAGGAGCTCTTGACCAAGATGGAGGAAGTGAAGTTTGATCATCTCGGCTGCTTCATGTTCTCGCCGGAGGAAGGTACGCCGGCGGAAAAGTTTAGGGATCAGGTTCCGGCTGCCGTCAAACGGAAACGGTATCAGGCGGTCATGAAGCTGCAGAAGAAGATCTCCTACCAGCTCAACAAAGCCCGGATCGGAAAGACCTACAAATGCCTTGTCACCGGTCAGGATCCAGAGTCTTTCTCTTTCCATTGCATCACCAATCTCTACGCCCCTGACGATATTGACGGACAGATGAGGCTTTACTCCAAGTTCCCGATCGAACCCGGCGATCTTGTCGAAGCCAAGGTCGTCAATGCACTGTTTTATGATTTAGAGGCTGAAGTCACTTCCGTGATCCGCAAAGCCTCTCAGAAATAAACTTTTCTCACATCTAGGAGGTTTTCATGATCTTCGGAAAATACATCAATCGCTATTATCGGAAATACTGGTATCTGTTTTTGGCTGTCTTTCTGATCGATTCTGTGGTCGACATCGTTCAGCTTCTTCTTCCCCTCGTGATCGGAAATGTCATCTCTGTCTTCGCCTCCGATAGTCTGGGAAGACTAAGACCTGTCATTCGGGATGGCAAAGTCGTCTATCTCAGTGACGTCAATTGCGATCCGCTGAGGATCTTCTTCGGTTTCAAAAACGGCTTCACCATCGACAGCGCAGGCAACCTTCCCTTCTATCAGACGGACTTCTTCCTCACGCTCATCACCTTGATTGTCATCGGTCTCATCATCGTCGTCGGGAGGATGGGCTGGCGCTTCTTCTCCGCCAAGATCGGAGCCAAGATCGAACTGGATATGCGTCAGGATATGTTCCGTCACATCCAGACGCAGTCCTTGGCTTACTACAGCACCAAGAAGGTCGGCGGTCTGCTCTCTTATTTCACGCAGGATCTCTCCACTATCAAGCAGTGCTTCACCGAAGGTCTGATCTTCACGACGGATCTAGTTGTTTTAGGTTCCCTCTCGTTCACCTTGATGGCGCTGATGGCCTGGAAGGTGACTCTGATCACGGCAATTCCGCTTGTTCTCTTTATCATCTTCGGCGGCGTGGTCGGAAAAGGGGAGGCGGTCCGCTACAAGATCTCCGACGATGCCTTTGAACATCTCTCCGATTATACGGAGGAGAACCTTCAGGGTTTCAATGTCATCAAAGCCTTTCGAAAGGAGAGAGATAAAGTCCGTTCCTTCCAATCTTTGGCAGAGGAGGCGAGAGTCACTTCGGTCAAGTATCTCCGCTTCTCGGCGGCGATCGATAGCGGCATCAATATCCTGCTGAGCGTGACGTTTGCTATCCTCTACTTCTTGGCTGCCTACATCATCATCAACAATGACGCTTCTCTTGGCGGCAACCTGAAGGATGTCGGAAAGCTGACGACGTATATCGGCTATTACGATGCTCTGATCTGGCCGATGATCGCCGGAGGCCTCTTGATCGATTATGCCTCACGAGGCAGCGGAGCCAGAAAGAGAATCGCTACGATTTTAGATGCCGCTCCCGATATTGTCGATGGAGATAACCCGGAGACGAATCAGCTTCTCGGCGATGTCGAATTCAATCATCTCAGCTTCTCTTATCCGGACGGCGATGTCGCTTCTCTCAAAGACATCACCCTCCATGTGACGCCTGGGATGACGGTCGGTGTCATCGGAAGGACAGGCTCAGGCAAGTCCACCCTCGTCTCTCTGCTTCCCAAGCTCTACAACCTGCCGCGAGCGATGCTTTTCATCGATGGCAAGGACATCAACGACTGGCGCAAGGATGACTTAAGAAAGCGGATCGGCTATGTGCTTCAGGAAGGCTTCCTCTTCTCGGGAACCATCAAGGATAACATCGCCTTCAGCGAGAAGGAGCCTGGTGTCGTCGATATGGACAAAGTGATCGCAGCAGCGAAGTTTGCCAACATCGAGCACGACATCGAAGGTTTTGAAAAGAAGTACGACACCATCGTCGGTGAGAAGGGAGCGACGCTCTCGGGCGGTCAGAGGCAGCGAGTCTCTATCGCCAGGGCCATCTACAAAAATCCCAGCATGCTGATCCTCGACGATTCGCTCTCTGCGGTCGATGCCGACACGGAGAAGGAAATCTTAAAGAACATTCGCTCATCCACCAAGAAGCTGACGACGTTTGTCATCGCTCACCGGGTCAGTGCGATCGAGGATGCCGATCTGATCCTCGTGCTTGACCAAGGGCATCTTACCGGCATCGGAACGCACGACGAGCTCTATCGTTCCTGTATGCTTTACCACGACATCTGCGAGCTCCAGCGTCTGGAAAAGGAGGTGAGCTAAATGGATAACGAAGAGACCTTCAGCACCAAGCAATACTCTTTTAGGGATTCGCTCATCCTCAAGAAGCTTTTCGTCTACATCCGCCCTTACCTTTTCTCGTTCATTCTCATCGTCTTCCTTGATATTTTCGTCAACGCCGCCTTCATGATGAATCCTCTCATCACGGCCAAGATGATTGACTTTCTCAAGGCCTACACCAATGGGGAGATCGCTCCCGTTGATCCGATGAGATCGATGTCGTTCTACATCCTGCTGGATGTGGCGTTCTGGTTCATCGGCTCCTTCGGCGGGTTCTTTGTCAACATCGCCTTGAAGAGGATCGGTCAGAAGGTCGTCCGGGATATGAGAAACGAGCTCTTCAGCCACGTGCTCTCTCTGTCATTAAGTGATTTAAAGAAGCTCAGGATCGGATCCTATGTCACCCGCATCACCAACGATACGCAGAACATCTCCTCCCTCTTCAGCGATATTCTGCCTCAGGCCTTACGGGCTAGTCTCTCTCTTCTCATCATCATCGTCACCACGTTCGTCATGACCAAGTTCTACGGCTTTGTCTTCTTAGCCTACATCCCGATCGTCTTCCTTGTCTCCTTCTTCTTCCAGCGCAAGGCGAGGAGGTTCTACCGCGATGAGAAGAGAGCCATCTCGGAGATGAACTCCTTCTTGAGCGAATCCTTCCAAGGCATCAAGGTCACCAAGACCTATGCCAACGAGAGCAAAAAGCAGAAGGAGTTCGATGTCCGCAACGCTTCCATTCAGCGCTCTTTCCTCAAGGCGCAGTATAACTTCGCCGTCTTCTATCCCTTCATGTTCTTCCTGCAGATTTCCTGCATCCTTTTGATCTTTGCTCTCTGCATCCCCAACATCGATGCTCCCGATGCCCGGATCTCTATCACCATCGGCACCTTCCAGATGCTCTTCTCTTATGCCTCGCAGTTCTTCCAGCCGATTCAGACCATCACTCAGCTTCTCAACGTCCTGCAGCAGACGATCTCCTCAGCGGAGAGAATCCTCTTTGTGGATGATATTACTGTTGAGGATAACAAAGAGGAAGGCAAGATCGATGTGCCCTCCTTCAAAGGCAAGATTGAATTCCGTCATGTCTCCTTCGCCTACGAGAATGACTTCTATGTGCTGCGGGATGTCAGCTTCATCATCCAGCCAGGTGAGACGGCCGCCTTTGTCGGCGCTACCGGCGCCGGAAAGTCGACCATCATCTCTTTGATCTCAAAGACCTATGTTCCTCAGCAGGGTGAGATCCTGATTGATGACATCAACATCAACGATTACTCTCTCGACTGTCTGAGAAGGAATATCGGCATCATGCTTCAGGATGTCTTCCTCTTCTCGGGAACCATCAAGGAGAACATCTCCTTAGGCGATAAGTCCATTTCGGAGGAGACGATCATCGCTGGAGCGAAGGAAGTCGGAGCTGACAGCTTCATCGAGCAGTTCGACGATAAATACGACCATGCTGTCACTCAGAGAGGCGAGAACTTCTCCGCTGGGCAGAGGCAACTTCTCTCTTTCGCCAGAACGCTCGTCTATCATCCCAGCCTCGTCCTTCTCGATGAGGCGACAGCCAACATCGATACCGAGACAGAGCATATCATCCAGGCCTCGTTAGAGAAGATGAGGAGCATCGGCACGATGGTCATCGTCGCCCACCGTCTCTCCACCATCAAGAACGCCGATCAGATCTACGTCGTCCGCAAGGGCAAGATCATCGAGCACGGCACCCATCAGGATCTTCTCAAAATGAAGGGAAACTACTATAATCTTTACCAGCTCCAGAACATGGAACGCCACATCGACAGCAAGGAGGAGATGCAACATGAGTAAGCGGATCATCGCGCTCTATGACTCGTATGAGGGAAAGCTGAGGGAGTTTGTCCCTCTCTCTCCAAATCAAGTCGACATCTATTACTGCGGTCCGACCGTCTACAACTATGTGCACCTCGGAAATTTCCGTCCTACCATCACCTTCGATCTCCTGACCCGTTTCCTCAAAGCAGATGGCTACGAAGTCAGATGCGTCTCGAATTACACGGATATCGATGACAAGATCATCCGTCAGGCAAAAGAGGAAAAAAAGACCGAGAAAGAACTCTCTGAGTTCTATATCAAAGCGTATGAGGATTGTCTCGATAAACTCAATATCCTGCCGCTTTACGCTCATCCGAAAGCGAGTGAATACATCGATAAGATGACCGATTTCATCTCCGATCTTCTTTCGGATGGAAGCGCCTATCGAGCCGGAGATGACACTTTCTTCAGGGTCAGACGCGTTCCGGAATACGGCACGCTCTCCAAGCAGAGAGTCGACGATCTTGAATCCGGAGCCAGAATCGACGTCGACTCCAAGAAAGAGGATCCGCTCGACTTCGCTCTCTGGAAAAAGACAGACGATGAGGGCATCAAGTTCGATACGAAGATCGGACGAGGCCGTCCCGGCTGGCACACCGAGTGCGTCGTCATGGTCAACAACGTCTTCCACAAGCCCCTCATCGACATCCACGGCGGCGGGTTTGACCTCAAGTTCCCGCACCACGAAAACGAAATCGCACAGTCAGAAGCTCACAACCACACTAGGCTTGCTGATTACTGGATGCACGTCGGGTTCCTGTTAACGGACGGGGTGAAGATGTCCAAGTCCTTAGGCAACTCAATCTTAGCCAAGGATGTCCTTTCCCGCCACAGCGGAAACGCCATCCGTCTCTTCTTCTTAAGCACCCATTACCGGGCTCCGGTCAACTACACTGAAGAGGCGCTCGATAGCTTCGACCGTCAGGTCAAGAAGTACGAGAACACGCTGAAGAAAGCCACCTACACCCTCGCCTTAGCCTCTCAGAAGGGAGGCGCGCTGATTCAGGAAGACGATGATGCCTTCATGGATGCGCTCGCCAACGATCTCAACGTCGCTAACGCCTTGACAGTCGTCGACAGAGAGATGAAGGAGATCAACAGCCTGACGATGAAGAAGGATGCTGACTTGAACCGCCTGGCGGATCTCACTTTCACTTTTGCAAAACTCTGCGATATCCTCGGATTTGCTTTCTCGATTCCTGAGCTTACCAATGAAGACAGAGAGAACTACCGTCTCTATCAGGAAGCCAGAGCCAACAAGGATTACGAAACCTCTGACCGCTATCGTCCATTGCTGATGGAAAAAGGCATTCTCTGATTCAGATTACAGAAAAACAAATCTCCGACTCCCAAACAGGAATCGGAGATTTTTTCAGTCGAACAGTTCGTGTAGGACAAGGGTGTCTTCTCTATCAGGACCTAGACCGAGCAGAGAGATTCTCGCGTGAAGATAGCTTTCGATGAAAGAGACATAGGCTTCGGCTTCTTTGGGAAGATCCTCTCTCTTCCGAATGGCTTTGGTGTCGAAGTGAGGAATCGTCTCAAACTGGCGGTAGATCGGTTTGCAGCGGGCGTAGTCGGGTTCGGAAGCCGGGACATAATGAATCTCCTTGCCGTCGAGCTCATAGGCGACGCAGACTTTCAGATCAGGAACATCCATCAGAACATCGAAGAGGGTCAAGGCGATATCCGTCACGCCGGAGATCATCGAGGTATAGCCAAGCAGGACAAGATCGAGATATCCGACGCGGCGGGGACGATGGGTGACGACGCCGTACTCATGGCCTTTCTCCCGAATTTTATCCCCCCCCAGCGATTGTTCTGTTCGGAAGGCATCGGACCTTCTCCGACTCTCGTCATATAGGCTTTCATGATGGCTAAGACTTTTCTTATCTTGAAGGGAGCGACACCGGCGTTGACCGGAATGGAGATGGAGGTCGGAGAGGAGGAAGTCACATAAGGATAGGTGCCATGATCGAGGTCGAGCAAGGAACCTTGGGCACCTTCGAAGACGACTCTCTTTCCGGCAACGATATACTGGTTGATCAACAAAGAGGTATCGGTGATAGATGGACTTAATCTCTTCGCGGCGACAAGGAGCTTCTGATAAAGTTTGTCCCCATCGATAGGTTCTTTGCCCATCGCCTTCAGCTCTAAGTTATCGATTGCCAAAAGACCATTCAGCCTCTCTTTGAGGTAATCGGGATAAAGCAGATCACCCATCCTGACTCCGATGCGGCGGGCTTTGTCGCAATAGCAGGGACCGATACCCTTCTTGGTAGTACCGATCTTATTGTTTTCTAAAGCTTCCTCATAAGCACCATCAAGAGCGATGTGACTAGGCAGGATGAGGTGAGCGCGATTGGAGATGGCGAGATGTTAGGAATTTAGTCCGGATTTGATGTTCTCATCCAGTTCATCTAAGAGAGCGAAAGGATTGCAGACGACGCCGTTTTCAATGACGTTGGTGACCTGAGGATTGTAGATACCGGAAGGAAGCGAGCGCAAGGCGTGACGAACCCCGTTGATCTCGACGATGTGACCGGCGTTGTTTCCGCCCTGATAGCGGACAACCATATCGGCTTTGGTAGCAAGATAATCCGTCAGCTTCCCTTTTCCTTCATCCCCGAACTGACTTCCCTCGACTGAAATTGTCTGATAGTCCATAGGTTCATGCTCCTGTTCACAACGGAGAATAATTATAGAATTCTTCTCGGGAAGTGGTAAGGGAAAGTTCATCCGCATCTAGGAAAAACAAAGAAAAAGGAATAGAATACGCTTGCTGTCTTGAACGGAGGAAATGCTATGTACGACTATCTCATTGTCGGAGCCGGTCTCTACGGTGCCGCATTTGCGTATCTCGCCCATCAGAAAGGGCTGAAGGTGCTTGTCATCGATCGGAAAGAGGTTGTCGGCGGTGCGATCCGCACCGAGAGAAAGGACAATATCGATGTCCATCTTTACGGGCCGCACATCTTTCATACGGACAGCAAAGAAGCCTGGAATTTCCTCTCTTCCTTCGGAGAGATGAATTCTTTCATTAACGCACCCCTAGCCTTATATGAGGGCGAACTTTATCACCTGCCCTTCAATATGAATACCTTCCATGCCCTTTGGGGTGTCACTACCCCAGAAGAGGCCAAAGCCAAAATCGAAGAGCAGCGCAAAGAGATGGCCGGAAAAGAGCCGACGAACCTCGAAGAGCAGGCAATCTCTCTCGTCGGAAGGGATGTTTTTGAGAAGCTCGTCAAGGGCTATACAGAAAAGCAGTGGGGAAGAGACTGCAAGGATCTTCCTGCTTCCATCATCAGGCGTCTGCCGGTAAGGTTCAGTTACAACAACAACTATTTCAACGATCGTTTCCAGGGGATTCCCTACGATGGCTACACCGCTCTGATTGAAAAGATGCTATCCGGAATCGAAGTGAGATTAGGCTTAGATTATCTTTCTCAGAAAGAATCTCTTCGGCCCTTGGCAAAACGGGTGATCTACACCGGTGAGATGGACCGCTACTTCGCCTATCAGCTCGGTCATCTTCAGTATCGAACACTCTCGTTTAAAACCGAACGGATCAAGATGGAAAACTTCCAAGGAAACGCGGTCATCAACTACACCGAACGAAAGGTGCCTTGGACGAGGATCACGGAGCACAAATGGTTCAACTACCGGGAATCTCCTGTCACCTATATCACCAAGGAATATCCAAAGGAGTTTAAGGAAGGGGATGAACCTTTCTATGCGGTCAACAATGAGAAGAACAATTCGCTCTATTCTGACTATGCGAAATTGGCGAAAAAAGAAGAGGGTGTCTTCTTCTGTGGACGGTTAGGTCAGTACCGCTACTTCGATATGGATGACACGATCCTGGAAGTCTTCAAGCTCTTCCAACAGCTGGAGGGATGATGAAGCACAACCCGCTCAATCATCTTCTGATTCAGGAGTTTCCTTATCTGAAGGAGCATTTTCCCGAATACGGGAACGGTGCTTTCGATATGGATGTTCCTGCCTCTTCGCTCTATGAAGGACTCTTCGTCCCGTATCTCGAGATGATCGTCAGAAAAGATGATAAAGATGAGCTGATGCACTGTCTCTGTTTCTTAGAGGAGCTGATTAACGGAAATGAAGAGGAGAGCATATTAGCCGTCAGCGCTGTACTGACACCGCTTTATGAACACAAGCAGGTCGACTTCGAAACGCTTCCTCTCGGCGAGAAGTGCTTAGCCTATTATCAGAACTGGCTGAAGGATTAGCCCTTAAGGCAGATCGACCATTTGAAATGTGCCGACAACATCCCTGTCGCTAGAGATGCTATAGCGGAGGTAATGCTGGGAATAGCCCGCATACGCTCCGCTTTTTTTCTCTTTTTCTTCGACTAAGACAATCTCTTTGCTTTTCTGAAGCAAGCTTCGATAGCTCGCTTCGTTCTGCTCAGATAGATCGATCAGACGCTGCACGCGAGCGAGTCTGACCCGGACAGGAACAGGATGAGACAGCTTTGCTGCCATCGTGAAAGGACGCTCGCTATAAGGGAAAGCGTGAATCCGCATGAAGCCGACCCTCTGACAGAAATCGTAAGTCTGCCGGAAGTCTTCTTCGCTCTCACCGGGAAAACCGGCGATCACGTCGGTGGATAAAGCGACATCCGGAATCACTTCCTTAATTTTTTGCGTCAAGGAGAAAAAGTCATCAAGCGAATAGCGCCGGTTCATCCTTTGAAGGATATTCGGACTTCCGCTTTGCAATGGCAGATGGAAGTGCGGACAGAGAACATCCTGATGGTTGCGGAAAAGCTGGATATAGTCATCGTCGATCTGAGACGCTTCAATCGAGGAGACCCGGATCCGATACGGGAAAGTGGAGAGAGCAATCATATCGGAAAGCAAGTCTTTCAATCGGTAATTCCCTTTTGTCGGATCTTGATAGGAGCCGGTGTCGATACCGCCGATGATAAGCTCTTTCACGCCGTTCTTTAAGAGGTCTTTGGCTTCCTGAAGGATCGAAGCCGAGCTTCGGCTTCTATTCTTTCCGCGTGTAAAAGGAACGACACAGTACGAGCAGAAATTGTCGCAGCCATCCTGAATCTTGAGGTAGCCGCGAACGTTCTTTTCGCCGTGCAGGATCGGTGTATCCTCATACGAGAAGCTACGGGAATCGGATTCAACGTAATCCTTGATGCCTTCTTCCGTTAAGTTCTCTAGGCTATCTCGATGGGAGGTACCGGTGACGCTTCTAACACCAGGGATCGAAAGATAGTAATCCTTATGGATCTGTGAGGAGCAGCCCATGACAAAGATCTGACCGTTGGGATGGTCTCTGTTTATCCGTCTGATCCGCTGGAGATCTTTCCGTTCCGCTTCACCGGTGACCGCACAGGTGTTGATAAAATAAAGATCGGCATTCTCATCCTCAGCTTCCTGATAGCCTTGAAAGAGAAGCCTCTCACGGAGCGCTTCGGATTCATAGGCGTTGACTTTGCAGCCTAGGGTATAGATATAAAAGGTCATCCTCTGAGCCTCTTCTGTTTCCCTCGGTCGCCGTTTTCGACTTCATGAAGAATCTCCTCATAAAGGCTTTTAGAGATTAGATCCAGCCGCACTAAATCCGATAAAAAGCGATCCCGCTCATTAGAATAATAAGCTTCCATCAACGCTTCTAACCTTCCGAAGAGTTCGGAATCATTAGGATTCCTCAGCTTTTCATCAAAGAGCGGAATCTCCTGCTGAAGGCTTCCGTCTAGGTTGATCACAAAGAGGGTACGGAAGGCTGGGTGATAGAACACAGCACTATCGCACTCGTGAGACTGAAGGCGGACGAGGCGGGTGAACATGGAATCGTAAAGGGCATAGCTATAGGTTTCAAAAGGATCGATAAGCGAACAGGTGCCGTCGATGATCAAGGCGGCGTAATAGGAATCTTTGAAGGACTCAGGTTTCTTCTCGTAGCGGGCGTTGATGTTGGGGCTATAGGTGGGAATATAGATGTTCTGACCTTCGAAGAGGAAGTGCGGGGCGTTGAGGAAAAAAGGACGGACGATCTCGGGATCGGAGAGCATCGCCTTGCTGAAAAGCTCGATGTTATGATCGAGCTCTTTCTTGGTCTTCAGCCCTTGAAGAACGATGTTCGCCCGGATGATGCCAAAGAGAGAGGTGTTGTCGTTGTACTGGCTTAGGGCGACATGAAACAGGGAGGCATTCTGATCGTAGAAAGCCTCTTCCGGAGAGTTTGCGATGTTCTTGGGATTGGCCCAAGTCAAGTAGCCAAACAGGGATCTCGACATATGTCTTTATTGTAGTTTTCCCTCTTAGAAAAGCAACGGAAAAGACGAGAGTAAGAAAAAAACTTGATGATGCTTTCGCAGGATCAAGTTTATTCTCTCGATGGAGCAAGCGACGGGAATCGGACCCGCGTATCAACCTTGGCAAGGTCGCGTACTACCATTGTACTACGCCTGCAATAGATGGCGGATCTAGAGGGATTCGAACCCTCGATCTTCTCCGTGACAGGGAGACGTGATAGGCCTCTACACTATAGATCCACAGCCATTGACGCTTTAAAGTCAGACCTTCAAGCGCTTAACTATTATCTCAATTACAGCCCTTGAAATCAAGTGTTTTCCGATTTTTTTTAATCTTGCTGTTTTTGTCGCTTTTTCCGTGGTTTTCGCCTATATTAGTATCATCAGAGAGGCAGAAAATGAACCAAGAACAGATCAGAGAGACACTTGCGCATCTGCTTAGCCAGCTGACGCCAGACGTGCATACGATGGAGGGCATGAAAGGGTGGCAACAGGTCGGAAGCATCCTCTCTTTCCATGAGATCGGGCAGTTCGGGCTCCGCATCTCCGCTTCGGAGGAAGGAGCATTTCTCTTTGAAGCGATTTTCGGCAAGCTTCCTATAACGAAGGACAATCTCCTTCTTCTCAACACCTACAATCTCGGCTCGATCTTCCGCGGCGCTGTCGATGAGGATGGCTATCTCAACATCGACTATTCCTACTTCGGCATCCGCGACACCAAGGAGCTTGAGGATGTCTTTGTCCACCTCTTGCACACCTTCTCGGATCCCGAGCACCTGGAAATCCTGAAATCCGTCGTCAAAAATGCGGTTTTTTCTGCATAATTCCCATTTTGTCCTTTGCATATCCGCAGCTCTTGTATAAAATAGATATTATATTGTTTTGGGGGAATCATTGAATTATGGACAAGTTGATACTGTCATCCGATGAGATCAGCCGGATCTGTGACCGTCTTGCCGGGGAGATCGATGCGACTCTCGACCAGAGCGACAACGGGGTCCCCATCTTCGTCGGCGTCATGAATGGTGCCTTGCCGTTCTTCTATGAGCTTGTCAAACATGTCAAACACGTGATGGAGCTGGATACGATAAAAGTCTCTTCCTACAACGGGACAGAGACGACCGGCGAAGTCCAGGTCATGAAAGAGCCGGATCACAACCTTGAGGGCCGGGATGTCATTCTTGTCGAAGACATCATCGACACCGGTGTCACCATGCACTTCCTCAAGGAGTTCATCCTTCGCAAATACAAACCGAGAAACCTCTACATCTGCATCCTCATCAAGCGCAACAACATCAGCTGCAAATATGACGAACTGGCTGACTTCATCGGTCTGACGACCGATGAGCAACGTTATATCGTCGGCTTCGGATTCGATTATTACGGTCTGATGCGGAACGTGCCTTATGTCTTCGTCCCTTCCGTCAAGGATATCAAGGATTGGAATGCCATCCTCGAAGAGGATCAGAAGGTTCACGGCACCGACATGAAGAAGGAAAAATAGGTCAGCCTTGGCGCTGGCCTTTTTCGATCAGTTTTCTTCCGGAGCCTTTCTGGTGACATAGGAGAGCCCTAAGGTCTCACAGCAGGTATGGCAGACGATGATGCCAGAGGCAGAGACAATGTGGACCATCCTATCTCCAACGAGCTTTTGAAGCTCTTTCTTGACTTTCTCCGCTCGTTCCTGACACTCGATTTCCGCAATGAAGACGGGATAGTTCAGATCGATGTTGCCGCTCTCGAAGCACTTCCGGAAATTCTCCGTCAATTTTTCGACGGCTTTTGTGATATCTCTTCCCCGGACGAGGCCTTTGACTTCCATATGCCCCTTCCGATGGGTGATGATGGGATGGATATGGAATTTATTGCCGATAAGATAGGCTAGCCCTGAGCAGCGTCCACCCTTATGGAGAGCTTCCATATTGTCCAACGTAAAATCCATGATGACTCTCTTCGCTCGGGCGTTATGGTTTCTGATGATCTCCTCAACGCTGAGGTTCCGTTCGAAATCATCGAGGATCGCAATCGCCTCGATCCCGTTTCCGGTGCACAAGGATAGGGAATCTAAGATCGTGATCTTAGATTCTAATCCCATCTCCTGAACCGCCATCCTCGCATAGTCAAACTCGGAAGAAGTCTTCGAGGAGATCGGCAGATAGAAGAGATGATCATATCCTTCCAATCCGTTTTTCAAGACGCCCATCAGCTCCGTGATGTTGAGAGTCGATGTCTTCGGGATCGACTTAGTCTCCCTAAAGATCTTCAATACTTCCGCTGAGGTGATCTCCTTTCGATCGAGATAAGCCTTCCCGGCGATGTTGATGATGAGATCGGTGACAGAAAATTGGTATTTTGCTTTGAACTCCTGCGGAATATCGCAACTTGAATCAGTGATCAGATGATAGTTCGGCATCGGTTTCTCCTTTGGTATAATAGCGCGGTGCTTACAGTTGTTACCACGAGCCTGCATTCTACTTTGTTTGCTTTCAAAACAGTATGGGTGGTGACAGAACAGGAGAATCTGTTATGCTGACCATTCCGAAAAAAGCCTATCCGAATCACAACGATGAGCTCAAAGAACTGAGCATCGGAAGTTTAGAAGCCGCTTTGGCTTTATTATTGAAAGAGAGGAACTATGATTTCGATTCTATCTCCATCAGCGAGCTCTGCCACAAAGCCGGTGTCTCCCGTAATGCGTTTTACTCTCACTTTCGAAGCAAGACGCAGGTGATGGATCGGCTTTTAGATGAGATACACAAAGAGATCATCGGAAAGACGGACATCCTCTTTGATCCGAAGATGGCGGATCTCGCTTTCTATGAACGGATCTTCGAGGCGCTATCCCGAAGACTGGAGATGCTGAAGATCTATGTCCGGGGCGGATATCAGCTCCGGGCTGTCAAAGAGACCTATTATGCGCTGAGACTGAGCGGTGTCTCGGCCGAGGAACAGCAGCGTCGTTTTGTCTGGTTCGTCTCCTTGGAAGCGCTGATCGCTTCCTGGCTAATGGAAAAAGAGAGGGAGAGCATCGAGGCGATTGCACAGACCGCCTATCAGAAGCTGACTCCGCTTCTTTCCTGAAACTTCATTGATTTCAGAAACCTGAAGTCCTATAATAAAAAACAGCTGTTTTGGGGCTGTAGCTCAATTGGGAGAGCGCCTGCTTTGCAAGCAGGAGGTCGCGAGTCCGATTCTCGTCAGCTCCACCAAATCGATTTAGTTCGAACTTCTACGTTGTTTACTGCAACGTAATACTTCGATGGATTCATATAGACTTGCATAAGAAGAACAAATGAAGCAAGAGGGCCCGAAAGGGTTCTCTTTTCGGTTAGTAAAATAATATATATTTTTTAACATTATGCAATCATTCGCTGATGTTTTCAAAAGTTGCCAATATAACTGAAGTGACGTTTACAATGCCAATTGCGTTATTCTCCATTCCTAATGTTGGACATTAATAGAAACCAGGTACAATGAAAGGTAAATAAAAGTTCATTAGGAAGGTCTTGATTGATTTTCGCGGTGTCAAGGCGCCCAAAGGCCTTTTGCTGTGCTATTGTTGACTTTTTATATTTAGGAGTCTAACATATATTTACAAGTTTATGAACGACATCATTTCTGAAATGCTGAAAGGATTCAGTGAAGCCATTATATTGTCGATGATACCTGAAGACGGTGACTACATTTACAGCATTGTCAAGAGGATCAGAGAAGAGAGCCATAACTTCTTCTCCATCACAAATCCTTCCGTTCTTTTCATAATTAAGAGATTCCATGAGTCGGGCTATGTCACATACAAGGCCGAATTGAATGAGAAAGGCATCAGACGCAAGCGCTATTTTCTGACGGATAAGGGACAAGAGTATCGGGATAGATGCCGCTTGTTATCATTCGATGCCTTAAAGGAAATATGTGGACTTCTAGGAGGAGAAAACAATGGAAAATGAAAGCGTAAAGCGATACATTAAAGCCGAGTTAAAAGCACAAAAGAAATACTCAAGGCCGCTCAGTGAGGATCTCTATCAGTCCTATAAGGATGAGATTCAGCAAAATCTTGAAAGAGGGCTTTCTCAGGCTGAGGCTGAAAGCAAAGCCGAGGAATCACTACGTAAAAGTCTCAAAGAAATTCAACTCGAAAAAGATGGTACTTTGCTCTCCAAAACGAAGGAAAAAGAGGTGATGAAATACGCCCACGCCAGAAGAAAGCCTTTGTATATCGTGATGTCATCTGTGACAGTGCTTCTTTCTCTTCTGATGCTTTTTGCTTTCTTCCCTTTGCTTCCTATCTACGGATACAGTCATGATGTTCCTTCGGAAAATAGCACAACGATGATTACTGTGACATCTAGCTCAATATTCATGGTCATGCAGGATTCTTTTTATTCAAATGGGATAAAAATAGCGTACAGTTTCTTCTTCTCCTTTCAGATTATATCTATTGGTTTTACGGCTTTCCTTCTAATAAAAACAATTCGCGGGACAGCTGATAAAGTCGTCTCTCTTCTTCTTATGCTTCCCTTATTTGTGACGGAGATACTCTCATTGATTTTGTTTTCAAGATGGCTCCCTATTCCTACGTCAATAGGAATCGTCTGCCTAGCAATTACAGTGGTTTTTGCGGTTTTGTTACTGATAAAAAAGGAGGATGTAAAAGATGATAAAATCAGTTAGCGTATCAGTTCTTTTATTACTCCCTGCACTTCTTTTATTTGAGCCGGAACGTGTTGAAAATAATGGTTTGCAAGAATTGTCCAACCATTTAACTCCCCAAATCAAAAGGGCCATAAGCAATCAAGAGCAGCTTTGGGTTAATGCAAGCAGCCTCGATGATGGCGGCGTTTATTTTATCAGAAATTGCTCAAACAGCACATTCGTGTGGGATACGCCGAATTCCAATGTCAGTTCCGGAACCAAACCCGCATTGTATCAACAGCTCGGTTACGGAAATCAAAGATTCATACTCCATAAACAATGGAAATATAATGGCATGGAATGTTATACAATCTCTCCGTTATATGACCAGAATTGACCCTAAAAACCAAGAACGCAGATGATCATCAATCGCTTTTCCTAGGTAAAGATGCTAACAGTAGCCTCTTTGGCTTCATGTCTAATAAATTCGCAATAACAAAGGGGAGTTATGGATTTCTTATTTCATCTGGTTCATCAACTTTTGGTAAATACATAGCACCAAAGAATGGCACAACAGCGAACGGAACTGAACTCGAGCAGGTCACGACTTCGGCAGCCACTTCAAATTCCTTGTATCAATGGCAGTTCTGCAAGACAGATACACTCGGGCTGGACCTTCAAAACAAAGTGAAGATCAATGGAAACACCACTTCATATTTCAATATAACTCCTCCGTCCACAGGAAATTACGTTATTGAAACATCAAGGTTTAGCACAAACGTGGATACATATTTGAAGCTCTATGATTCAAAAAACAAGAAGATTGCAAGTAATGATGACATTTCTACCAGCAACAGATTTTCTAGGATAACTTACAATTTCACAAATACAGACGATGTAAATCTCAGAGTCAGGGGATTTAATTCGAATGCAAACGGATATGTGTATCTTACTTTGCATCCTAAAAACGCACTCTATTTTTCCGCAGTGTATGACTATGACAAAAACAACAATGACAGACCGTCCTCATTGAACGAAACAAAGCAGTATCTGAGCGATTACCATGTTGAAATACAAGCCAACAGAGGAAAGAAAGCCATACTTGAGACGGCTCCTAACGGCAAGCAGAAAATTAATTCGGAATATTATGTCTTTTCAGGTCACGGCTTCAGCAATGCCGCAGGTGTGCAGTTCTATAACGGAACCGAGAAAGAAGACTTTCTATGGAGCGAAATTCCTTCTATGTCTGGCACTTCTATAGCACTTTGGATGAGCTGCCATGGAGCACGAAATTATTTCAAATATGGTAGCTCAGGTGATATGACATCTATGGCTTATCAAACTGTTCTTAAAGGCGCTGATTACTCGTTAGGTTATGTTGGTGAAATCTATGACACAACTCAAAGAATATTCCCTAAAAAATTCTTCGAGGCTTTGCAGACTAGAAGCATTCCTGATGCCATTGATACTGCAACCAAATGGACCGAAGATGAGAATTGGTGGTATTGGACATTCTTCGGAAGGACACACGATGATATTAAGAATCCTATTCTATATCATAATGGTGATGCTTTAAGAAGCGAATGTGGAAACGGAGAGTATGATGCATCTAAAAAGAAGGTTGCTGGTAAAGATATTGTTCTTGGTTATTTGCAGGAGAACCAATATGTATTCAATCTTGATGACGAAACTGATCTAGAAACGGCAAAGAGATTGGCGTGTTCATCTAAAGAGAGTTTATACCAATACAAATTTATAACCAAAAATGATAGTCAATTAATAAAACTAGGATTCGATTGTGATGAAACAAGCGGAAAGGTCTCATACTTTGATTTCAGCAATAATAGATCTATCTCCGCAGAAGAATTCGAGATGAAAATGGGAACTCCAGTTCAATCTACCATCGTCCAATTTTGCACTAAAGATTGACACATCTGTTAATCCCAACAATCAATGAGGAACGAGAACCCAAGCAGAATCAGGGACTACAGCGCCCCTGGGAACAAAAGCGGATTCGTCTACGTCAGGGTCGGCAAAGAGGATGGAGTACCCTTGTGGGAGCTAAGAAAGCCCACCCCGGATGAGAGGGTTTCGATTGTCTCCAATTATATAAGGATTCACGAAAAGGCGACCCTCTGACCTACGCCCAGGTGGAGAAGATCCTCTCAAACGACAAATACATAGGTGTGATGAGGTTCGGGGATATTGTGAATGATCATGACTTCCCTCCCATAGTGGACAAGGCTACGTTCGAGGCGGCTGCCCAGAAGAGGAAGGCGAACGGCAGAAAACCGTATGATATGTCCCATCATGAGGAGTGCCTTCTTGTCGGCAAGATTTTTTTGCGGTAAGTGCGGATCCACCGTCGCATCCGAGGCATCGCTCAAGAGAAACGGGACATACTATCGTTGGTACAAATGCTCCAACCGCAAGAAGAGGAACAAATGTGACCTCCCCGTCTTCAACAAAAAGGCCCTCGAGGACTTGGTGGTGAACGATGCCATAAGTCTCATAGATCAGGGAATCCTTGATAGGGTGGTGGATGATGTGATGAAGGCTCAGGATGAAGAAAGTCCCGAGAGGAAGGCACTCAAGAAACAGATGATCGATGTCGATAGAAGGCTCAATAACCTTCTCAAGGCTATAGAAGATGGGATGGTCTTCGAGACGACCAAGGACAGGATGTCCGAGTTGGAGACCCAGAAGAGCGCACTGATGAAATCCCTTGCCCAGCTTGATTTGGAGAAGCAGACATTCACCAGAGAGCCGGTTGAGTTCTACCTTGATCAGTTCAACATCCTCAATCCCAATAACGAGGAAGACAGGAAGAAAATCATTGGGCTTTTCGTCAATTCTGTATATCTCTATCCTGACAATGAGGTTGAGATTGCCTACAACTGGGGAGGACCGAGGCATCGCTTCAAGGCGTCCGAGATTCCCAAGGAAATGAAAAGTTCGAACCTGGATAGATTTGCTCCACCATTAAGGTAAATATTCCCGAGAAATCGGGATTTTTTGTTACAATAGTGCAAAAAACGCACAAGTAGTCAAGACGTTGAAAATGTCCCAGTTTCTTCTGTAACCTATCTAGTTTTTTAAGGTGATTTATTCGCCTCTCCCTTTGATGCAGAAACGGCGTATAGAATCTGAAAACACGTCTTCTTTTTCCTTCCGAAACGATGGGTTTCGGAAACTGAAGTTTTATCCTTTTATATCTAGGGGAATAGTACTATAATTCAGTCGCGATAAGCATGGCTTCCTCTCTTTCTGATCAAGGAGAACAAAACTGCTTTTCTTCCTCTTCTGTCTTTTCTTGACCAGAGCAACAAATCGCCATCCGTTCAAGGAAAGGAAAGAAATGGCAAGAAAAATTCTAGAGCTGAAGAATGTTCGGAAAGCCTATGGTGACAATGTCATCCTAGACAATTTCAATCTGGCGATCAACGAGGATGAGTTCGTCACGTTCTTAGGTCCCTCCGGTTGCGGAAAGACCACGACGTTACGAATCATCGGTGGCTTTGAGACGATGCAGGAAGGTCAGCTTCTTCTCGACGGTGTCGAGATTCAGAACCTTCCGTCTCACAAGCGTCCGATCAACACGGTCTTCCAGCGTTACTCTCTCTTCCCGCACCTCAACATCTACGACAACATCGCTTTCGGTCTGAGAAATAACATTTATTCAAACGTTTATGATATCGGTGCCAGGGATCTGATGGAATCGTATGGCTTTGACGACGAGGATATCGACGCGTTAGAGAAAGTCACTGCCCGCATCGATAAGCCGAAGGATGTCAAAGCCTACATCATCGATCAGTTCACCAACAAATCTCTTTACTACACGTTGGAAGACGAGCTTACAGCCTTTGGAAAGAAACATCATCATGAGAGATTTGCTGCCTTCAAAGAGGAGCTCACGACTCTGCTCTCCTCCCATGAAAACTTCCCGCTTCCCCCTTTTGGTGATGAGGCAAAGTTCAAAGAGGTCGAAAAAGGGATCCTTTCGGAAGTTGCCAAACAGGATTCCTACTATCAGATGATTGCCAAGATCAATCAGCACAGCTTCAAGGAGGACATCATCCATCAGGAGGTCTTGAAGGCACTTAAGCTCGTCAATCTCGATGGCTATGAAAACCGGGATATCTCCTCTCTCTCCGGCGGTCAGATGCAGCGTATCGCTATCGCCAGAGCCATCGTCAACAAGCCGCGCATCCTGTTACTGGATGAGCCGCTTTCCGCCCTCGATCTGAAGCTGAGGAAATCGATGCGTCTCGAGTTAAGGGAAATTCAGCGGAAGCTAGGCATCACCTTCATCTTTGTCACCCACGATCAGGAAGAGGCGATGGTCATGTCGGATACGGTCGTCGTCATGAACAATGGTGTGATCCAGCAGATGGGAAGACCGGAAGATATCTACAACTCGCCGGTCAACCGCTTTGTCGCCACGTTCATCGGGGAAGCGAACATCTTCCGGGGCATCTACTCGGAGGATAAGAGACTTCAGGCGTTAGGCAAGACGTTCAAGGTCCCATCTCTCGACTTCTTACCTGGCGATCCGCTCTATGCCATCGTTGAGAAAGAGGATTTCGATATCTGCTCTCTCGATGCCGCAAAGCTCGTCGCCAAGGTGACGGGCTGCCGCTTTGTCGAAAACAACTATCAGCTTGAGACCGAGATCGACGGTAAGAAAGTTCTCATCACCTCCGATGACAAGTATCACGTCGGGGATGAGATCGGCTTGACCATCGCTCCCGGCAATATCTATTGCGAATCCATCACCGAGGACAAAGCGAAGATCCTCGCCAACTTCGATGATGCCAACATCTTGGAAGGAACCTATTTAGGCAACCAAAAGGTCTCCTTCCTCAATCAGACCTTCAAGACCCATGTCTCCACCTTTCTAAAAGGAGAGGTCGTGGATGTCGTCATCCGTCCGGAGGACTTCGACCTCGTCTTCGAGGAACCGGAGAAGGCCATCCTTCACGGCATCGTCACCAAGTCTGTCTTCACCGGTGTCAGCTTCAACCTCTGGGTGAAGCTCGATGACTGGGATATGACTATGATGGTTCAGGATTATCAAAACGTCGAAGTCGGTGACCGGATCGGCTTGAAAGTCGATTACTATGAGATCACGCTGATGAAGGTGGATGACGCCGAACAGCCTCTCGAGATCCAAAAGATCCGAGAAGAAGGAAGAAAGCTCGCTTCTGAGCTAGAGGCGGAGTGATGAAACGGTTCAAAGGTCTCGCTGTACCCTATTTCATTTGGTTAGGTTTCTTAGTGGTGCTGCCGATCGTCCTGATGATCGTACTTACCTTCATGCAGTCCAACGGCATGGACTTTTCTTCTGCCATCGCCTCGGTCGATGCCTATCAGAGAATCGCGGATCCTTCGATTCTGAAGGCGCTATGGAACTCGCTTGTCGTCGCGTTCTGGACGGTTGTCGTCTGCTTCTTATTAGGTTATCCGACCGCTTATTTCCTTTCGTTCTCCCACATGAAGCGAAAGACTTTGGTTCTTCTGCTTCTGATTCTTCCGATGTGGAGCAACTCGATGCTCCGCATCGTCTCTTGGCTGAGACTCTTCTCCACCGATTGGCTGAGCGCTTTTAACATCCTAGGAACAAACTGGGCGGTCATCTTCGTCACCGTAACGACTTATATGCCGTTCATGATTTTTCCGATCTATACCGTCTTAGAGAAGATGGATCGTTCTCTGATTGAAGCGAGCCGGGATTTAGGTCTTCCGGCTTGGAAAACCTTCCTTAAAGTGACGTTCCCGCTCTCGCTCGGCGGCGTCTCTAGCGGTGTTATCATGGTCTTCCTTCCGGCGGCCACCGGTTTTGCCATCTCCCAGACCATCGGTCAAGGCAAGGTACGTCTGATTGGCAACTTATTGCAGTCTGTCTTTGAGAAGAACAACTACAACTTCGGTTCTCTTCTCTCTATCTTCGTCTCGGTCATCATCATTCTTCTTGTCCTTCTTTTCAACTTCCTTCAGCGAGGGAAAAAGCAGAAAGGAGAGGCTAAGTAATGTTAGAAAAATCCAATTGGAAGCTCCGCCTTGCTGCCTTCTTCCGCATCTTCTTTGTCTGTTTCGTCCTCTCTATCATGTATGTTCCGGTCTTCCTCATCATCTATCAGTCCTTCAACCAGACCGCTAACTCCATCTCTCCGCTAGCTTGGGGCGGATTCACGTTCAGCAACTATAAGGAGATGTTCACCAACCGCCAGCTCTATACCTCCATCCTCGATTCGTTGTTGATCTCTTTATGGACGACCTTCATCGCCACCATCTCCGGGCTCTTCATTTCCATAGGCATCAACGCTCTCGGGAAAAAGGCAAGGAAAGCGATGGACTTCCTCAACGAGATTCCGATGCTCAACTCGGAGATCGTCACCGGCATCTCCATTATGATCGTCTGCTCGGTGCTCAAACCGATCTTCCCCGATATCTTCGGTTTCTCCTCGATGCTTCTCGCTCATGTCTTCTTCACCATCCCTTATGTCATCCTCATGGTGCTGCCAAAGCTTGAACAGACTGACGAAGCCCTCTATGAAGCCGCGAGGGACTTAGGCTGCTCTCCTGCCAAAGCTCTCTTCAAGGTCATCATCCCCTCTCTTTCAACTTCCATCATGACCGGTGCCTTGATTGCTTTCACCCTTTCTATCGATGACTTTGTCATCTCGTTCTACACGCAGGGCAACGGCTTCTCCAACTTCTCGAACTATGTCTACTCCGCCTATACGAAGAAGAACTTCTCCGCCGGTTCCTACGCCTTCAACGCGCTCCTCACGTTCATCACCTTAGGCATCGTCTTATTCATCTCGCTGCGCTCAAGCAAAAAGCAGACTGAAAATGGGGTGAAACAGAAATGAAAAAACTCATCGCTATCTTTTTAAGCCTCCTTCTTTTCACCGGCTTTGCGGCCGCAGTCATCGCCACCCCTTCGACTATCCTCTATCTTCTCAACTGGGGCGAGTACATCGATCACTCCCTGATCACGGACTTCGAGCAGAAATATCACTGCCAAGTCATCGAGGAGACTGTCACCTCATCGGAAGCGATGTATCAGAAGATCACCTCCGGAACAACCTCCTACGATGTGGCGATTCCTGGCGATTACACGGTCCATCAGCTCTATGACGAAGGCTATCTCAAGCCGCTCAACGTCCACGAGGATGAGCTTACTTCTCTTAAAAATCACAAGTCTATCTTCAACGATGATCTCAGCCAGCTGATGAGCCGCTATATGAGGGATAAAAAGACCGGGAAAGAGTTCGATGACTACTTCATGCCTTACTTCTGGGGGGCTTATGTCATGCTCTACTCAAAAGAGAAACCCGACGTTGAATCCGTGGTGAAGAACAATGGATTCAACGCGCTCTATGACCGCTCCCTCTATCAGGAGAGCGTCAGCCTCGGAATGTATGACACTTCCCGTTGGATCGTCGCTTCCTATCTGCTTGCCAAAGGCTATGATCCTAACCTCATCTCTTACGACGGAAAGAAAGAGGGCGACATGTCACCGAAGATGGAGAGTGACATCATCGCTGCCCTGAAGCAGGTTCGGTTCAATGAATTCGGAAACGACTCGCTCAAGCGCGATGTCGCCAATGGCAAAAAGGATGTCGTCTTTACGCAGCTCGGCGACTTCTTCGATGCGCTCTTCCTCGTCTATGACAACGCGTCCGGACCGATCGATATCCGCTTCGATGTCGATGTTCCGAAGACGACAGCTGCCTTCTTCGACTCTATGGTTATTCCAACTACCACTCAGAACGAAACGTTGGCCAACAAGTTCATCAACTATATGCTGAGCCCGGAAAACGCCTATCGGAACGCCACCGCCATCGGCTATTGCCCCACCTTGAAGAAAGTAGCAGATCTTTACCGAGAAAACGCTGAAAAAGGCGAGTTCTACTATCAGGACGAATACAACTCTCTCACATTGAAGGACTTCTTAGACCATTATGCGATGTATCTTGATCCGCTCTCGGGATCCGACACCTACTATCTTCTCGAGCCGAAATCCAACGCCTATCTGACCACCTGCGACACCATATTCAATTCCTTAGCCTAAATAAACAAAACCAAAAATCCGGAAGGACGCTTTCCCTCCGGATTAATTATCGCCGCTTATTCGTTGAAGTAATCCGGATATCGAGCCTTGACGGCATCGAGACCGCGGATGCCGGAGTAGTTGTGCTCCCGGATCAGCTCGTGAAGCTGATCCTTGCTTCCGTTCTCCATCGTCTTGATGATCTTCTCATGGACGTAGTAGAGGTTTTCGAGATCAGTATCATCTCGTAAGAAGGTGGTGAAACGATCGCGTTGGAAGGTGGGAAAACGATCTGTCAGGAAAGGAAGGAAAGAAGCGTGACCGGCTCTGGCGAAGAGGAACTGATGGAACTCGTTGTCGAGATCGAAATAGGCGGTGGCAAACTCAGCATCCTGATTCTCCCGCTTGACATAGGAGTTTTGTTTCATATGGGAAAGGATCGCATAAAGGACATCAAAATCGCTCTCACTTAATTTGCCATGAAGCTCTTCTATCACGGTCCACTCGGAAGCGTAACGAAGATACATCATATCGTGAAGACCGGCAAGGTCGATCTTGGTGACAAAGGAACCGCTCTTGGAGTGAATCTCCAAGAGTCCGTCCATCTCCAAAGCCTTGAAGACATCGCGGATCGGCGTACGGGAAACCCGATATTCTTCCGCCACTTCAATCTCGCGCAGCCTCGTGTTCGGCGGCAGTCTGAACGTGATGATATCGTCTCTGAGCTTGTGGTAGATCTTCTGAATTTCTTTGGTCATGATACTTACCTTCCTGTTCTTCGTATTGTCAGATTATTTAACCATTCTGTTTTATCAAAAACAGAGCGGTAGATTGAAATCTAGTTGATCGTTTCGAGATTACTTTAGTTGACTTAACGTTTGAAATAAGATTCTGCATTGCGGTAGGAGATATCTTCGACAATCCGACCTAAGGTCTCCTCATCATCAGGATAACGTCCGCTCTCCACTAAGGATCCTAAGAAAGAGCAGAGCTCCCGTCGGAAATAATCGTGCCGCGGATAGGAGAGGAAGGATCTGGAATCGGTGAGCATGCCGACAAAGCGGGAGATCAATCCATCCGCAGACAGCTTCTTGAACTGGGTGTACATCCCATCATAGTGATCGTTGAACCACCAGGCCGTGCCGAGCTGGATCTTGCCTTTATCGCCTCCCTGGAAGCAATTCTTTAGGGTGGCGAGGACGATGTAGTCCTTTTCGTTGATGGCAAAAAGAATGGTCTTAGGAAGCTCGTTTGTCTCATCAAGCTCGTTGAGGAGACCAGATAGTTTCTCCGCAAAGGAGCGGTCATCGACCGCATCATAACCCATATCGGAACCGGACTTACGATAGATGCGCTTCGCATTATCTCTTAACGCCCCGATATGATATTCCTGCACCATGTTGTACTTGTGATAAAGCTTTCCGAGATGAACGAGCAGATAACCTTTGTAATCTTCCTGCTCTTCAAAGGAGATCTGTTCGCCGCGCAAGGCTTTCTGATAAATCGCATCGCATTCCTCAGACGTCGCGCCTTTCTTGAAGTGGACGACATCTAAGGCGTGATCGGAGGCACAACAGCCACGATCAACAAAGTAAACAAGCCGTTCATCCAGGGCAGAAAGGAAGGAGGTCAGATCGTTCAAAGGGCGATGAACAACCTCTTCAAGTTTCTTTTCCCAGGGAAGGAATGTGTCCTGTTCGATGTTGATCGCCTTATCCGGTCTCCAGGCGGGATAGACCTTCGTCCTGAGCGTCGGATCTTTTGCCATCACCTCGTGCCAATGAAGGTCGTCGATCGGATCATCGGTCGTGAAGACCATCTTGACGTGGGAGATTTCCATCATCTCCCTGGCTCCCATCGTCCTCAGCTTCTCATTGCAGGCATCGTAAATCTCTTTTGCGGTCTTCGGCGAAAGCGGTTTGGTGATCCCGAAATAGGTTTTCAGTTCAAGGTGTGTCCACTCATAAATCGGATTTCCGATCATGTAAGGCATCACTCTGGCGTATTCTTCAAATCTCTCCCAGTCGGATCTATTTCCGGTGATGTATTCTTCTTCCACACCGAATTCACGGAGGAGACGCCACTTGTAGTGATCGCCATATCCATCCGCACCGAGCCAGGCTTCCGTGATCGAACGGAAGTGATGATTGTTGGCAATCTGCTCCGGAATGAGGTGGCAGTGGAAGTCGAAGATCGGCATCCTGCTAGCATGTTCCTGATAGAGTCTCTTCCCCGTCTCGTTCTCAAGCAGATAGTCTTCGTCCATGAACTGTTTCATATTCTTTTCTCTTTCCACAAGAGGATTCCTCCCGCTTTTTGGATACCGGTTAAGCCGGTGTTGAACTGTTCCTATTATATTCTTCTTGTATACATGTGAAAAGAGGTTCTTATCATTTCTCTTCTCTGCAAAAAAATCCAGCCGAAGCTGGATTTTGACTTCTAGATCGTCGGAATATGCTTCGTTCCGTCAGCGTCAGGATGATCAGTGAGGTACTGGATGATCGGATCGTAATTCTTATCCTTCTTGCCGACCTTGCATTTGCTGACTTTCTTCTCCTCGCCTTTGACGAGGGCTTCCGCCATATCGTGACAGCCGGCGAAACCGCAGTTGCCGCAGTTGGCGTTAGGAAGCAAGCTTTCGACGGCTTTGATCCGGGGATCCTCTTCGACGTGCAGGAACTTCTCGGCCAAAACCAGGAGAGCGCCGATGATGATGCCAAGGCCCAATAGGATCAGCGTGGCATAGAGTGCCATCATTCCGTAATTCATTTTTTTTCCTCCGTTTTCTCTTTGTCGCAGCTTTCTTTCTTCACGCTTTTCAGCTCGCAGGACGAAGCGAGGGAACAGCCCTCGCAAAGTCCGGCATCAGGACGGAGATCCTCCATCCCTTTCGGCGCCGGTGTCTTGCGGTAGAGGACGAAAAGGAGGACGAAGATTCCGCCAAGAACAAGCGTGAGCCCAAGCGCAGCGACAATCTGGATCGGGCTCATCCTAGGCTCCCATGCCCATGAGGCCCATGATGGCGATCGCCATGATGCCGGCGACGATCAGAGCCTGAGCGACACCTTTGAAGGACTTCGGAGCATCGGAGGTGTAGTCGTTGAGACGCACGCGGATGCAGGCGAAGATGACGATCATGATGAGGAAACCGGCAGATGTGCCGATGGCATTAGCCATCGAGATGCCGAAGTTCTGGGCTAAAGTCTGTCCGGCTTTGAGTCCGACATCGGTGTTGGACTGCACGACGCCTAAGACGGCGCAGTTGGTCGTGATCAAAGGAAGATAGATGCCGAATCCCTTATAGAGGGAAGGCGAGAACTTCTTGATGAAGAGACCGACGATCTGAACCAAGGAAGCGATGACGAGGATGTAGGTGAGAGTATCCATGAAGGTGATCTTGAGGGGGACGAGGATGAAGTAGTAGATCGGCCAGCAGACTAAGGCGGCGAGGACGATGACGAAGATGACGGCAAATCCCATGGAGATGGATGACTTCATCTTGTTGCCGACGCCGATGAAGGAGCAGATACCGTAGAAACGGCTTAAGACAACGTTGTCGATGAGCATCTGAGAGACGATGGCAAGTAAGAAGGTGACAATCCAAGGTGTGGCTTGTGTCATGATCAGTTGGCTCCTTTCTGAACAGAATCAGCTTTTTTTGCTTCCGCCTGATAGATCGGCTTAGCAGCCGAGGTGCTGACTGCCTTCTTCATCTCAGCCATCTTCTTGGCCTTCTCCTTGTTGGCCTGATGGAGATGGATGGCATTGATGACCGCCAAGCAGAGTCCGAAGACGATGAAGCCGCCGGCAGAGTTAGAGAAGAGAGACATCGAGAAGTCATAGTTTCCGGCGATGAGGGTATCCTCGGTCGCCTTGAGAATCGGAATCTGGATCTTCGGAAGGAAGGTGAAAACGCGTCCGATGGTCAGCATGCCGGTGCCTAAGATCTCACGGATCAAGGCGATGAGGCAGAGCGCGAGAGTGTAGCCGATGCCGTTTCCGATGCCATCGAGGAAGGAATCGAAGACGGTGTTCTTGTTGGCGAAAGCTTCCGCTCTTCCTAAGACGATGCAGTTGACGACAAGGAGGGAGAGGAAGACGCCAAGGGAAGAGTACAGGACAGGGATGAAGGCGTTGGTGAACATCTTGACGACCGTGACGAAGGCGGCGATGACGACGATGTAGCAAGGCGTCGAGGCAACTTCCGGAATGAGCTTCTTGAGCAGGGAGATGATGACGTTGGAGCAGACGAGGACGAAGAGGAAGAGGAGGCCCATGCCGATCGCATTCTCAAAATAGGTTGTGACAGCTAAGGCAGGGCAGGTTCCTAAGATGGCAACAAAAAGAGGATTCTCTTTGATGATGCCATTGACCAGGGATGCCCGATGACGGAGGCTTGACTCCGATCTGGTTTCCGTGACAGTGTTTTCCGACATGGTGATCACCTTCCTTTCTGATCTTCAATCGCTTCTTTCAGCTCGGAAGTAAGAAGCGCTGAGCCATAGGTCGCTCCGGCGCCATTCACTTTGTCGACCATCTCAAGACGCGCGACTTTGTCGCTCTTGTTCCAGCTGCTGACAAAGGCATCCATACCGACATCCGCACCGCCGGTCTGACCATTCTTGATAATGGAGATCCGGCCTAAGCCTCCGTCCTGATAGATGCCGAAGTAGATTTCAAGCGGCGTGCTGTACCTCTCGGATAGTCCCGCAAGATGATAGACATAGCCGACTTTGACCTCACCCTTCTTGGCCGCAAACAGCTCTCGGATGTAGAGGCCGTTTGCCGTCAAGGCATCAAAGGCGTTGACTTCTCCGCTTTCAAAGGCAGCGAAGCGCTTGTCCTGAGCGGCCGTTCCTCGGGTGACCGAGAGCGCCTCAAGGACGCTGTCCCGAAGGCTGGCCGTGATCGGAGAGATAGTGTTCTCTTCGTCGTTTGAGCCGAAGAGAGTATCGGCTCCGGTCGCACCAGTCGCACCATCGAAGTCAGAAGAACCTAAGTTAGAGAGATAAGCTTCCTTATCGGAAGCGGCATTGAATGATGTGACGAAATCGCTGACTTCCGGAAGGACGTTGGCATCGTAGATCGCCGCATCGCCTAAGGTTCCGTTCTTATCGATTGCCACATACATGCCTTGGGTAGGGCTATCGTTCTCGGAATCGGTATAGAAGAGTTCGCCGACGACATTCTGGAAGGTATCCAGAGAGGCGATATAACCTTTCCGGACGTGGCGGAGCTGGTAGCTGCTAAGATCCATCGTCTGATACATGTTCGCCTTGGCAGAGAAGGCGGTGAGACCATCTTTGCTGATATCCTCGGTGTAGGAGAGCGAGCCCGAAGAGAGCTGAATCGCTTCCTTGACCATGTTCATCGTGAGGGTGGAAGAGAAGGTGGCTCCGGTCTGACCGACTGCCTCCAAAGCCCCTTCCTTGCCGCTTGGTTCGGCCCGGTTATAGGAGCGGATATAGGCTTCAAATTCGGCTGGCTTGGTGTTGCCGTTTTCAAGGACGGTGATGTTGGTGATGGACTTATCGTCATAGACACCGACTAAGATCGTGATGTAACCGTATCCGGCGCTATCGATGCCTCGGGCTCTGAAGAGCGTGCCGACAGAGGCGCCGTCCTTCGTCGCCTTCCAGGAGGCGTTGACAAACTGCGGGGCCGGTTTCTCCTTCGTCCAGTCCTTCGGATTCTCCGGATCCTCGATGGTGATCGAGCTTCCGAAGCAGGTGGATAAGGAGCTTAAAAGCTTCTTTTTGGTGTTCGCTTCAATCCGCGGGGCCGTCAAGGCGTTGGTTCCGCCGATCAGGAGGGCTGAGCCTCCGGCGATGAGACCTAAGGTGAGAGAGGTCTTAAGATATTTCTTTAACATCTCGTTCATCAGAGCACCTCCACACACATCGCCCAGACGACGATGAGGGCCGGGATAAGGAAGGTCAGGCCGCAGAAGAGGATTCTCTTCCAGGTCCAACGGTTATCGCCCCATTTGTAGTAATCAAGAAGCGGCGTGATCATGTTGCCCATGAGGATAGAATAGACGACACCTTCCGGCAACGATCCGAAGAGTCTGATCAAAGCCGTCGCCGCGCCTAAGAAGATGCCGTAGTTGACTCTGGCGGGATAAGTGATCGGAGAGGTAACCGGATCGGTCGCCATGAACACGGCACCGAAGAGAAGGCCGCCTGAAAGGAGCTCATAGGCGGTGAAATGCCATACGGAGAGCGTAGGATGTCCCGCCTGGATGATGGAACCGGCGATGAGCATGATCAAAGCGAAGGTGCCAAGATAAGCAAACGGAATCCTCCAGTCGATGGTGTGTCTGACGATGAGGTAGACAAGGCCGATAAGGATAGCGATCGAGCAGGTTTCGCCTAAGACACCGCCCATCCTTCCTAAGAACATATCAAGCAGAGAGAAGTTCGGATCGATGGATAAGGAACCGATCTGAATCAGATTAGGCGCCTTCGAAGAGAGCGCCGTCGCACCAGAGTAAGCATCAAAGGGCAAAGTTGAGGACGCAGGATAGGTGAAGCGGGAGCCGAAGCAGACCTTCGCAAAGACCATGCCGACAGCGGCCGGGTTGAAGATGTTCCTACCCGTTCCGCCAAAGAGGAGCTTTCCGATGATGATGCCAAAGAGGGCACCGGTGATCAAAGCATAATAGATGAAGCCAGGCTCCTTCGCGGCGACAGGCATGATGAGGGCGAAGATTATCGCCGAGACCGCGGGGACGATGACGTTCTCCTTGGTGTAGCCTTTCAGCGGCTGATACTTCTCCCCGTCTTTGAGCTTCGCCTTGTTCATGATCATGACAGAGACAAGCTCCGCTAAGATCATGACAGCAAGCGAGACGAGGAGGTTGCGCAAAGCGGCGAGCGGGAAGTAGACAAAAGCCATCACGATGACGGGAAGCAGAGCGATGATGACATCGAGCATCATGCGGAAGAGAGAGTCTCTTCGGTGCATGTGCGGTGCGTTTTCTTTGACAAATTCCATTATGGTAACCTCGCGATGACTTTGGCGCGTTTGACGTATTCCTTGACTTCGATGTGAGAGGTGCAGGAGTAGGAGCATAAGCCGCACTCGATGCACTTGAGCGGGTTGAGCTCCTTGATCTTGGCCTTATCGACCGGCATGGTCTTCATGACGTTCATGACGGTGACCGGCTGCAGTCCGACCGGGCAGGAAGCGACGCAGCTTCCGCAGCGGATGCAGGGGGATTCCGGACGGTCGGCATGGTTGAAGACGAGGACGGAGGTGACAGTCTTGGTGATGACGCAGTCGTCGTTCGGGACGCTGGCGCCCATCATCGGGCCGCCGAGGATGACCGCTTTGGGCTTCGATTCATCCTTGTATCCGCCGACGAGCGGAAGGAGATCTTTCAGCAGGGTGCCGACACGGACATAGAGGTTGGTCGGGAACTTGATGCCTTCGCCAGTGATAGAGACAATCCTATCAGTCACAGGCTGATTGTGCTTGATGGCAAGATAGATGCCGTAGACAGTAGAGAGGTTGAAGTTGATGATGCCGTATTCGCTCGGGAGATGACCGCTGGGGACATCGATGCCGGTCGCTGACTTGATCATCGCGATCTCCCAGCCCTGAGGATAGAAGTTTCCGACCGGGCAGATGCTGATGCCGGAATCGGGAAAACGCTCCAAGAGCCGGTTGTAGAGTCCGATGAGGTCCTTGTGCTTCTTCTTGATGCAGATTTTCGTCTCTTTGCAGTGGAAGGCCTGCTGAATGTAGGTGATGCCTTTGATGATGTCCGCTTGCTCCTCTAAGAGCATACGCTGATCGGTGACGATGTAAGGCTCGCACTCGATGGCATCGATGAGGATGGTCTTGATCGGTTTGTCGGTGTTGAATTTGACATAGGTCGGGAAGGACGAACCGCCCAAACCTACCATCGCACAGTCCTTGAGGATCTTGGACATATCCTCGCGGGTGAGCTTAGCGATCTCCTCATCGCTGCGGTCCTGGATTCCCGAGGCGGCCGTCTCCTTGTGATCGTTGGCGATCTTGATGAAGTCGACGAGCTTTCCGTTGCGGTGATAGTGTTTTTCGAGTCCGACGAAGGTGCCAGAGCAGGTGGCGTGGATCGGCTGATCGAAGAAAGCGGCGTGACGTATGCCGATGAGCTGATACTTATCGACGTGATCGCCCGGCTTGATGTAGACCTCTGCCTTGGGACAGCGAGCGTTGTCGGTAGCGATGTAGAGGAAGTCAGGCACCTCGGCCTTGATGGTAGGCTGTTGGCCGAGGAGCTTCTTGACATCCTGAATCTGACGTGTTTTCCAAATCATTCTGTATTTCCCTTCTAAGCGGCATTCTTCGTCGAGAGGTAGCAGGCAAGCGCATTGTAGACAGCGATACCGACTCTTGCATCCGTCTGGGTGGCTCCGGTTCCGATGAAGCGGTAGCCAGGAGTGTAGATACTCTTCTCCGCATCTTTGGCGTCGATGGTGATCGCGGCGCGGGAGAACTGCTCCGCCAGCGCTTCGTTGACCACTTTGTCAGCCGTCTTCGTCTTGCCGTCCTCCGCATAGGTGTAGATGAGAGCTTCCTCTAAGCGGCTTTGGATCGAGGTGTAGTAGGTGTAATAGTTCTCAGAACCGATTGTGCCAAGCTCACCATAGGCGTAGTTCTTGGAGAAGTTCGGAAGCGAGGTGACGAGGACAGGTTTGTTATTCCTACCCGTCGCGGTGACGCTCGGAACACCGGTCTGAATCTTCGTGATCCTGCCTTCCGGCGAGATGGTCAGTCCGATCGCTGCGCCGTACCAGGCGCCCCAGGAAGTGACGTGATAGAGAGAATAGCCCCAGTAGGTTCCATCCGCAGCCTTCAGTCCGCTTCCGACCTGCTTGTTCTGCTCGAGCTTATCGCCATCGATGGCAAGATCAGCGATACGGTTGGATCCGAAGGGATCTGTCGCATACATATAGGCGAAAGCTGCCTGATAGAGAGCGGTGTTGATACGGGCGGTCGTCTGAGTAGCTCCTGCGCCGAGGAAATCATAGTCGCCGGGCTGATAGATCGAATCCTTTTCCGAGACATTGACGGAAGCATAGAGCGTGGATCTGAAGATCTCAGCGGCGCTTCTGCCCAGCAGGATGGACTTCATATCCTGCTTCAGGTAGAGGGCGTAATTCTCTTCGAAGAGAGGAGAGTCCTTCTGCGCCGCTTCATAGATGGAAGTAAGAAGGATGTCGCCTTCCTTTGCCACGCCGACATCGGTGTCGGAGACAAGACCGTTCTCATCGAAGACGATCTTCGTCGCAGCGCTGTAGAACTTGCCTTTTTCCCACGGGGATTCATAGCGTCTCCAGCCGTAGGCGGTTCTCTGCTCCGCCAGGTAATAGCCGTTTCTTTCGGCGATCGGAGTGACGTAGTCCTTTCCGAAGGCGTTAGTTCCCTTCGCCATATCAAGGCCGGCTAAGGCTTTCTGAGCGGAGAGAGCTTCATCCGGATCTTTGACAGGATCGGAGGAGAGGACACCCTGCATCGCCGCATAGAGCGCTGAGGCGAGACGGGAATCCGTCTGGGTAGCGCCGGTGCCGACGAAGCGGTCATCCGCAGGGACCGAACCCGGAACGGCTTTGCTGTACTTCTCGAGCAAAGCCTCATCGATAACCTTTCCGACTAAGGCTTTGTTGACGTTATCTTCTGCGCTCTGATAGAAAGAGAGGAACTGATCGGGTGCTGTCAAAGCATACCAAGGCGTGAAGTTGTGGGAAGCGAAGGTCGGGGTTCCGACATAGACATGACGGATGGTCTTGTTGGGATAGGTTGCGATCTTGACCGCTGCGCCATACTGGGAACCATATTTCGTATAAACCGAATAGCCGTAGGAGCCATCAGAAGTCTTGATGTGACCGATCGTCGGTGCTTTGTCAGTTCCGACTTCTTTGATCTGTGCGGCGACATGGGTGAGGGTGCTGGTGACCGGTGAAACCTTGAGCAGATAAGCGAGGACGCTGGCGAAGAGAGCCCGGTCGGTTCTGGCTTTGGTCTGCGTGGCTCCGGTGAGGACGATCGTGTCGGGGCTAGAAGGAGTGAAGACGCCCGGCTTTGCCTCAGAGGGTTCCATCTCAGGAGCACACTTGGCATCTTTGATGGCCTTGAAAAGAGAGAGGGCGGACTTGTTTGCGAAGGTGCGGTTGAGGTTTTGCGCGTATTCCGCGATGTATTTCGCATAGGCAGCACTGCCGGCGCCGGCAGCGTAGGATGGGGTGAAGTTGTGGATCTCTTCCTCCGGAGCGCCAAGATGGATGGAAAGAACTTTGCCAGCCTCCGAATAGGTGATCTTCACCGCGACACCATACTTCCCCCACTTGGTCTGATAACTGATCCAACCGAAGGAAGTCATGACACCCTTCACTCTCTCGGTGTAGCCGCTGAGATAAGTGCGGCTGTTCTGATGTCTCTCATCGCCGAAGATATCCTTGGACGTATCGAGATCGGAAAGCAAAGCGCTATAGGGATCGTTCGGAGCTTCTTTCTTCCCGGTGTCGGAGACGCTAGGCGTGGCGCCCGCACCGGAAGGATGAGCCGTCGGGCTTTCTGAGGGCCTCTTGTTGCCGCAGCCGGCAACAGAGAGGAGCGAGGCGAGGGCGAATACAGCTAGAACGTTACGTTTTTTCATGGTTTACCTCAAATAAAAATGAACGTCTGTCTCCGAGCAGACGCCTTATTCTATCACCTAAAAAAAAGAATAGTAATAAAGAAGAGACTTTCTCGAACAATTTATCTGACACTTTTATGAATTCATTCAGAAAAGGCAGATTTCGTTTCTGAAAATGAAAGAAAAATAGATTTTTACTACAGTTTTAAAAGAGAGGAAATCGCCTTGTCAGGATGCGGAAAAAAGGTGGATTCATACTTGGTGAAGAGGCCGATCTTCCCGCCTAGATTCTTCGAGTAGGCGAAGACTTCCCGAAAGTCCGATACACGGGAAGAGATGGTCTTCGACCCATCGATCTGCAGGGAGCTGATTCCGCTCTGGTAGTTGCCGTCATAAACAGTGCCGTTGAATAACGCTGCCTTAGGAAGTCCGTACGAGGAGAGGTTCGTAAGCCCGTCATTTCCATAGGAATAAAGGGAGCGGGGACTTTCGGGCTGGCTTTTGTAGCAGAGGATGAGCTTTCCGTCCTTCAGAGAGAGCGCCTTCGTCCACCGGCTGAAGTCGTTCTTGGCTTCTTCCAGAGAGGAAGCGTTCATCAGGGCAGTCGTGAACATATCCGCCGTTCCGGCATCATCGAGGATGACGCTGACCTGATCGAAGAAGGACTGGGAATAACCGGTCCTGGCATCGATGATATGATCTCTTCTCAGGTACTTTTTTCCTGCGCCCTGGAAGACGTAGAAGTAATTTTCATAATAACCGGATGTCGAAAGGCTGAAAGGACCGTCAAGTTTCAGGAAAGCCTCATAGGGATTGGCCTTCTCGTTGAGCTTGATGGACTCACGATAGATCGGATTGACATAGGTGATAGCAAAGAAGGAACCATCCGGTTTCTTGCCGACCGTCTTGATCGAGGAGGCGCCGGAATTGATCAACAGCGAAATATACGGATAGACGCTCTGGAAATAAGAGGCGATAGCATCGGTGGCAAAACCTTTGGCGGAACCGCCTAAGGTCATCGAGACTTTTCCCTCTCCTCTCGGAGAGCGGTTGAACTTGATTTCATGTAAGACTTTTCCCTGAGCATCCTGGCTTTCTCTGAATTCCAGCATTGAAGCCATCTCTTCTTTTGTCTGAGGGATGCTTTGCAGAGCAGCCTGAATTTTACCGGCATCGAGATCGGAGCTGAAATATGCGTTGTTGGCTATGGTGAGAGCCGCATCCAGCGGAGAGCAGTTCTGAATGCCTTTCTTGACTTCCGAGATCTTATTCTCGTAAAGCTCGCTGAGCTCCCCGACAAAGACATTGAAGCGTCCCTCGGTCAGAAGAGAGAACTCGATGTTCTTCTTCAGGGTGCCGTAAAGGAAGGGGTCCACATCGATCCATTTCCCGCTTCCGTAGGAATCGTTGATGGTCTTAAGATTGTGGATCGGGGTAAAGGTTATGGCTTTTCCGGTGCTGTCTCTCTCCGTGACCAGGCGGTAATCGTAATGCCTGTCGCTGAGCGCCGAGTAATAGCGGATCAGATGATCGAAGTCCTCTTGGATGGCATCGATGTCGTCTTTCGCATACGTGCCTTTTTTGGAATAGAGGGTTCCGGAGATGGAGGTTCCGAAAGGAGAAACGCAAAACAACCCGGAGGAATCTTCCGTGATGACGCGCACATCGCCGCTGTATTTTCCGATGAATCCGCTGGTGAGATAATCCTTCGCCATCTTGGAAGTCGGGATGATGGCGGCTGATTGGTTTGTCTGACACCCGGCAAGCAAGAAGAAGCTCGCTGTCAGGGAAAGAATCTGATTCTTTTTCACGTCGAGAATTATATCGTTTTTATGATCAAAAGAAAACGGATTTGAATGGGGTCAATCCTTCTTTTCCTCTGTCGGTTCATCCTCCCGAAGAGGACGACCATCGGCATCGTAATTCTCGGACGGATCCTTTTCGGCCTCAGGATCGATGAGGAACACGGCTTTGGTCTTATCGAGAAGCTCGTTAGCCTGCTCCTTGAGCTTGGCTTCGGCTTCGAGGCTCTTTCGGATAGCCTCCGGAAGGGAATCCATGAATCTTTTCCTGGATTCCCTGCTCTGGATCTTACGAGCTTCTTTGAGCTTTTCATAGCGGGCGACGATGCCGGAATGTTTCGCGGTCTTGGAGATTTTGTTGAAAAGTCCGATCGACGTGATGAAGTCGATGAGCATGATGCCGTAGGCTACCCCCATGAAGAAGATGAAGAGGAAGTTAGCAGCGTGGCTGCCGATGGTGTCGCCGAACATGAAGAGGGAGGCATCGATCGAGAGTGCGTACATGAAAGGGTTGACCGCATAGTAGAAGAGGATAGAGACGGATAACCAGATCAGAGAGAAGAGAGGGCAGATGACGCCCATGATGTTGCCTTTCATGTTGCTGTAGTCCCAGAGCCTGACTTTGAACCCGCGGACGAAGATGATGCCGGCGATGAGTTCTAGGAGGGTCATACCGATGCCCATGGAAGCGATCGGAATGAGATCGACAACCGTCGGTCCTGACTGGTAGTCTAGGCCGAAGATGCCGCCTTTTGGATTATAAAGGTGCCAGGTAGAAGGCAAGTTGCGGTAAAAGAACCAGCAGATCAGGAACATCAAAGAGAGACCGAAGCCGTATAAAGGAAGCCAGGGACCGCGCATGAAGCCGGGGTTGACCCACTTCTTGGCGGTGACAAACCGCCGGAAGAAGAGCTCAAGGATATAGCCTAAGATGCAGCCACCTAAAAAGAGGAAAAGGAAGAGCAGAAAGACAGTCGATGGCGATGAGACGAGATAATCTTTCGTATTCTGTGCCTCTGTCATATTCGTTCCTCCGATCCGTTCTCAATATGATAGCATAGGACAAAGGAAGGGGGAGGATTTCAGAAAGCCGTTTTTCTCAGTTCCCTTCTCTTTTCGAGGCTTCTTCCCTCTGATTTCTCTTCGTCAAAGATGCTACAATAAAGCTATGAGAGGTAGGTTATGGACGAACGGATCATTTTCTTAGGAACGCCGGAGATATCGGCCTTTGTTCTCCGGGGTCTTGTCGAGGCAGGTTTCTCTGTCGTCGGTGTCGTCACCAAAGAGGACAAAGTCAGAGGCCGGAACAACAAAGTGGAGGAATCCCCTGTCGCCCTGGCGGCAAGAGCGCTGAACATCCCCTGTCACAAGCCGCATCGGCTTAACCGGGATTTTCAGTTCGTCAAGGATCTGCATCCCGACCTCTTATTGACTTTCTCCTACGGTCAGATCATCTCAGATGAAGTTCTTTCTCTCTCGAGATTGAAGCCGCTCAACCTGCATGGCTCCCTGCTTCCAAAGTACCGAGGGGCTTCACCGATGCAGGCTGTGCTCCTCAACGGGGAAGAGAAGACGGGTGTCTCACTGATGGAGATGGTCCACGAGATGGATGCCGGAGATGTCTATGCGACCAAGGAAATTCCTTTGACCATCAAGGATAACTACACTTCGCTCTGCCAGAAGATGGCTTCTGCCGCTTTGGCTTTGGCAAAAGAGGCGCTGCCGCTTTATTTTGCCGGGAAACTACAAGGCGTGCCTCAGGATATCAGCCTTGCTACTTTCACCCATATGATTTCAAAAGAGGAAGAACATCTGAATCTCAATGTCTCTCCGAATGCTTTCATCAACCAGGTCCGGTCGTTAAGCGAAGAGCCTGGCGGCTATCTGCTCTGGAACAACGAAATCCTAAAGATCTATGAGGCGGAAGAATACCCAGATGAGAGTCGTGATAAGCCAGGGTTGATCGTCCGGGCCAAGAAGAAGGACATCATCCTCTCCTTGAAGGATGGAAAAGTTAGGATTCTCTCCTTGCAGCGCCAAGGAAAGAAGAAGATGTCGGCTGCGGATTTCAACAACGGCGTTCATGACTTTGAAGGAGCTGTGCTTTCCTGATGGCTAAGAACAGAAAACAGGACGAGATGGAGAAGACAAACTGTCTCCGTCTTCTCGATCAGGCATCGATTCCTTACGTTCCTCACGTCTATGATCCTGAGACCGCTATCTCTGCCGAGGAGGTCGCTTCTGCGCTTCACGAGTCACCTGAGCAGGTGTTTAAGACTTTGGTCACGGTGGGAAAGAGCCTCAGCCATTACGTCTTTGTTTTACCTGCGACGGCTGAGCTTGACTTGAAGAAGGCCGCCAAAGCCGCCGGAGAGAAGTTCATCGAGATGATCCCGCAGAAGGATCTGCTTCCTCTGACGGGCTACATCCATGGTGGCTGCTCGCCGATCGGGATGAAAAAGAAGCTTTCGACCTTTTTAGATGAGACCGCCCTTCTTTTTGACACTATATTCGTCAGCGGCGGAAGAAGAGGGCTCCAAGTGGAAATCAGTCCGAATGATCTGCTCTCCTTCACCTCAGCCATAGCGGTGGATCTCACGTTAGAGAAATAGGAGGCTTTATGGATTATTTCAACAGCAAGATCATCCTGGGGATGATGCGTCTCAACCCGCTCTCTGTCCAGGATCTGGAAACGATCATCGCGGGATGTCTCAAGATGGGCATCCACTACTTTGACCTCTCCGATGTCTACGGCAGGACGACAGCCGAGGAGAAGTTCGGCGGGGTGATGAAGCTCCATCCCGACTGGCGGAAGGAAATGTTCATTCAGACGAAGTGCGGCATCGTCAAAAAACAGGATCCGCAGACCGGGAAAGACCTCGGAACCTATATGGATCTCAGCAAGGATCACATCCTTTCTTCCTGCGAGGATTCCTTACGCCGGATGAACCTGGATTATCTGGATTGTTACTTGTTACATCGTGTTGACATCTTCATGGATGCCAAGGAGATCGATTCTGCGTTCAGAGCTTTGAAAACCCAAGGGAAAGTCCGTCAGTTCGGTGTATCCAATATGGATGTTCAGCAGATCGAGTATCTGAGGAGCGGACTGAGCGAGCCTCTCGTCCTCGATCAGCTTCAGCTTGGCTTAGGTCAGGCTTCTCTTGTCTCGCAGACCTTCAATGTCAACGCACCGGATCAGGTGCCTAACCTTCAGGACGGCATCTTCTTCTATCTGAAGCGACAGGGTATGAAGCTTCAGTGCTGGTCGCCGCTGATCTACGGCCTCTTCCAGGGTTCGATCTTCATCCATCCGAAGATGGCTTTTACCAACGAAGTCTTGGAGAAGCTGGTGAAGAAGTACGGCGTCTCCAAAGCCGCGATCGCCATCGCCTGGGACTGCTCTTTAGGCGAGAATGTTCAGGTTCTTGTCGGTTCGATGAACCTCGAACATCTGAAAGAAGCCTATGCGGGCGGTTCTCTCACCCTCAGCCGGGAAGACTGGTATGAGCTTTACCGCTCGACAGGGAATCAGCTTCCCTGAGAAAGGAGTTTGAAATGAAACATCCGGAGTGGCTGAAAACAGCCCTGTTCTATGAAATTTATCCACAGTCGTTCTATGATTCTGACGGCGATGGTATCGGTGACTTAAACGGCATCATCGAGAAGCTGGACTATATTCAGTCGATCGGCTTCAACGCCCTCTGGCTCAACCCGATCTTCGATTCTCCTTTCTACGATGCCGGATATGACGTGACAGATTATTACACGGTGGCAAAACGCTACGGCACCAACGAGGATGCCTATCGCCTCTTCAAGGAAGTGCATCGCCGGGGTATGCATATCCTCTTAGACCTTGTTCCCGGCCACACTTCCCTTCAATGTGACTGGTTCATCCAGTCGGCCAAAGCTAAGCCGAACCGTTACTCTGACCGCTATATCTGGACCAACTCCGTCTGGGATTCCCCCGACCTTCCTTACATCCGCGGCTTCAGCGAGAGGAACGGATGCTGCCTCACCAACTTCTTCTCCATCCAACCGGCGCTGAACTACGGGTTTACCAACATCCTGCATCCTGAGTATGAGGAACCCGTAGAAGGAAAAGGTCCTCAGTCCACCATCAAAGCCATGATTGATGTCATCGAGTTCTGGCTGAAGAAAGGGGCGGATGGTTTCCGTTGCGATATGGCAGGGTGGCTTGTCAAGCGGGATCCAGAAGGAAAAGGAACCCAGAAGGTTTGGCAGCAGATCTTTGCTAAGGTCAGAAAGGATTTCCCGCAGTCCGCCTTCGTCGCGGAATGGAATAGGCCTGACTTGTCTTTGGAGGCTGGGTTCGATATGGATTTCCTGCTTCAGGATGTGATGAATGTTCCGATGAACGCTATCTCCCGGAGCGAGAATCCTTACTTCCGTGTTGGAACAGAGACAGACAGCGAACCCTTCATGCGCCACATCGAGAAGATGTACTGCTACGCCAAGAAGCATAACGCCTATCTCAGCATGATCAGCGGAAACCATGATACCGAACGGATCCGGAAATCGCTCACGCCGGAAGAGCTCAAAACTTATTACGCCTTCATGTACACCTTGCCCTCCGTGCCTTTCCTCTATTACGGTGATGAGATCGGCATGAAGTACGAAGAGAACCTCACTTCCGTTGAAGGCGGATATCAGAGGACCGGAGACCGCTCCCCGATGCAGTGGGACAAATCAAAGAAAGCCGGATTCTCCACGAGCGCAAACACCTACATTCCCATCAATCCGGACCGGAAAGGCATCTCGGTCGAAGAGGAGATCTCTGATCCTGACTCCTTGTTGTGTTTCCTCAAGAACTTCCTCGCCTTCCGGAAAGAGCATCCGGCCTTAGACAACGATGCCATCACCATCTTCCCCTCCTATGGGCATGGCAAACCGATACTTTACGAGCGGGAGAAGAATAGTGAGAAACCGCTTCTTGCCTTCAATCAAACCGGGAAGGATCAGGAGATCCGAGCGGAAGGTTATGCAGGTGAGGTTCTGTTCACAAACTGCAATCTGTCAAAAAAAGATGACAGTTTACTGCTTCCGGATGGCGGATTCGTGATTCTTCGATAAATGTCAGTCTCATTCCTCCTTCGGGAGGAATTTTTCAGTCAAAAAATCCCGCCCCCTTTCGGAAGCGGGATGAAGAAGTTCGGTTTAGTAATTGGCTTTGTCGACCGAGCCGAAGAGTCTGATCTTCTCTTCGACCTTGGCGCAGATGGCCTCGTATCCGGGCTTGAGCAGCTTGCGGGGATCGTATCCCTTGTCTTTGTTCTCGGCCGTCGGATCCGCCTTGCCGGCTGCGCAGTACTTGATGGTAGCATCGGCGAAGACAAGCTGGCAGTCTGTATTGACGTTGATCTTGGAGATACCGTCGCGGATTGCGTGGACGATCTGATCATCCGGAATGCCGGTTCCGCCATGTAAGACAAGCGGAATATTTCCGGTCGCCTGGTTGATCTTATCAAGAGCATCGAAGTGGAGACCTTTCCAGTTGGTCGGATAGATGCCGTGGATATTCCCGATGCCGGCAGCTAAGAAATCGATGCCTAAGGCGACGATCTTCTTGCACTCTTCCGGATCAGCGACTTCACCATCCGCGGTGATTCCGTCCTCGGTTCCGCCGATCGCGCCGACTTCGGCTTCGATGGAAAGCCCCTTATCGTGAGCGAGAGCGACAAGCTCCTTGGTCTTGGCGACATTCTCTTCAAAAGGAAGAGCAGAGCCATCGAACATGATGGAGGAGTAACCAGCTTCGACGCAGGCTTTGGCTGCATCATAGTTTCCGTGATCGAGATGGAGGGCCACCGGAACGGTGATCCCTAAGGATTCATCCATCGCCTTGACCATGGCAGCGACGACTTTATAGCCGCCCATGTACTTGCCCGCACCCATCGACGTCGCGATGATGACCGGTGCGTTGAGCTTCTGCGCCGTGAGAAGAATCGCCTTCGTCCACTCTAAGTTGTTGGTGTTGAAGTGACCGACTGCATAATGTCCGTCCTTCGCAGCACGCAGCATTCTCGTAGCATTGACAATCATATTATTGAAACCTCTCTTTCGTTTCTTTGAATATTATAATGATTTTGTGCCTCTGTTTCAATGGATTTCATCGAGACGAAACCTTTTGGATAATCCTTTTGTTTCCTTCTGCCTGTGCTTAGATACCTCATCTTTCGTCTCTTTGCCTCTGATAAAAAAAGGAAACAGACAAGAAAACAGAAACAAAGCTGGTTGAGCGTAAGCAAGCGCTTACTTCGAAATTTCAATTTTGTTTCTTGTTTTGTCTGTTTCCGTGTTAGAATACTCTCCGAAGAAACGGATATAGTGAACCTGGTTATAGCGGTTCTGTCTCTATCTCTCACTGAACGAGAGGCTATCTGTTTGATCCATACACGAAGATTCGCACCATCCATCTATCATGTCAAAAGAGCAAAGGTATGGATTAGACTGACCTACATTTTGATTGAGGGTCTGTTTTTTCAAAAAAGTTTCATACCAAAGGGGGAATTCAAACGTATGAAAAAATCTGTGGTCTTCTTATCTCTTCTCTCGATGCTTGCTATGACAGGATGCGGTAAGGACAAAGTGTTTGAGCTTGCCGTTGTCACCGATGTCGGTCAGCTGATGGACGGCGGATTCAACCAGGGAACCTACGAAGGTGTTAAGAAGTATGCCGAGACCAACAAGAAATCCTATAAGTATTATCAGCCTGCCAACGGACAGGATGCGACCGATCAGGATCGAATCGCTGCCATGGAACAGGCCATCAAGGGTGGTGCGAAGGTGATTGTCGCCCCTGGATTCCTTCAGGCCAAGGCGATGACTAAGGTCGCTCTCGAGAACAAGAACGTCAAGTTCGTCTTCGTCGATGGTTGGTCACTGACCGATGAAGCTAAGAAGGAAATTCCGAATGTCACTGCTATCTCTTATAAGGAACAGGAATCCGGTTATCTCGCCGGCTATGCCGCAGTTGCTGAGGGCTATACGAAGCTCGGCGGAACCTTCGGCGGTGGCGGATCCAATCCTGCCTGCGACCGTTATTCCTATGGCTATGCTCAAGGCATCGAGGATGCCGCTAAGGCAGCCGACAAGAATGTCACGCTGAAGATTTCCTACAAGTATGGCGATAGCTTCTCTGCCTCTACTGAGCTCCAGACTCAGATCAGCAGCTGGTATCACGATGGTACGGAAATTGTCTTCTCCTGCGGCGGTTCTATGGTCAACTCGGTCATTGCGGCTGCCAGCTCGTATGAGAAAGCCAAGGTCATCGGCGTCGATGTCGATCAAGCCAGCCTCTCTCCAAAGGTTCTCACCTCTGCTGAGAAGCAGCTGGCAGTCTCTGTCGAGCGCGTTCTCGGTCAGTACTATGCCAATGAGTGGGATGCCAAGCTCGGCGGAAAGACGCAGAATCTCGGCGCTGCCGAAGATGCTACGGGTCTTCCGACTGCGAAGGGTTCTTGGAGATTCGAGAAGTTCACCAAAGAGGCATACGACGACCTCTACAGCAAGATCAAGGCCGGAACTTTGACGCCGAAGTCTGACATCGACGACAACTGCAACACCGAAGCCTTCTGGAACAGAGTCGATACTGCTCTGACTCACGTCACTGTCACCTTAGACAAGTAAGCCTTTTCTGACGTTGTTAGCCGTAGCCCTTTTCTTGTCAAAAGAAGAGGGCTATTTATTGAAAATGGAGTTGTTATCTATCATGGAACAAGAAAACTACGTCATCGAAATGCAAAACATCACCAAAGTATTTCCCGGCATCAAAGCGAACGATGACATCACTCTGAAGCTGAAACGGGGTGAGATTCACGCTCTCTTAGGCGAAAACGGAGCGGGAAAGTCCACGTTGATGAGCGTCCTTTTCGGTCTGTACCAGCCTGATGGCGGTCAGATCTACAAGGACGGGAAACCGGTGCAGATCAAGAACCCGAACGATGCTACCGCCTTAGGCATCGGCATGGTCCACCAACATTTCAAGCTGGTGGAATGCTTCACAGTTCTCGACAACATCATCCTCGGTGATGAGAACTCGAGATTCGGTTTCGTTTCCAAAAAGAAAGCGAGAAAAAAAGCTCAAGCTCTCTCCGATAAGTATGGTCTGAAAGTCGATCTTGATGCAAAGATCTCCGACATCTCCGTCGGTATGCAGCAGCGCACCGAAATTCTGAAGATGTTATTCCGCGACAACGAGATCCTGATCTTCGACGAACCGACAGCGGTCTTAACGCCTCAGGAGATCGAAGAGCTCATGCAGATCATGCGCTTCTTGGCTTCCGAGGGAAAATCCATCCTCTTCATCTCCCACAAGCTCAAAGAGATCATGGAAATTTCCGACACTTGCACCGTCTTAAGAAAAGGTCGTCTCGTTGGAACCGTCAAGACGAAAGGACAGACGATGGAGAGCCTCGCCACAATGATGGTCGGACGAAACGTCTCCTTCCACATTGAAAAGAAACCATCCAACCCTGGCAAAACCGTCTTGAAGCTCAACAACCTCTATGTCAAAAACAAAATCACCAAGAAGGAGACGGTGAAAAACGTCTCTGTCTCTATTCCGGAGGGTCAGATCGTCTGCATCGCCGGCATTGAAGGAAACGGTCAGACGGAGTTGGTCAACGCCATCACCGGTCTTGAGCCGGCAGAGAGCGGCTCGGTCTTCCTCAACGGAAAAGATATCACCCATTCTTCCATCCGGAAGAAGATCGCCGAAGGTATGTCTCACATCCCTGAGGACAGACAGAAGCATGGCCTCATCCTGGATTACACCTTGGAGGAGAACGCCGTCATCGAACGTTACCGCCACAAGAGGTTCCAGCGCCACGGCTGGATCTCCTTTCAGGCCAGAAAAGAATACTCCGATTATCTGATCGGAGCCTACGACATCCGTTCCTCACTCGGCAGCAAAACGCTCGTGAGAAGCATGTCGGGCGGCAATCAGCAGAAAGCCATCGTCGGCAGAGAACTCGACAAGGAGCACAACCTTCTCATCGCCGTTCAGCCGACCCGCGGGCTGGATGTCGGAGCGATCGAAGACATCCACCGAAAGATCATCGCTGACCGCGATGCCGGAAACGCGGTTCTTCTCGTCTCTCTCGAGCTGGATGAAGTCATGGACCTCAGCGACATCATCTACGTGATGTACGAAGGCGAGCTCGTCGGAAAATTCGATGCCAAAAAGACGACCGTCGAAGAGCTCGGCCTCTACATGGCCGGTGCGAAGCGGATGGATTTAACGAAAGGGGACACCGACCATGAATAAGCAAAGCACATCTCAGAAAGCATCCTTGACCTCCCGGACGTTCCATAGCGGATTCTGGAAGGCTCTCTTCGCTTCCGTCTTCTCTCTGTTGATCGGACTTGTCCTTGGATTCATCATCATGCTCATCGTCTCCTTCACAAACGCCGATGCCCACCCTTGGGAAGGATTGCTGGTCCTCTTCGCGGGTCCCTTCAGCGCGCTTAGACCTGTCAACGCTCTCGGCAACATGATTTTCTACACGGTTCCTCTCATCTTCACCGGTCTCAGCGTCGCCATCGCCTATAAGACCGGTCTCTTCAACATCGGTGCCGCAGGTCAGTTCATCATCGGAACTTTGGTTTCACTGGAAATTGCCCTCAACATCAACTCCATCGGGAAACCAATGCAAGCCATCTTCGTTTGGCTCTTAGCGGTCGTTGCCGGCTGTTTAGGCGGAATACTCTGGGGTCTGATTCCCGGTGCATTGAAAGCTTTCTTCGGCATCAACGAAGTCATCATCTGCATCATGACAAACTGGATCGCGGCAAACCTGGCTACCTGGGTGTTCTCGAGTCAGGTCTACCTCTCTAACATCGAAGGCGGAAAATCCGGATACCTGATCACCACCTCAGCGACCGGAAACAGCACTCCAGCAGGCGGACTCGGAAAACTGACGGGAAACTCCTATCTGGATATTTCAATCATCATCGCCATCGTCATCGCTATCCTCATCTGGCTTCTTCTCAACAAAACAACATTAGGTTACTCGATGAAAGCCTGTGGCATGAACAAATACTCTGCAAAGTACGCTGGCATCAACGACAAGCTCAATATCATGATCTCCATGGGTCTCGCCGGCGGATTGGCTGCCTTAGGCGGTGTCTTCTATTACCTCAATCCCGGCATCGAGCTTCAGTTCAAGTCCATCTATCAGAACCTACCGAGCTACGGATTTGATGGCATCTCGGCCGCATTCTTGGCGAACATCTCTCCTCTCGCTGTCATCTTCTCCTCTCTATTGATCCGCTATCTCTCCGCCGCAGGAAGCAACCTCACCTCCGCCGGTTACAACTCCTATTTTGCGGATATCATCATCGCGTCGATCATCTATCTCGCCGGCTTCTCTCGGATTTTCCAAGAGCTGATTCCCAACATCGTCAATGCAGCCAAAGCCTCGAAAACAAAAGCTTATCACAAAGCCCTCACCGAAGGGCTTGACGAGACGCTTGAAGCCAATGAAGTTTCCGGAGGTAACGAATAATGTCATTCATCTTACAACAGACATTCATCTATATGATTCCTCTGATGATCGTCGCCTTAGCCGGTGCCTTTTCGGAACACTCCGGCATCATCAACCTCGCTCTGGAAGGCGAGATGATCATCGGTGCACTCACCGGCGCCATCTTCTGCAAGCTGATGATCGCGTATCACATCTTCTCCCAGACCTCCCAGGTTCTCTTCTTGCTCGGCATGCTTGTCGGTGCCTTCTTCGGTTTCCTCTTCTCTCTTCTTCTCTCCTGGGCTGCCATCCGCTTCAAGGCGGATCAGACCATCATCGGCACCGCCTTGAACCAGCTCGCCCCCGCCATCGTCTGCACCATCGGCCTTCTCCTCTTCCAGCAGGAAAGAATCGATTCCAACGCTTCCTTCGTCATCACCTCAAGCCGCTACAGTGAATCCTTCGGAAAGCTCGTCTCTCAGAATGGCTTCCTAGGTTTCTTCTTCGACAAGATCTATATCTCCACCTATCTTGTCATCGTCCTTTTCATCCTCCTTTCGATCTGGCTCTACAAATCGAAGACCGGCACGCATCTAAGAGCCTGTGGCGAACATCCTAGCGCTGCGGACTCTGTCGGTATCAACGTCTATCGCATGCGCTATTTAGGCACCTCCATCTCTGGCGCTCTGGCCGGGCTTGGCGGATTCATCTATATCGTCACCACCGCTGGCGGTTCTGCAAACAGCGGTGTCGGCGGCATGGGTTTCTTAGCCTTAGCCATCATGATCTTCGGCAACTGGAATCCGCTCTTCATCGCCTTAGGTTCCTTTCTCTTCGGCTTCCTGACTTGCCTCGGCGTCATCTCTAACACCATTCCCTTCCTCAAGCAGCTTGGCTTACCGCTCTATTTCTACAACATGCTCCCCTACCTCATCGTCATCATCGTCTTGATTCTCACCCACAACAAATCCGGATGCCCGAAAGCCGAAGGCATCCCTTACGACAAGGGTCAGCGTTAACGTCAAAAAAGCCGTCATCCCCTAACTTCAGGAGGTGACGGCTTTTTAGTTGGCGCTGAATCAGAACGTCTACTTCTCCATCGCCTCGTAGCGATGGATGCTCCGTTTGATATAGCGGTAGACCTCCGGCAGGATCGGTTTGGTGAACTCGATGTAGGCACCCACCCCTTCGACTTCCCGGATGGTGATCTTCTGCTCTTTATAGACGAGCCTCGTCTTGACTTTGTGCTGAATCGGTCCGATGAGGAATTTCGCATAGAGGAAATCGTGCAGGCAGTCGCTTTCGCTCTGCCAGACTTCCTTGAACTCCGACTCTCTGAGGAGGACGTTGATGGGTCGGATGACTTTCTCATCTTTCCGCACTTTGGGTGTGCCTTTGTGGACGAGGGAGGCAGGCTGATAGGTCTTGCCTCCATCTGAGGAAACAGAGCGCAGACGCAGGATGTTGTTGAGCTTTGGATCTTCGCCTTCCGCCGTGAAGTAGGTATCTTTCTGATAGGTGACAGAGAGGATCTCGCTGTGGCGCTTGAGGTGGTCGACAAAGGCGAGGGAGCCTGTCTTTATCTCATCTTTGGTCAGATAAAGATCGCCCTGACGCATCTCTGAGAAGGTCATGTCGTTGTTGAGGATGACATCCGCATGGGCTCGGCAGGGATAAATCGTCTCCATATAGGACTTGATGATATAACGGAAGTAGAGGGAGATCGTGAAGGTGTTGTGCGCCGAGGTGAGCTTCGCATCGCGGATGATTCTCCGTAAAAAGAGGGATTTCGGATTGCCGTCGATGAAGTCCTTGATGGTATCGACATCCCTGAGGTTATCCACCATCTCCTTATCGAGGGCATAGATACCTTCGACGAGGATGACATCGTACTGAGAGCCGTCGAGCAGATGGTTGGATTCCACCCGCTCGGAGATCACTTTCGAGTAGTCTTTTTCGAGGAACTTCTCATCGTGGAGCAGACGTTTGACATCGATGGCGGCTTCCTTGAGGTTGTAGACGGTCGGTTCATCGAAGTTGAGAACTTTCCACTCCTGATAGAGGGCGTCAAGAAAACGGTTCATCTCCTTCTCCGGAACAAGACCCTCTACCGCCTTCTGAATCTTAGGAAGGACAGGACGGTCGTATTTGGATTCGAAAGGGACATCGATGATGACGTTCTTGATCCGCTTGGAAATCTCTTCGATGTGCTCTAGCTTTCCCTGGAACTCGTTGAGGTTGACTTTGTTGGGGATGATGCCGGAGAGACCGAAGTTATATTTGTCTAAGGAGATCGTCACAGCGCGGTGGTTGTTACTCTCCAAAAAAGAAGCCAGATACTTGGCTGCGTAGGATTTTCCGCTAGAGGAGGCTCCGGATATCAGAACGACGGCTTTTTTCTGCTTTTCCAAGGATTCCTCGATGAGATCGAGGTTGGCAAAAGCCCATTTGTCCATGTGGTGATATTCGAAACTCATGACTTCCTCCTTGTTGATTTACTTCAGCAGGCCGATTCCGCCTAAGAGGGAATTGGCAAACTTATAGAACATGCTTCCGATGTTGAAATCGATCGGAGACTCCAAAGCGAGATCTTTGTCGATCCAATCCTGAAGCACCGTGATGTTGCCGAATTTGACGAGGAGAGAGGAGACGAAGACCGTGATGCAGAGAATCGCAAGAACCAAACAAGAGGCGCGGAAGAGCTGAAGAGCCATACCGGCGATGCGGCCGAGAACATTCTTGCCGTTTTCACCGAAGATCGAGACGCCGTTTTTGCCATGCGGGCCGCAGATGACTTTGATGAGGATGACAATCGCCAGATAGATGACGATGAAAGAGACGGCAAGGATGGTCAGATACGCGAAGGAGGAAGCGATGGCACGACCGACAGAGTTATCCACGACTTTGACGTTGGAGATGAAGAGGGAGCGGAAGAACTGCGGAATCTTGAGATCGCCAAGTCCCGCCGAGAGCTGCTCGGTTCTCTCCGCCATATCGGTGCTGATCGGGTTGACGCTGAGGGCAGCAGAATCCGCAGGCAGAACCTTCATAAAGAGACCGGTGATGATCTCGTTTCCGAAGGCGATCGTCATCAGGGCGTTAGAGGCCATATGAGCGAGGAACCAGCCGGCGACTGAGCCGACGATGTTGGCAAAGGCAGCGACACTCTTCTTTCCGAAACCGATGATGAAGCCGGCGATCAAGGCGATGCCGAGGAGGATCAGAATTCCTAAATTGATGTAGCTCATAATCAATAATAAATCCTTTCTTTCATTTTCTCTAACGTCTCATCTCCGCAGACGGCTTTGATGATGTCGAGAGCAAAGTCGATGACAGCAGCGCAGCTTCTACCCGTGATCAGCTTCCCGTCGATGACAGAATGCGTATCGATATAGGTTCCGCCGAAGTCTTCGTCCATGCTGGTGAAACAGGTGTATTTCTTCCCTTTGAGAAGCCCGAGATGCCCTAAGATCGTCGGGGCGGCGCAGATGGCAGCGATGTATTTGCCGTGAGAGGCAAAGTGCTGAACCATCGAGAGGAAGTTCGGATTCTTCTCTTCCGCAAGGTACTCGGGACCTCCGGGAATCACGAGGAGATCATACTCCTCTAAGCGGAGGGTAGAGAGATCATCCAGTTCCGTCAAGACGGCTCCGTAGCGACCTGTCGCCTTGGTGGCATCGATCGCCGCGATCGTCAGATCGATCCCAGCCCGCCTCAGCAAGGCGCTGCTTCCTATGGCTTCGAGATCCTCGAAACCATCCGTTATCACTTCGAGAGCTTTCATTTTTCAGGATCTCCTTCAATTTCAGACACTTCATAGAAGTTATTTTATATAATAGCATTGCGAAAAGAAAGAACACAATTGAATATGCACGCAATCCTGAATGACAGAGAAGATACGAACGGCTTCTTTTTTCCTTTTGAGGGAGAGAGACACTTAGCGACAATTGTCTTAGTGCCTTACCGGGAGGATACCTGGCGTCTTCACGCCGCTTTGGCGATTGAGGAGTACCTCTCTGTCGTCAAAGCCATCTCCGCCTATGAGATGGTCGTCGTCATCATCGATCCGCGGATCGATGAATCGATCGTCGCCCGCTTCGAAATGAAAAACACGCACATTCTGCGTTTACCCTATGATGATAGCTGGGCGAGAGATTCACTTCCGATCTTCCTTCGGAACGAGAAGGAGATTGTCGGCGTCGACTTCGGTTTCAACAGCTGGGGCGGAGACTTTAACGGGCTCTACCATCCCTGGGAAAATGATGATCGGCTCGGAAGAGAGACGCTGCTTGAGCTGATGATCCACCGTCATTCCGCCAAGGATTTCATCCTCGAAGGCGGATCGGTTCACACCGACGGAGAGGGCACCTTGCTGACGACAGAACGCTGCCTGCTCTCAAAAGGCAGAAACCCGTCTCTGACGAAAGACCAGATTGAAGAGAGATTGAAAAAAGAGCTTCAGGTTAAGAAGGTGCTCTGGCTTCCCGAAGGTATCTACGAGGATGAAACAGATGGTCATGTCGATAATATCGCCTGCTTTTTAAAGCCTGGTGTTGTGGCTATTGCGGAGTCTGAAGATCCTAGCGACCCGCAGTATGAGATGTCAAAAAAAGACCGCGAGTATCTTGAAAATCAGACAGATGCCAATGGAAGAAAGCTTGAGATCATCTCCTTCCCGTTACCGAAAACACCTCTGCGGCTAACCAAAGAAGAAGCCGATGGCATCGTTGCCGATGAGGATGCAATCCAACGGAAACCGGGAAGAAGGCTTGCCGCCTCCTACATCAACTTCTATCAGGGCGAACGATTCGTCCTCGTACCGCAGTTTGGCATTGAAGAGGATCGGAAAGCGGTGGAGCTTCTCCGGAGCAACTATCCTGACAAGGATATTCTTCCCGTCCGCTCGCGGGAAATCCTCTTAGGCGGAGGAAACATCCACTGCATCACCAAGCAGATTCCCTATCGGGACGGATATGAGATTGAGCCGAAAGAGGAGGATAGTGCTCCCAAGAAGGAGATAACAAAATGAAAGTCACATTAGCGGTCAGCCAGATGTCCTGTTCCCGGGACTATGACGAAAATATCAAGAAGGCCACAAAGCTCGTTGAGGAAGCCCATCATCAAGGCGCTGATCTCCTTCTGCTTCAGGAGCTCTTCGAGCGAAGATACTTCTGTCAGATCGAAGATTATGAAAGGTTTGACTTCGCCGAGGAGTATGAGCACTCCAAAACGCTGGAACACTTTTCTGCCGTCGCGAAAGAAAATCAGATCGTCCTTCCTGTCTCCTTCTTTGAAAAAGCCGGAAACTGCTATTTCAACTCGCTCTGTGTCATCGACAAGGACGGATCGCGACTTGGCCTTTATCGCAAGACCCACATTCCGACCGGCGAATGCTATGAAGAGAAGTTCTACTTCACACCCGGCGATACCGGCTACAAAGTCTTCGCTTCCAAGGCTGGCAATGTCGGTGTCGGAATCTGCTGGGACCAGTGGTTTTTGGAAAGCGGGAGAATCTTAGCCCTCAAGGGTGCGGATTATCTCTGTTTCCCGACCGCCATCGGAAGCGAGCCGATCCTGCCGAGAGATTCGATGCAGCATTGGCGCAACGCGATGCTTGGTCAGGCCGCACTCAACATCATGCCTGTCCTGGCCTCGAACCGCATCGGACTTGAGGATGAGAAGAACTCTTCCATGACCTTCTTCGGTTCTTCTTTCATCGGAGATGAGGAAGGGAATCTTCTCACCGGTGCTTCCCGCAGTGAGGAGACGATCCTGGCACACACTTTCGATCTTGATGCGATCGCCAAGAAGAGAAGAGACTGGGGTATCTTCCGCGATCGGCGTCCGGAGATGTATCACGATATCCTCAGAAACGATGCCAGCAAGGAGGAAAAATGATGCGTTTCATCTCCTTCAACGTCAACTCGATTCGAGCTTATCTCAGCAAGGATCTCACCTCGCAGTGGATGAGCTATCATCCGGACATTTTCTCGATTGAAGAGCTTAAGCTCACGGAAAAGGATCATACGGATTTTCCGTTTATGATGGAAGGCTACATGCCTTACTGGACGGTATCGAAAACAAAAAAAGGGTATGCCGGAACAGCGATCCTAACCAAAATCAAGCCGCTTTCCATTCAGTACGGATTAGAGGATGGCCGCTATGACGATGAGGGCAGAGTCATCATCGCCGAGTATGAAAAGTTCTACTATGTCGAGCTTTACGTTCCTAACTCCGGTGAGAACCCGACTCCGAAAGAGAAGCCGAAACGGCTTCCTTACCGGCTCGTCTTCGAAGAGGATCTTCGCAATTATCTTTCCAAGCTGATGAAGAAGAAGCCGGTGATCGTCACTGGCGATCTCAATGTCTCCTATCAGGAGATCGATCTGAAGCATCCGGAGAGCAACCATCTCTCCGCCGGCTTCACCGATGAGGAGAGAGAAGCCTTCGGAAAGCTGCTTGACATCGGGCTTTGCGACACCTTCCGTGAGTTGCACCCCAACGAAGCGAAGTATTCCTACTGGTCTTACCGCTTCCATGCCAGAGAGAACAACGCCGGCTGGCGACTCGATTACTTCTTAGTGAGCAGAGAGCTTCTTCCTCTTGTGCGGTCCTCAGAAATCCTAAATGACGTCTATGGATCCGATCATTGTCCTGTTCTTTTGGATATTGATCTATAAAGGTTGATTTTTCCGCCGAAAATCAGTAAGTTATATAAGACATTAACTCGGGCGTTATTTTTTTAAAGCACACCTCTTTTCAACGCCTGATTCCGATTCACAATCTCAGATACTAAGGACATTTTATATATGGATCAATTACAGAACAATTTTATTTCCGACCTCGGAAACTCCCCCATCAAGGTCGTCGCTTTGGGCGGGCTTGATGAATCCGGAAAGAACTGCTACATCATCGAGGTGGACAATGATGCCTTCATCATCGAGGCCGGCCTCAAATATCCGTCCTCTTCGATGCCCGGTGTCGATGTCATCATTCCGGATTTCGAATATATCCGGACCATCCGAAACAAGGTCAAAGGCATCATCATCACCCATGGTCACGATGACCAGTACGGTGCTCTTCCTTACCTCTTGAATATCTGCACTGCGCCTGTCTATGCGACGGAGACTACGATTCAGATCATCAAAACCACGTATGAGAAGAAGTTCAAGAAGATCAACCAGTTCGAATTCGTCCCCGTCTCTCCTTCTCAGACCCTGTTGATTGCAAACCACGTCTTCGAGCTCTTCTCAACGACGCACTCGGTGGCAGAATCCTTCGGCTTCGCATTGAAAACAAGGTTTGGCAACATCGTCTACACCTCCGATTACATCACGGACTACTCTCCGCTCAAAGGCTTCCAGTTCGACCTTCCGAAGATCGCGCGCCTGTCGGAAAACGAGAAGACCTTCCTGCTGATGACCGAATCCGAAGCCGCCGATAAGCCTGGCATCGCTTCACCGAACCACAAGATCTCCGACACCGTCAAAGACGTGTTCGAGAACCCGACCGGAAAGACCTTCGTCTCCATCTATAACCAGAACTTCTACAACATTCAGGAGATCATCAACCTCTGTCAGAAGTATAAAAAGAAAATCTGCATCCCCAATCCGGAGCAGGAAGAGTTCTTCCGAGCAATGGCGAAGGTCGGAGATCTCGTAATTCCGGAAAATATGAAGATCGCTGTCTCTGACATTCTACGTAATCCAAGCAAGGATGTTGTCATCATCATCACGGGATCTGGCGAAGAGCTATTCAACTACGCCAAGGATATCTGCTATGGTGTTATCAAGGGAATCAAGGTGGAGACCACCGACTGGTGGATCAACGCCGCTCCCTCCGTTCCGGGAACGGAAGTGCTCGCTACCGATGCCTCCGATACCATCTTCCGCACCGACTGCCACGTCTTAACTTTAGACCGTCACGTCGTCTCCTCGATGCACGCCCAGCAAGAGGATCTCAAGATGATGATCTCTCTCTTCCGTCCTCACTACTATATGCCGGTCAAGGGCGACTATCGTCTCTTGATGGCTAATGCGATGCTTGCCATCAATGTCGGAACTGGCCTCAACCACTTCAACACCTTCGTCTATGATAACGGCATGGCGCTCTGCTTCGATGCTAACGGCAAAGTCATCCACAAGCTCATGACCGTCAGAAACGGCGATGTCATGGTGGATGGTACATCCGTCGGAGAAGTCAAGGAATCCGCGATTGAAGAGAGAACCGCCCTCAATGACGGCGTGGTCCTGCTCGGGGTCACGGTCTCGACCAAGCGGAAGAAGATCGTCTCTTCTCCGGATGTTCAGATGCGAGGTTTCCTCTATCTCAAGAACTCCGATTCCATCGTCACTCAGATGACTTCGATCTTCACCTCCTCAGTCTCGAACTATCTCGAGACGGCCCAAGGCAAGATCTCGACTATCGAGATGGGAAAGAAAATCTCGGAGAAGCTCTCCCGACTCGTCCTGAAAAACACGGACAAACGTCCGACCATCGTCTGTGAAGTGCTCGATATCGATGCGCTCGAATCGATGGATCCCCGCTAACTCATTCTATCTGACGTAAGCCAGCCTTCGCGCTGGCTTTTTCTTCATCAAAAAACCTGACCGCCGAAGCAGTCAGGTCGGTTTTCTTAACAACGTTTATTTGACGACATCAATACCGTGCGAAGTCCCTAAGCGGGTAGCTCCGGCATCGACCATCGCCTGAGCATCCTCTTTGTTACGGACACCGCCGGAAGCTTTGACACCCATCTCCGGACCGACCGTCTTCCGCATGAGAGCGACATCTTCCGGCTTGGCTCCCCACTTGGAGAAACCGGTGGATGTCTTGACGAAGTCGGCGCCGGCTTTCTTGGAGAGCTGGCAGGCTCTGACTTTTTCTTCATCGGTGAGAAGACAGGTTTCAATGATGACCTTCAGGATACGCTTTCCGGCTTCCGCCTTGAGCGCCTTGATCTCATTCTCAACATAATCATCCTCATGATCCTTGAGCATGCCGATGTTGATGACCATATCGATTTCCTTCGCTCCATCAGCGAGTGCCTGCCTCGCTTCGAAGACTTTCGATGCGGTGGATGTCGCGCCTAACGGGAAACCGATGACGGTGCAGACACCAGTGTCAGTTCCTTTAAGCTGTTCAGCGCAGAACGGTACCCAGCAGGGATTGACGCAGACCGACATGAAATGGTACTGCTTTGCTTCATCACAGATTTTCTTGATCTGTGCTTTGGTGGCATCGGGAGCAAGAAGGGTGTGATCAATCAGACGATTAAATTCCATATTGTTATTACCTCGCGGAACATTATAGCACAGAGTGTGAGGTTTTATGATACTCAAAACGTCTTTTATTTCTTCTTTTACATTAGCAAGTTCTGCTTCATCCTGAACCTGAAGAAAATATCCTGGAGTAAGTCCAAAATAGACGCCAAGACGAGCCGATGTATCGGCTGTTATCTTTCTTTGATTACTTAGGATCTCCTGAATCCTCGAGACCGGAACATGGATATCCTGACTGATCCGATACGCGGAAATCCCGAACGGCTTCAGATAATCCTCCCGAAGAATCTGTCCTGCACTTCTGACCATTCTGCGTCCCTCCTATCCCAACGATTATACCTGCATAACAGGTATATATCAATAAATTGATATAAAGTTTGTTTTATCCGATTTTCTCTTACTAAAGCGGATTTACGGATTTTCTATTTCTTATCTAGAAAATCTATCTCTGAAAATGATTGCATTTTCAACTTGAAATGATATAATTCTCCTTGCTGTTAACCAGTCATTGAAAAGGAGAAAAAATACCATGGCTAATATCAAGTCACAGAAGAAGCGTATTCTCACCAACGAGAGAAACAGAGTCGCCAATGTCGCGAAGAGATCCGCGATGAGAACCGCAATCAAGAAGGTCAGACTCGCTGTCGAAGCGAAGGATCTTGCCCTTGCTGAGAAGCTGCTTCCGGAAGCCGTCTCTCTCATCGACAAATCCGTCAAGGATGGCATCCAGCACGCTAACACCGCCGCCAGACAGAAGTCTCAGCTCTACGTCTCCATCAACGGCCTCAAGGCTGCGAAGTAATCGATTCTTGCGCATCCAAGGACTCAGGTTCAATCGCCTGAGTCTTTTTTACGTTTGAAAACAGGAGTTTACTAAAAATCACGCCTTGCCGGTGCTAAATTCGTATCTAGTAAAATCCGGTCCTAAAACCACGGTTTTTACAAAATTTTGTTCTGAAACCACTGGTTTCATGACTTTTTTGTATCAATTCTCTTGTCCGAAGCCTCTGGCACAAAAAGAGGCCGCCCATTCTCGTTTCCTTGAATTCGGTCAGCCCCTTTATCAGCGATGGGAGATGTGTTTTATCTCAGATAGTTCTTCCGGAAATCGGTGAGGAAAAGAAGGATCCATGTATCGGGATTATCCTGATTCTTTCTCTGGTTCTGCTCGATGGTGCCAAGATCAGAGAGGATTTTCAGCAAAGTGCGGAAGCTGACGTTGCCTAAATCCTTCTTCGCATAATAGATCCGACCTTTGGAAATTTTGAGCGATCCACCGCTGATCTCGGAGGCGATGGCTTCATTGTCCTCCCTGGATCCTTGGAAGTAAGCCACCAGAGAGAAGAAGCGAAACTGACTCGCCATCACCGATAAGATCATCGAAGCATCATTTCCCACTCTTCGAAGATCTTCATAAAAACGAATCGCCCGCTCCGTATCCCCTCGCAGTGAGGCTTTGACCACTTCAAAGACATCTTCTTCCAGTGGCTGATAGACGAGTTTATCGACATCACCGGCTTTGACATTGGAGGTATAGGTGAGGACTTTGTCGAGGTTGTTCTTAAAGGCGAGGTAATCGCCTTTTGTCCGCTCATAGATCATCACGGCAGCTTTTCGTTCCATCTTCTTTCCTTCTTCACTCGCTTTCTTCATCGCAAAAGCGACAAACTCGTCTTGCGAGATCGTCTCAAGCGGATGAAGCCTGCCGTTCTTGCGGATGGCTTCGACGATCTTCGACTTGGTGTCGATGTTGCCAGAAACGGCAAGATAAAGGTCATCGTCGCCCTCGGGATGTTCGCAATAGGAAAGGAACCGGTCGTAGTCCTGATTCTTCTCGGGTATCGGCCCTTCTTTCTTTCCGCTCCGATCGGAAGAGAGGAAATAAGCGCCCGTGAAGAGTATGCGTTTCTTCTCACCGAAAAGAGAGAGAGAGACAAGGTCATCGTTCAAAAGGGAAACAGGATCCTTGTATCCGTCATACTGGATGACTTCCTTCTTCTCATCGTCCGTAAGACCATCCATCAGGTCCGCTTTTGCGCGGGCACAGGTGTAACCGTAATCTGTTCCGAAATAGAGATGGATCATGCCTGCTCAGCGATCTTTTCGAACGGCGTATCGGGTTCATCGATGGCTTCCGCCTTCTCGATGATGACTCTCTGCATCGGGAAATCGTAGGAGTTTGTCGGAATCAAAGCGATTTTATCGACGACATCCATGCCTTTGACAACTTTGCCGAAAGCGGCATAGTTTCCATCGAGGAAGGTGTCCTTATTGGTGTCGCAGATGAAGAACTGAGAACCGGCAGAATCCGGATCCTGAGCTCTGGCCATGGAGACAGTGCCGCGGCGGTGAGAGAGCTTGTTCTCCACTCCGTTAGAGGAGAACTCGCCTTTGATCGCATAGCCCGGTCCACCGACACCGGTGGCTTTGGGATCTCCGCCCTGAATCATGAAATTACGGATGACGCGGTGGAAGGTGAGTCCATCATAGAAGCCGGACTTGACCAAGGAGACAAAGTTCGCACAGCTGATCGGCGCATTGACATAATCCAATTCAATCCGGATGTCGCCAAGATTCTTCATGTGTAAGACAATCATGTGATACCTCTTTCTGTATACTCTTTTATTATAAAGACCGGGGCAGACAATTGATATGAAAATATCCTTCCATAGGAAGGATATCGTCATCAATAGAAGGAGATGATCTCCGTCGGGAAGGTGGTGAAGAGCTTCTGTTTCTGCCGGCACTTCACCAAAAGGCTCAGCTTCTTGACACCATCCTCCTCATGATAAAGGAAGAGGGCATAAAGCTTATGGTCCGGTCGGTGGATGAGACAGAGCGTCCCTTGAGAAAGAAGCGCATTATCAGGATCGGTAGTTTTGAAGGAAGTGATATCGACATCATACTCGACAGACTTCGAGATGCCGGATTCTTTGTAGTCCTCTTTGCTCATCAGGTAAGTCATTAAGATCTCACCGCCATAGACCCGATCCGCATAGACGACTTCCGACCGGATGTCCTTGCTGCCTTCTGGTTTGAAGGGAGAAGATCTTTTTCCGCATTTGCTCCAGAGATATTCGACCATGTTTTCACAGCCAAGCAGATCTGTCCTTGTCTCATAATCGCGTTCTTCCATAGAAGTTTCCTCCTCGAAAAAGGAATTGTTGAGATATTATAGCAAATGTCAATAATTGTAGCAAACAGGGTAAATTCTCTCACATCCTCGTCTCAGCGACTAGGATAATCAGACACCGCCTTCTGAATGCGGTTGAGCCCATCGAGAAGGGTCGTTCTCGGACAGGCGATATTGAGGCGGAAGAAATGCTTTCCGCCTTTGCCATAGGAAGAGCCTTTACAGACCAGAAGCTTCGCATCTTGAAGCAGGAAATCCGCAAAGTCATCCCCATCGAGCGTGAGGGATTTGACATCGATCCAAAGCAGATACGTAGCATCCCCAGGAATCAGATGGAGCTCCGGAAGATGTTCAGCAAAATAATTCAAGGCAAGCTTACGGTTTTCCGCAACATAAGCACGCATCTCCTCTAACCAGGCATCGCCTTTGGTGAGGGCAGCGACAGCACCGGTCACGGCAAAGCAGTTGGGCTCAGCAACCTCATCGGTGTTGAGCTGGCGGTTCACTCTGTGGCGGAGCGTCGGATCCGGAACGACGACAGCGCTCGTCTGCAGTCCGGCAAGGTTGAAGGCTTTGGTGGGAGAGATGGCGGTGACGGAGTTCATCGCATTGACTTCCGAGACAGAAGCGAAGGGAATATAGTTCTTGCCAGGCACCGTGATGGGTCCGTGAATCTCATCGCTCAGCACGACAACATGATGTTTCTTAGCAAGCTCTCCGATCCGCTGAAGCTCTTCGGCAGCGAAGATCTTTCCGACAGGGTTTTCGGGGTTGCAGAGAATCATCAGGGAGCACTGCGGATCGCTCATCTTCTCTTCAAGGCTGATAAAATCGATAGAATAGGAAGAACCATTGAAAACCAACTCTTCTTCTAAAGGCACTCTACCATTGTTGAGGATCGAGTTGTAGAAGATGTTGTACACCGGAGTCAGAAGCAGGACTTTCTCGGCTGGTGTCGTGAGTTTCCTCACGACCGATGAAATTGTCGGAACAACGCCGGAGGAAAAGAGGAGCCAATCTTTTTTGATCTCAAATCCGTAATGCCGTTTCCAGAATCCGATATAAGCTTCATACCAGCTATCGGGAACGATGGAGTATCCGTAGATGCCAAATCCGGCTTTCAGTACCAAAGCATCCGTGATCTCTGTGGCCGCTTTGAAATCCATGTCCGCTGTCCACATCGGCAGGATATCGGAATCATAATTCCACTTGTAGGAATCGCTGTGATGCCGATCGATCACCTGATCAAATTCATACTTCATGATAGTTCCCTCTCTCATCCTTCACTTCGATGATCGTCTTCTTCGGGTCGATCAAAGCTTCATCCCGGACCAGCTCTTTGATGCTCTCGGCACGGATATGTCCGGAGATGGGGTTCTTCACGGAATCTAACGGAGAGCAGATATCGGCTTGTAAGTTTTCGCAGAACTCAAAGATGAGGTCGGAATCTTCGATCTGACAGTGGATGAGCTTGACGTCTTTCATATAGCAGAAACCCTGATGAGAGCGGATGATGCAATTCTCTAAGACGATATCCTCGCTGTTCCAGGCAAAGTATTCGCCTTCGATGACACAGTCCTTGATGCGGACGTGACGGCAGTTCCAGAAGGAGTCCTTGGAATGAAGAATAGAATTCGTGATCTCGATGTTCTCGCCCCCATCGAAGCAGTAGTTTCCATCCAGCTCGAAGTGATCAATCTGAATGTTCCGGCTGTCCTTGCCGAAGTAATCCCCTTTCGCCTTGATGTTCTTCATCTTCACGCCGTCGCAGGTCCACAGCGTCTCCTGGGCGTTATCGAAGACGAGGTCTTCCAACGTGATGTTGTGGCAGCGACGGAACTCTTTCGGAGCGATGATATGAGAGCTGCGGAAGATGGAATCATCAGTGTACCAGAGTCCGGAACGAGACATCTCTAAGAAGGTCGAGTCCTCGACGAGGATGTTCTTTCCGTACCAAAGGGGATACTTCCAGCCGAAGGTGACGTTCTTCAGCTTCAGATCTGAGCACTCTTTGAGCGGCGATTCCCCATCGTCGAAGAGAGAATCCGTAATCTCGGCGTCATGAATATGATAGAGAGCTCTCTCGCCGGTATAATGTCCGTTTTGATATTGATCCATCATCTGCCTCCCGATCGCCGTTTCTTCTGGCGGTCTTTGTGATTACTATACTTCTTCCCTAAGGGAAATAAATCATTTTGCTCAACAGATGAAGCACTTCTTCGACGGGAAAGACAAACTGTCAGAAGAACATTGTTCTCTCTATCAGTAAGAAAAGTTCACAACAAACGCAATCTCATTTGATGGTAGAATAATGCTATATGAAAACAGCCATTGTGTTCTTCTCCCGCGCCGGGAAGAACTGGTCGAAAGGAAAGGTCGTCTCTTTAGAGGAAGGCAACACCAAGCGTGCTGCTGAGTTTCTTTCTTCTCTTCTTTCTGCCGATCTCATTCCCGTCCTTCCCAAGACCCCGTATTCAGACGATTACGATACTTGCTGCGAAGAAGCGAAAAGGGAACATGAACAGAATCTCTTCCCGCCGCTCTCTTCTTTTCCTTCCTTTGCTGAGTATGATGTCATCTATCTCGGCTACCCGATCTATTGGGGAAGCTTTCCCCGCCCTATCGCCACGCTCTTAAGCAGTCAGGACTTCACTGGGAAAACCATCTATCCCTTCTCCACCCATGAAGGAAGCGGTCTTGGCTCTTCCGTCAGCGATATCCGAAAATACGCCAAAGGATCTCAAGTCCTTGATCCTCTTCCGATTCCCGGAAGCCTCGTCGTAGCCTACGAAGAGAGGATGAGAGCCTGGGTGAAGTCTCACCTCTCAGCCAAAAGCAAAAACAAAGCCTAATCATGGAAAAAGACTATCCGTTAGGTGTCATGGGAAAGGAGCTATTTGCACTCTCTGCTCTCCTTGACTCAATGTCCCGTGACTATGCCAACCAAGAGGACGATGTCTCTCGTTTTATGCTGCAGGAAAGCTATCGTCGGCTAGCCGCATTTCCCATCTATCTGAAGCAGAAAAAAGAGGTCCCGCCTCTTGCTGCTAAGCATCAGTTCATGGTCGATACAACACAGGATGAAACGATAGCGAAAACCATCGCTTCCTTATGTGAGAGAGCTGAAAACGATCCGTTCCTTCTTCGGGAAGACTTTGAAACCGCCTACCAAGCCATCCACGATTACTGCATCCAAGAAATCTCTCACTTCCTGATGCCTTTAGATAACCTGTTTACGAAAAAGGAGGATCAGGCTCTGGAAAAAGCCTTCTCCTCCATCGGATATTACTTGATTCCTGCTCTTCCGGAATGGGAAAGGTAAGAACTCAGTCTGTGAAGTCCTGATCGATGTTTGGATAGAACCGGAAGTCCGGATAATCTTTCTTCACGTCATCGACGATCGACTGAACGATCTGTTCCGGTGCCTTCACCTTGTAGTTGAGGATTGCATCGAAGACAGCGAACTTCTTTTCAAAGTCAGCATAGAAGCCATGCATCTGGATGATCTCTGGATGCTTTTTCCCTTCCTCGAAAACCCGTTTCTTCAAAGCGCCCACTTGAGGATCTATCTCGTTGGAGGCATAGATGCCTAAGGTCAGGATGATCTTGTGCTTCTCATACATATCCATCGCGATCTTCCTCGTCAGAGCGTGAATCTCTTTGGCGCTCATATCATCCCTGACTTCGATATGGATCGAGGCAATAACCTTATCCGGCCCATAGTTGTTGACGATGAGATCATAGGCGCCTTTGACTTCCGGATAGCTTTTCACCTCGCTCTTGATCATCTTGATATAGTCAAGGTCCGGCCTCTTCCCGATGATGTCACTGAAGGCATCCATCAGAATCTCAATACCGGTCTTCAGGATGAAGATTGCGATGACGATGCCGAGATAGCCTTCGATAGCAATATGGTCATACATAGCAACAAGAACAGCTATAAGCGTCGCAAGAGATAGTAACGAGTCCATCAGAGCATCTTTGCCGGACGCTTTCAGATTTGACGATTCCGTCTTCTTTCCCTGATAGAGGAAATAACAGCCTAAGGCGACTTTACCGACTACACCGAGAGAAACGACGATCAAGGTGATGTAGGTGTAGTTGACTTCCGCTTTCCCTTCAAGGGATGCGATGATGTTCTGAATGGATTCATAGAGAGCGGATCCTCCGGCAAAGAGAACCAAAGCTGCGATCAGAATCGCGGAGATGTATTCGATCCTTCCGTAGCCGAAGGGGTGCTTGCGATCTGGACGGCGGTTAGAGAGTTTCGTGCCGATCAGGGTGATCAGAGAGGAGAGAGCATCCGTAAGGTTGTTGAGGGCATCGAGGACGATCGATATCGATCCGGCGATGAAGCCGACGATGGCTTTGGCGATGACAAGCAGGACGTTTCCGAAGATGCCGACGATGCTGGTCCGGACTATTTCTTTTTCTCGATTCATGATTCTTCCTCTAGTTGATGAATGATCTGATAAAGTAGATGATACAGCGTCTTGACTTCCTCTGGCTGAAGTTTCAGACAATCGGTGATCTTTTCCGGTATCTCTTTTGCCTGTTCTTTCAGCTGGCTTCCTTTCTCGGTCAAGGTGACGATGAGATTGCGTGCGTCATCTTCATCTTTCTGACGGAGAAGGTAGCCTTTACCTTCCATTTTCTTCAGAAGCGGGGTCAGAGTGCCGCTATCGAGATACAGGATGCTTCCGAGGTCCTTCAGGTTCATTTCCTTCTCTTCCCAGAGAACGAGCATCACCAGATACTGGGTATAAGTCAGATCGAGCTTCTTTAAAAAAGGATCATACTGACGGATGACTTCTCTTGAGGCCGTGTAGAGAGGAAAACAGAGCTGGTTTTCAATCCGCAGCGTATTTATCGAAGTGTCCTTCATTTTGCTTCAAGGGCTTTTTCAATCTCTGTCGCAATGCTCTTCGGTTCCACAGTCGGCGGGAAGCGGGATATGACCTCACCGTTTCGTCCGATGAGGAACTTCGTGAAGTTCCATTTGATGTTGCGGTTGAAAAGTCCGCCTTTCTGACTCTTAAGATAGGTGTAGAGCTTATCTTCGTTCTCTCCGTTGACATCGATCTTCTTGAAGCGTGGGAAGGTGGTCGCATACTTCATGGTGCAGAAGGTGTTGATTTCCTCATCGCTTCCCGGTGCCTGATGACCGAACTGGTTGCAAGGGAAATCGAGAATCTCAAATCCCTGATCATGATACTTGAGATAGAGATCTTCTAATCCTTCATACTGAGGTGTAAAACCACAGCCGGTCGCTGTGTTGACGATCAGCAGAACTTTCCCTTCATACTGCTTGAGAGAGACATCAGAACCTTTCTGGTCCTTGACGGAATAATCATAAACTGACATTGGAACGCCTCCTTCAATTTTACACAATTGATTTTATACAATCATTATCAGGAAATCAATCTTTCTGATTGCTTATCCTTCATTCTCCTTCGGGTCGCTTATAATGTTGGCATGAATGACAAAGCGCCTTTCGAAATCCTCTATGAGGACTCTGACATCCTCGTCGTCGATAAAAAACGGAATGTCTTTACCGTCCGGACTCAGGATAAACGGACATTCGCTCACAATCTCTATCATTACCTGAAAGTCTATCTGAACCGCAAAGGCGAAGATCTTTTCATCGTCCATCGTCTCGACTATGAGACCAGCGGACTTTTGGTTTTCGCCAAATCCGCTCTCGTGAAAGCACGCCTTCAGTCGTGCTTTGAACAACGCAACGTCCTGCGCCTCTATGAAGGTGTCATTCCATTCGGTCTTCCGCTTGGAAAGGATTTTACCGTGAAGCAGTATCTCTCATCCGGAAAAGGAAAGATCGAAGCGGTAAACAGGGAAGATGGCAAAGAGGCGATCACCTATCTTCGCACCCAGAACGATATCCAGATCGGAACCGCTCTCCGCATTCAGATCGAGACCGGAAGGAGAAACCAGATCCGACTCGCTCTCTCCTTCCTCGGCTATCCGCTTCTAGGCGACAGCCGCTATCAGGGAAAAGAGGCAAAGAGGCTTTATCTCAACGCCTATCTGCTCTCTTTTCCAGATGAAGCGCACCTAAAACAGAACACGTTCTTTATGCCTCCCCTTTGGATCAAAGGGGAACATCTCGACAAATCGCTACATCCCAAAAGTTCAGCGGTCGAGACCGATGAAACAAGGGCTGTCGATCTGTTCGACGGAGATGACTTGGATACGGATGAGCGATAACGAGCCCTGGACGATGCGGACGATATCTTCGCTGATTGTGGTTTTGCCTAAAAGATCTCCGCTCTCATCGTAAGGCGTGAAATAGATGTCACAGGTCGTCGTGGAAGAGAGGACGGGAATGACCCGGACCGAGACGATGGCATTGCTGCCTTGATGATCGTAAGAGATGTGGAGCTTCAGCCGATCTTCAAGCACGGAGAAGTCGATGTTTCGCACCGCCTTGAAATCCGCTTCCGTACAGTACAGGTTAACTCTGAGCAGTCTGAGTTTATCCGTCATCATGGGTTGTCCTTTTTTTGAAAAAGCTTCTTTTCGCTTGACATTCATTTCAAGGATTATATCATTGAGCCGGAAAAATTCTGAAACATTTCCGAGGTAATATCATGCCTGACAAAGTAAAACGCCATCATCGCGGTCTCTGGATCACGCTGACTTCTCTCCTTCTTGTCATCGTTGTCTCCCTCTCCGCCTTCCTCCTCTATGCCAGCGGATATGAAAGAGCGACACAGAACGCTTTGAATTATTCTAGCCAGCACGAGGAAGTCAAAGTCACCAAAGCGAAGAACTATTCTCTCTTTGAGCCGAAGGTTCATCCTCTTTTTCCCAAAGGTTTCATCTTCTATCCAGGCGGAAGAGTCGAGACAGAAGCCTATGTCCCTCTGATGGTCGATCTTGCCGAAGAAGGCATCGCTTCGATCCTCATCCATATGCCGCTCAACTTCGCCTTCAACGACATTCAGGCCGCCAAAGGAAAGCAGGACCTCGTCCCGCAGATTCATCACTGGTATTTAGGCGGTCACTCCTTAGGCGGAGCGATGGCTGCAACCTATCTCTCCTCTCACAGCGAAGGCTATGACGGACTGATCCTCTTAGCTTCCTACTCCACGAAGGATCTTTCTCAGAAGCCGTTTAGCACGCTCTCGCTGCTTGCCGAGCACGATCAGGTGCTCAAGAAGGATAAGTACGGGAAAAACAAAAAACATCTGCCCCATCTGACGGAGCATACGATCCAAGGCGGAATCCATTCCTACTTCGGAGATTACGGCATTCAAAAAGGTGACGGAACGCCTGAGATCACAGCCGCAGAACAGAGAGATGAGGCGGTCAAGGCGATCGCTACTTTCATGACGATCACCTCCATCGCCCATATCTGATACCTTTTTTACTTCTTCAGAAACTCCAGAATATCCGAGACTGGCCTCTCGCAGTCTTTCTCGTTGAGGATCTCGTGTCTCATTCCGGGATAGAGACGAAGCGTCACATCCTTGAGACCGAGCTTCTTATAGACCTGATAGAGCGAGGTCGGACCTCTTCCGTTAGCACCGACAGGGTCTTCAGCACCGGCGACGATCAGAATCGGGGTGTCAAGAGAGAGCCTCTTGAGGTTCTTCGTGCGGAAGAGCTCCTTCATGCCATACATCATCCCCATGAAGAATCCGTGGGTGTCGCTATGACCGCAATAGGGATCCTCGATATACTTCTTGACATTCTCCTCGTTATAGGAGAGCCAGTCGAGATCCGTCTTCCGGTTCTTCACCGCTTTGGTATAAGGACCTAAGGAAGCTTTCTCCATGAGCTTTGCCTCCTTGTTCCAGTTCTTCTTCGTGGTGGTGAGCTTCGCCATGAGGTAACCCATCTGGAACGTTGCCTTCCCGTTCTTTCCGTTACTGCCCATGATGATGGCTTTATCGACCGTTCCCGGATAGTTCTCGAGATAGTTCTGTGTAGCAAATGAACCCATGGAGTGACCCATGAGGTAGACAGGCTTTCCCTGCTTGCGAAGCTCCTCGACTTTGAGATTCATGGCTTTCTGGAAAAGCCTCCAGCCATCTTTCGGCCACTCTTGCTGACGCTCGATCGAGACCGCATTCTCGCCCTGACCGAAATGGTCGAGGACTGAGACCGAATACCCTTCGCGATTGAGTTCGAAAGCAAACGTTTCATAGCGGGTAGAATGCTCGTTCATACCCGTGACGATCAAAACGTTGGCGATCGGATTCTCAACCAGATAATCATTTCCCTTCAGGAGATGCGAATCATCGATTCTGACTTTGAAGACACTCATATTCCTTCCTCCGTTTGTTCCATCATCATAGCACCGAAACGGGTTACATCAAAGCAAAAATCAACTTTTGTCTAAATTGTTTTTCTGACAAAAATGCCGATAAATAAAGAAAACATAGGGAAACGCACTTTTTTGCACCCGGTTTCCGATCTCTTTTCTTGTTAAAGGGCTTTCGCTGTTCTATAGTCATAGTGATAGTTGACCTATCATTTTACAGGATATGAATCATAAACAATCACCGGAAAAACGACGTCAGAAAGAGAACGTCATCATCGACCAGGCGAAACAGCTGTTCCTGGAAAAAGGCATCCGTGAAGTCAGCATGGAGGACATCGCCAAAAAAGCGCAGATCGGCGTCGCCTCTCTCTACCGTTACTTTCGCATGAAGAAGGTCCTCGTCCTCGCTTGCGGAACCAGGATCTGGGAGGAGCGACAGGCGGAGTTTGACCACATCCTCAAGCAGGATGAGGCGCTCAGCAAAACCGGCATCGACACCGTGCACGATCTTCTCTACTACTATCTTGACCTCTTCGACAACAACAAGGAATTCTTCATCTTCATCCATCTCCTTGACACCTACTGCATGACCGATCGCTTCTCAAAGGAGGAGATGACCGAGTACAACAACACGCTTCTTAGCATCTACCGCATCTTCCAGAGGGCGATGGAAAAAGGCTTGGAGGATCACACGATCCGTCCAGAGCTCGATTATCCGACAACCTACTTCGCTTTCAGCAAGGCGCTGTTGGGGCTGGCTCAGAAGCTGATCCTAGAGAACAACATTGTCCCTTCTGACGATCGCTTCTCCTCTCGGGATCAGATCAAGACACTACTCGACGTGCTCTTCCACCACTTCAAGGCGTAAGGAAAGATCAATACCATGAATATCAAAGACAGATCCAGCGTGATCTTCGGCAATCCGATCGACAAGAAGACAATTCGTGCGGCCGAAAAATCCAAAGCGAAGTTCATTCAGAAATACGGAGATGACACTAACAAAGAGTATCACCTCTCCACAGAAGCGATCCCTTCCTTGGATTTCCTCGGCGTCCAGAATCTCGTTCTGAGCGATAAGCCCCTTGAGCTTCCCAAGAAAGCCGTCATCGTCGGAAACATCCGTATGGGCTTTGGCCATTACCGCATCTCCATCGCCCTGGCTAGCTGTGCGAGAGCCTTGGGCTATGATCCTTATTGGTTGGATCTGGCAAGCTTCGATGCGACCGGCTCTAAGATGATCCGGGAGCAGAACGATATGTACTCGCTAGCTTCCCGCATCTCTCAGAAGTCCCATCTCTTCAACCACTTCATCTGGGAACCGCTCAACTCCGAGGGTTTCCGCAAGATCACCTACAACGCAAAGGATCAGAAGAACGCTGAGCTTCTCGCGCCGCTCTACCACGACCTGCCGAAGGATACGCCCTTCATCGCCACCCATGTCTGGCCCTCTCAGGGGGCGATCCACGCCGGCATGACGCACGTCGTCAATGCGATTCCGGACAACTGGCCGATGGGTCTGCACCTCAGCGAAGGGGCGATCCACACGGTTCAGACACCTTTTGCATACCTCGGCTATAAGATGCTTAACGGCATGGCGAAGCATCCGCTGAAAGGTATCCCGGAATCCGATCTCTATGAGGTCGGTCACTATGTCGATGATGAGCTTGTCCGCAACATCGAAGCAGACTGCGAAAAGAGAATCGAACGCATCCAGTCTGGTAAGCCGTTACGCATCCTGATGTCTGTCGGCGGAGCCGGCGCAGGAGCAAAGCTCTTCTTAGAGATGATCAAACATCTCCAGGGCTATGTCAAAGAGAAGAAGGCTGTCCTCTTCCTCAACTTCGGCGATCATCAGACCATGTATCAATATCTCTGCGATCAGATCCCTGGCTTTGACAAAGAGGTCACGACCTATTTCGATCGGTATGAAGATCTCAAGATGTTCGCCAAGACGATGGATGACGCTGAGCTCAGCGGCATCTATGCTATCGCCAACACCAACCTCTTCGAAGCCGTTTACTCGACGAACCTCCTGATGAGAAAGTCAGAATTCCTGATCACGAAGCCGAGCGAACTCGCCTATTATCCGGTCGTCAAAGTCATGATGAGGCACATCGGCGGACACGAGGTCTATGGTGCCATCCACGCTCAGGAGTATGGTGACTCCACCTTCGAATGTCTGGATAAAAAATCGATGAACCAGATGCTCGACACCCTTATCCATGATAAGGAACTCCTCATCCATCTGACCAAACAGATCGTCAAGCTCAAGCAGGACGGCGTCTATAACGGTGGATACGAACTCGTCAGATTAGCTGTCGAAGGGCGCAGATACTATCCTGATTCTAGATGGCAAAAATCCCTCCATGCCTGTTTATGACAGACGATG
>CAUUFA010000001.1:0-207714 GCA_963544395.1 uncultured Bacilli bacterium | reverse complement strand
CCCCAATGTTGTGCTATAGTTCTATTTAAAGTCCAACATTAAGGGTTCAGTACAGGGACGGCATTTTTGTTGTTCTTTTTTCTCTTGTTCAGGCTTTCGGACCATCGATCAGATCGGTGAGGTATTTGACTTCGTCCTCTTTCTTCAGCCTGGGGAAGAGAGCGCTGATCTCATGAATGGAGATGTTAGAGAGCTTTCCGATGAGGCGGGTGGAATCTAAGGTTCTCAGCGTCTCTGGGACATTTTCCTGATTCAGAGCGTCTTTCGTCTTATGCGGCATGATCGGAGAGAGGATGATGGATCCGATGCGGATGACTTCCGCAGCGGCATATAAGCATTCTTTCAGAAGGGCGATGTTTCCGTTCTTGGCCTGCGTCCACGGGGCGATGTCGTCGAAGTACTTGTTGCCGAGGTTCACCAGCTCCATGGCTTTCTCGGTGCCTTCGGTGATTTTCATGTCTTCCATGAAGGCGTTGTAGGAGACAAGCTTCTCTTCGATATCGGCATAGAGCTTCTTGGTGATGTCACTCTCAGGTTCAGCATACTCGGGGATGGTGCCCTCGAAGTATTTGTTGATCATGGAGAGGGTTCGATTGACGAGGTTTCCGTAGCTGTTGGCGAGATCGGCGTTGAGACGATCGACAAACTGCATCGGTGTAAAGTTGCCGTCTTCTCCGAACTTGATCTCTCTGACCATATAGTAACGGAGGGAATCGACACCGTATTTTTCAATGAGCGGATAAGGAGAGAGAGCATTGCCTAAGGATTTGGATAGCTTGACGCCGCTCTTGGTCAGAAGGAGACCATGGACGATGACTCTGTCCGGTTCACGGACATCGAGCGCTTTCAGAAGAATCGGCCAGTAGATGGTGTGGAAGCGGGTGATGTCTCTTCCAACGAGGTGGACGATCTCAGCATCTTCGCCCCAGAAGGTCTTGAATAAGGACTCATCTGAAGTCTGATAACCGAGGGCGGAGATGTAATTGAGAAGAGCGTCGATCCAGACGTAGATGACGTGCTTTGGATTTTCATGAATCGGGATGCCCCAGGTGAAGGAGGTGCGGGTGATGCAGAGATCCTCAAGGCCGGGTTTGATGAAGGTGTTGATCATCTCGTTCATCTTATCTCGGGAGAAGAAGCTCGGATTCTTCTCGTAGAATTCTAGCAGCCAGGGAACGAACTTTTTGACGTTGAGGAAATAAGCTTCCTCGGAGTCGAGATGAACCGGGCGGTGGCAGTCAGGGCAGAAGTGGTTGCCGTGCTCATCGGCGACGACCTGGGAATCGGACCAGAAGGTTTCATCCGGGGTGCAGTACCAACCGGAGTATCTGCCTAAGTAGATATCGCCTTTTTCCAAAAGGTCAGTGAACACCTTCTGAACTAAGGCGACGTGGTAATCGTCTGTCGTTCTGACATACCAATCATAGGAAATATCTAATGCTTTCCAGACGGTTTTGAAAGAGTCGGCGATCTGATCGACATAGGCTTTCGGATCCAATCCTGCAGCCTGAGCCTTCTCCTGAATCTTCTGTCCGTGCTCATCGGATCCTGTCATGAATCTGACGTTGTATCCCGCAAGCCGTTTGTAACGGGCAATGGTGTCGGCAGCGACACAGCAGTAGGTGTGTCCGATGTGGATGCTTCCTGAGGCGTAATAGATCGGAGTCGTGATATAAAAGTTTTTCTTTTTACCTTCGGTCATAGTGTGTTCTCCAGCGAAAATGCTGTTCCCATTATAATCGTTTTTCTCTTTGTTTGAAACAGATATGTAAGGAGAAAAACTCTCACGCTCTGCTATTTTTCAGATATTTCGGATGGTAATGCAGAGCCAAAGAGGCGACAAGGAGAGCGAGAGAGAGGACGCCGGTATCGGCCAAGGAAGCAATCGTCATGGAATAATCACCGAGGGCGCCTCCGACTACCAGGATGAAAATGATGGCTTTGATCAACAAAGAGAGGAAGATGCAGGCTCTGACGATGCGCATGGTTCTCTTCGAAAGGCGTTTGGCTTCCGCGACCTTGAGAAGATCGTCGTCCATGATGACGACGTCGCTTGCTTCGATAGCGGCATCGGAACCCAAAGCCCCCATCGAGATGCCGACGTGAGAGGAAAGAAGGGAAGGGGAGTCGTTGACGCCATCTCCGACATAGGCGATGGTGCTCTTCTCTGCCAAGGCTTTGACGGCCGCAAGCTTTTCGGAAGGTAAAAGGTTCCCCTTTCCTTCGTCAAGTCCGATGGCTTTGGATACTTCATCAGCGATTTTGGCATCGTCACCGGAGAGCATAACGCTTTTCTTCATCCCTTCCTTCTTCAGGGCTAGGATGCTAGCAGAGGCCTCTTCTTTGATCTCATCGGCGACAAGGAAGGAGGCAAGGCATGTCTTATGAGTGAGCGAAGCAAGATAAAGAGCTTTGTAGAGGCTATTTTCGGGATGGACGTCGATACCTTGATTTTGTAGATGGTCCAAGCTTCCGATGAAGTAATGTTCTCCCTGGATGATACCTTCTGCTCCTTTTCCGGGGAGCAAGGAGAAGGAATCGACTTCATCATAGACGCCTGGATAGGCATCAACGATGGCTTTGGCTAGAGGGTGAGTCGACTTTCTTTCTAGGCTAGCTGCAATCCGGAGGCACTTCTCTTCCGGATGGTTGATCAAGGCAAAATTGCCTTTGGTCAGGGTTCCTGTTTTATCGAAGACGAACGTCTTTGCTTTTGCCATATTTTCTACTGCTAAGGAACCTTTGAGAAGGATACCGAGCTTTGAGGCGGCACCGATGCCGAAGAAGAAGCTGACCGGGGCAGAGATGACAAGCGCGCAGGGACAGCTGATCAATAAAACGGAGCAGGCACGATAGAGCCAGACTTTTCCCCCTTGAGCAAAGCTCCAGTGGGAGAGACCAAAGCCGATGAGGAACGTCAAAAGAGCAATCAGAAGGACAAGCGGGGTATAAATCTTGGAAAAACCGGTGATGAACTTTTCGGAATGCGCCTTTTTGGATTGCTCACTCTCGACGAGGTTCATAATTTTCGTCAGGGTAGAATCCGCATAAGGCTTGGTGGCTTTGATGCGGAGCAGAGCATCCAAGCAGACGGCGCCGGAATAGACGGCATCCCCGACCTTGGAAAAACGAGGAAGAGATTCACCGTTGAGGGAAGAGAGGTCAAGCGAAGCTTCTCCACGGACGATGATGCCATCGACAGGAATCTTTTCTCCAGGTCGGATTTCGATGATATCCCCGGCTTTCAACTCCTTGGGATTCCCTTCATAAACTGAACCGTCTGCAGCGATAAGATGAGCATACAAAGGCATGCTGTTGATCAGCTTCTTGATGGAAGCAGAGGATTTTTCCACTGCTTTGTCTTCCAGCATCTCTCCGATGATGGAAAAGAGGATGACAAAGAGGGATTCCGGAAACTCACCGATCGCATAGGCGCCAGCGGTTGCGACGATCATCAAAGTGACTTCGTTGATAAACTCGTGTTCTTTGAATCCGTCAATCGCTCTTTTGATCAGATTGGAAAGCAGGAAGGTATACCCGATGGTATAGAGGATGAAAGCACAATAAAGACCGGACGATAAAAAGCCGGGGTCAGAGAAAAGAGACCAAGAGAAATCTTTATAAGTGTGATCTGACTTCTCTAAGATGAATCCGGTGAGAAGAAGAAGGGAGCCCATCAGAAGATAAACGAGATGAAGGATTTTTTTCTTCTTTTCGTCTTGCTCTTCGTCTGCTTCCTTCTCAGGCTGTTTGCAGCCGGCACAGGTATCTGATGACATGCGGTAATTCCTCTAAATATGAAGTTCGGTTCATATGATACAGCAATCATATGTTTATTGCAACGATGATTTACATGTTTGAATACTCTTTTCTGTTTTGTTCAAGGACAAAAATCCAGTTGTGTTATGAAAAATCAGAGAGAATTTGATTTCTTCCGGACTCCTTTACAGAGGATGGCTATACAGATGCAAATCATTAAAAAAGGCGAAAAACCTGATGAATTTTCAAAAAACAGGCGAAAAACGGAACATTATATATCCCAAAATTTAACTATTGAAAAGGGCTTACATTCGTCAAAAACCGCATAGTTAAGAGAAAATTCATCATTCATGTAAGCTGTTCCAATTGAAATCGATCTCTTTGGCTTTTATAATGTCTTTCGTGTAAGGCGGATCATCGGTATTGCCTTGCCTCTATCCGGGCCTGGAAGAAGCAAAAGGAATTTCTGTGTTGGGACTGGTCACAGAACAGTGACCAGGGAATCAATCCGAACTTCTCTCATCTTCACGATTGATTTCCTCTCTCAGCAGTCAAACGGAATTCCATCGGTATTGAATCAATGCGTTGACACTTTTCAGTGTCATTTTCTTTTTTTAGAACAATTTGGGAAAACAACGAGGATTTTAATTTCCTTGTAACCCCTTTATGTACTATAATCTTTAAACGGAGAATCAATTTTATATTGGAGGAAAACTATGGAAAAAGAGAAATTCTCATTCAAATCCGTAGACGGCAACACCGCCGCAGCTTTGGGTTCTTACAAGTTCACTGAAGTCGCTGCGATCTACCCGATCACCCCTTCCAGCCCGATGGCAGAGCATGTCGATGAATATGCTGTCGCGGGTATGAAAAACGTGTTCGGCGACACCGTCAAAGTCATGGAGATGCAGTCTGAGGCCGGTGCCTCCGGTGCTGTTCACGGCGCTGCTCAGGGCGGAGCCTTAGCGACGACTTACACGGCGTCTCAGGGTTTGCTGCTGATGATTCCGAACATTTATAAATGGGTCGGCGAAGAGCTTCCGATCGTCCTGCATTGCGCAGCCAGATCCTTGGCTTCCCGTTCTCTGTCCATCTTTGGCGATCACGGTGATGTCTATGCGGTCCGTCAGACCGGCGCAGCCATGATCTGCTCGCAGTCGGTTCAGGATGTCGCGGATCTTGCGCCTCTCTCCCACCTTGTCGCGATCAAAGGATCCACGCCGGTCGTTCATTTCTTCGATGGCTTCAGAACCTCTCACGAAATTCAGAACGTCGAGTTTGTCGATGAGGAGTTCTGGAAGAATGCATTAGATAAGGAAGCGGTCGAGGCTTTCCGCAAGAGAGCGCTCAATCCGCATGGTCACGCTGTCACCAGAGGTGGCGCCGAGAATGACGATATCACCTTCCAGGGACGTGAAGCACAGAACGTCCATGAGGAGAGAATTGTCGATGTCGCCTGCGAATACTTCCAGAAGGTCTCTGAGGCGACAGGCAGAGCGTATGCTCCGTTTGTCTATTATGGAGATCCGGAAGCGGAGAAGATCATCATTGCCATGGGCTCTGTCACTGAGACGGCCACGGAGGTTGTCGATGATCTGATGAAGAAGGGTCAGAAGGTCGGTCTGCTCAAGGTTTATCTCTATCGTCCGTTCTCGGTCAGACACTTGCTTGCTTCGATTCCTGCTTCGGTCAGAAAGATCGCGGTTCTGGATAGAACCAAGGAACCCGGTTCAGATGGCGAGCCGCTTTATCTCGATGTTGTCGCTGCGCTCAGACAGGGTGGCAGAAACGCCATCATGGTTCTCGGCGGCCGTTATGGCGTCTCTTCCAAGGATACGGCTCCGAAGCATATCAAGGGTGTCTATGACTTCCTCGATGCAGAGAAGACATGGACTGGTTTCACGGTCGGCATCGAAGATGATGTCACACATCTCTCCCTCCCTGCCGATGAGAGTTATGTCATCCCGCACGATTACACCTCTTGTCTGTTCTGGGGACTCGGCTCTGACGGCACGGTCGGCGCCAACAAGTCTTCTATCAAGATCATCGGCGATGAGACTCATCAGTATGCACAGGCTTACTTCGCCTACGATTCGAGAAAGTCGGGCGGCGTCACGAGATCTCACTTAAGATTCGGTCACTCTCCGATTCATTCTACTTACTATGTTGAGAATGCGGATTTCATCTCCTGCTCGTTGGATTCCTATCTGCTCAAGTATGATATGGTCTCCAACATCAAGGAAGGTGGAACATTCCTTCTCAACACCAATATGTCCGATGAGGAGCTCGAGAGAGTCATGCCCAACAGGATGAAGAAGATCTTGGCGGACAAGCACGCTAAGTTCTACGTCATCGATGCCAATAAGATCGCTCTTGCCATCGGCATGGGCAGACATACCAACACCATCCTTCAGTCTGCCTTCTTCTATCTCAATCCTCAGATCATGCCTTATGATGAGGCCAACAAGTGGATGAAGTCCTTCGCAGAGAAAACCTATGCCAAGAAGGGTCAGGATATCGTCAACGCCAACCTCAAGGCTATCGACTCCGGGACCGAGGGACTCAGAGAAGTCGCTGTCAAGCCGGAGTGGTCTTCGCTTCCGATCAATGCCACTGTCAAGCCGACCGGAAACGACTATTGGGATCAGTATGTCGCTTTAGTCGGTTCTCTTGATGGCTATAGCCTTCCTGTCTCTGTCTTCCGCAAGTGGGAGCTTGAAGATGGCACGATGGAAAACAATGTCACCTTCCAGGAGAAGAGAGCGACTGCGGATCGTGTTCCTGTCTGGGATAAGTCCAATTGTATCCAGTGCAACCAGTGCGCCTTCGTCTGCCCGCACGCCACTATCCGCGCCTTCCTCCTCAACGATGAAGATATCGCCAAGCTTCCGGAATCGGAGCGGGAGAACGTTCTTCCGGCCATGGGACCCAAGGTCAACGGTCTGAAGTTCCGCATCCAGGTTTCTCCGATGAACTGCGTCGGCTGCTCGCTCTGCGTCAACCAGTGCCCGGGCAAGATGTCGCCCAAGAAGGATGAGGCCGGAAACATCGTCAAAGATGAGAACGGCAAGCCGGTCATGGAAGCCCATAAGGCGCTCTCTATGGTCGATGCGAAGACACAGTATGAGCATGAAGCGGCTGCTGATGTCCTCTACAAGGAAGTCGAGCCGAAGCTCGGTTTCTTCCCTGATGGAACTATCAAGGAAGTCGCCTTCAAGACACCTTATCAGGAAATTCCTGGTTCTTGCGCCGGCTGCGGTGAGACACCATACTATCGTCTTGTCACACAGCTCTTCGGCAAGGATATGTTGGTCGCCAATGCGACAGGCTGCTCCTCCATCTACAACGGATCCACACCGATGACTCCGTTTGTCACGGATAAGAACGGCGAGGGTGTCGCCTGGGCCAACTCTCTGTTTGAAGATAACGCTGAGTATGGCTATGGTATGAGACTTGCTACTGACTTCAAGCTCAACAAGATCTGCACGATCATCTTAGACAACATCAATGCAGTCGAGCCGGAGCTCAAGGAAGTCCTCGATGACTATATGGCCAACATCAAGGATAAGGGACACGTCCGTGAGATCCTTCCGAAGATGCTGCATCTGATTGAGAACTCCCATTGCGAAGGCATCAAGGCTCTTCTCTCGATGAGAAATGACCTCCTCGATAAGTCGGTCTGGATCATCGGTGGTGATGGCTGGGGCTATGATATCGGCTACGGCGGACTCGATCATGTCATCGCCTCGGAAGACGATGTCAACATCCTGATCCTCGATACGGAAATCTATTCCAACACCGGCGGTCAGGCGTCCAAGTCCTCTCAGACCGGTCAGGTCGCTAAGTTCGCTGCCTCCGGTAAGAAGACGGCGAAGAAGAACCTCGGTTTGATCGCTATGGCTTATGACCACGTCTATGTTGCCTCCATCTCCATGGGCGCTAACCCGACGCAGGCGATCAAGGCGATCAAGGAAGCAGAATCCTATCATGGTCCGTCTCTTGTCATGTGCTATGCGCCTTGCCAGGAGCAGGGTGTCAAGGGCGGATTGGCTAACACCATGAAGCAGGAAAAGATGGCCGTCGATTGCGGTTACTTCTTAACCTACACCTGGGATCCGAGGAAGGAAGCCGGTCAGCAACTCACGATGAGTTCCAAGCCTGACTTCACCAAGTTCCGTGAATTCGTGATGACCAACACCAGATATTCGCAGCTCTTCCGGGTCAACCCGGATCATGCTGAGGAGCTGCTCAACAAGTCTGCCATGTATGCGGAGCGCCGTTACAACGACATCCTCCGATACGGCGGTCTCGATAAGTAACTTCGCTTCATCTGTCAGGGGGCTCTCTATAGAGCCCCTTTTTGATGTAAAATAAAGCCATATTTCAAAGGGAGTAGAACATGATGGAAGAGAAATCATTCTGTCCGCACTGCGGCAAGGAAATCGACGGGGATGCTATGTTCTGTCCTAATTGCGGTACAAAGCTGAAAAAGGACGAATTCCAAGGTGAATTCTACAGCGGAAATCAGACCTATCATACGGAACCTTATTCCTCAGGTTCAGAAAACAAAAAGCTGGACAAAGATACCATGTCTATCCTTGCGCTCATCTTTGGCATCTGCTCTTTGGTCCTTCCTTTTGCAAACTTGGCGACGTCGATCGTTGCCATCATCATCGGCTCGAAGTACAAGGATGATGTCAAAGCCAAGGCTGGATAGATTCTCGGTGTGATCGGTCTTTTCGTCTTTGTCCTCGATGTGGTTTTGATCGTTCTTTTCTCGGCCTGACTTGATGCAATCTAAGGAACAAAGGAATGATGAGTCAGTTGGAAGAGGATGCCAGTAAGCTTCAGGACCTGATCGACGAGAGTGACAACATCGTCTTTTTCGGCGGGGCTGGAGTCTCGACGGAATCCGGGATTCCGGATTTCCGGTCGAAGGACGGACTTTACCATCAGAAGTATCAATATGAACCGGAGAGCATCATCTCCTCCTGGTTTTTCGAAAGCCAGACAGAGGAGTTCTACCGTTTTTACCGAGAACGGATGCTCTTGTTGGATAAGAAACCAAACGCCGCTCACGTTTATCTGGCTAAGCTCGAAGCAAGCGGTAAGCTCAAGGCGGTTGTCACGCAGAACATCGATGGTCTTCACCAGGATGCAGGAAGCCACAAGGTGATTGAACTGCATGGCTCTGTGCGAAGGAACTACTGTGTATCGTGCGGCGCTTTCTACGATGGGAAAGCGATTCGCGATGCCAAGGAGATCGTTCCCCGCTGTACGAAGTGCGGCGGCGTGATCAAACCCGACGTGGTTCTCTATGGAGAACCGCTGAATGAGATGGATGTGACGAAGGCGCTTGTCGCCATCGGGCAGGCTGACCTGTTGATCATGGCCGGAACCTCGCTGGTTGTTTATCCTGCTGCTTCTTTCATCGATGTTTTCCGAGGCAGGCATATGGTGCTGATCAACAAGGATCCATTGGCGAATGAAGGGAGGGCGGATGTTGTGTTTCATGAAAAGGTCGGAGAGCTTTTCTCTCTGTTACAGGTATGAGTGAGACTTTTCAAAACAGGCTGAGATCATTAGGAGATCTTAAAAGCCCGCTGTTTTGCGGCTCAGCTCTTTATCTTTCTCTGATTCCGGTCCTGCGTCTGCTCTCGAAGAAGATTGAGATGTTCCATGAAGGATTCCCGGAGCTGGAAAAGGTCAACCGACGGCTTTTTGATGAGGATCCGATTCTTTTTGGATATTCCAACAAAGAAAATGGGTTTTCAGCGGAGGAATGGAAGGAAGCGCTGATGATCCTTCGGGATTATGAGAGCGAAATCAGAGCTCTGGATGCTCTTGCCAAAACCTGTGAGGCGGGAGAGATGATGTCATTTGCTACTCTTCTGCGGTGTGATTCTCTCTTCTTAAAACATCTGCTTCAGGATACGCTGACAATCTTCTCGCAGAAGGAAGATGTACCGATAGAGTTTCAACGGGTCTCTTATGATTGTCTTGACGCCATCCGAGGAGAGTGAGTATGGATATGGAAAAAAAGATAAGCAGACTTGCCTCTCACGATGATGAAGCGCTGATGGCGCTTCTTGCTTCTCTTCCGTGCCTTAGCATGCTTCAGAAGCTTTTGATGCGGAAAAACCAAGGGAAGAAACCCTTCTCCCCTTCGTTTGAAGCAGAGAAGAGAATCCGTCAGATTCAGGAGACGATGGAACAAATTCAGCAAGAGGGCGTTCTTCCTGCCTCTATGATTTCAAATCTGCAGGCAGCAGCCGAGACTTCGCTTGTCGCGACAGCAGAGATCAAAATGGAGTCTCTGCGGAATGATTTTATCTGGATTCACGACAATCTTCTCTTGCTTTGCGGTTTCATTCAAGGAGAAAGCGGTCGGCGTTAATGTTATAATGAAATACGTCGGAGGTTTCACAGACTATGGAAAAATCTAAGTATCCGGAATGGGCAGACCGCAAGATCCTGATCGACCTGAGAAATCGTTTTGCTACCTGTTATCAGAATGATGACGGCTCTGTTTTCTATATTGAGCCTCAGTTTTATACTTATCTGCAAGGCTATAAAATGCTTCGTCCTGAATCATATGCGACTTTGCTGAAAAAAATGGATGAAATTGTTAAGAAAAACAGGCTTGTTGTCTTTGTCGGGCAGGAGGACAATCCTCTTGTCGACCGGGATGATGCCATCTATCAGACTGCGATGGATGTCGCAGATCAGGCAAAGATTCTGATTCTGGATGCGCCGACCGGATCCAATTACGGAGACTGAGGAACATGAAGAAAAACAAAGGTCTGGCTGCTGTTTTCTGTCTGATGGTTTTTTCGTTATCGTCCTGTTTTTATTTCCAGCATGGATCGGGTGGCCTTGTCTCCACAAGACAGAAGGACTCGGGCAGTTCTAGGCCGATTCACTATGTTAATCAGGTCTCTTATCAAACGGTCAAAACCGGATCTGCTTCTAACCTGAACAATACGAACATCGGGTTAGGATACGGATATCACTATCTTCCTTCTACGGGAGATGTGAAGCTGCTTGTTCTTCCAATCGCAAGCTCTGATTATGAATTCACAACCACTCAGCTCTCACGTCTTTCCCAAGGCTTTTTCGGAGAGTCTGGTGATACAGGATGGGAATCAGTTTCATCGTTCTATGAGAAATCCAGCGGAAACAAGCTGCATATCACCGGAGCGGTTGCACCGGTTGTCCAGTTCACACAATCTGCGGATGAACTCTTTGCTGAGCATCAGGATCTGGCGAAGAACGGCGTGCAGGCAACGGATGTCTTTCTGAAGAGCGCTCTGTCCGCTATCGCTGAACAGAAAAAGTTTGATTTTTCTCCTTATGACACCAATCACGATGGCTACATCGATGCCGTTTGGATGGTCTATGCGATGCCGGAGGTCAAAAAGGGAGATAAGTCGGATCTGTATTGGGCTTTTACAACCTGGACGAGCGATACAACAAAGTTCAGCGGGCTTTACGCCTCGACGTATGCGTGGGCCAGCATCGATTTCCTCGATGCGGGGAAGTATGAAAACCATAAAGCGGATGCACATACCTTCATTCACGAGACCGGGCATATGATGGGATTGGATGATTACTATTCTTATGATGCAGATGCAGAAACGAACTTCGACAGTCCGGTCGGTGGAATCGATATGATGGATTTCAACATCGCTGATCATGATTCTTTTTCCAAATTTCTGTTGGGGTGGTATAAGCCGACTTTGGTGACGGAGGAGTATCTGAAGAGCAACAATTACAGGCTGACTCTCCCTTCGTTTGAAAACACCGGGAAATCCTTTTTGATCCCAGCTAAGTCAAACGGAGAAATCAGTTATAACCAGACGCCTTTCGATGAGTATCTTCTCGTGGAATATTACACGCCAACAGGGTTGGCAAAGAAGGATGCTTTCCTGCCGTATGGTGACTCCGGAATCAGCGCCTATTCTCAGGATGGTGTTCTTGTCTATCATGTCAATGCCTCCATCGGGAAGCTCGTTCTGTCCGGGGATGGCAGCCTTGTCTCCGACGGCAACGTCTACGACGCTCTTCCTGACTATGACGATACCTGGGGCAAGTCCTTCCTTTATGCCTATCTCAACTCCAACACGCAATCTAGATCCTATGGTCAGGTCATCGATGATTCTCAGTCAAATTATTATCGGACCAGGCTTCTTTCTCTTCTTCCTGCGACAGGGAAAAAGACGATTTATACCAGAGAAGGACTATCGAGCAACAGGTCTCTCTTCCAGCCCCACACCTCTTTGAAAAAGAGCTATCGTGACTTCCGCTTTGATGATGGAAGCTATCCGGCCTTTGATTTCGAGGTCACTTCCATCCGGGAAAACACGGATTGTGCGTTGCTGTTCTCGGGGTTCTGATCGGATATGGGATATCGTTTTTTCCAGGATCAGAAGCTGAACATCAGTTTCCGAAGCAACTTCCGACAGGCGGTCTTCGGTCTTTTCCACGTCGCATTCCTCGATAACAACGATCAGCTGATCCTTCCTTTGGAAGATAAAGAGTCCCTTAGCGGCGCCTTGGATTTTTATCGTAGCCGAATGCTTCTCAGACCGACGTTTCCGGTTTTTGACGGCAAGGGGTATTATCCGAAAGACAGCCACGACCCTGAAGTTCTGTCCCAGATTCTTGGACTGCCGAAACAGCTTTTCAGCCGGCTGGATCTTCATGAGCCGATCCTTCCTCAGCTGAAGTTTCAGTCCGGACTTCAGGATCTGAAAAAGGAAGTTTATATTTCCATATATCGACCAACTAACAGAAAATGGTTTTCAGACGATTTCCATAGTTATTGCTTAACGAAGGGAATCTTCTTTCCTTATGAAGAGACGCAGCCCTTCGTGGAGCAGAGTGTCTCGATGCTTCCTGTCTACCTCGATGAGACGAAGCTTCCCTCTCATGTTAAGGTGCTTTGTCAGCAATCGGGCAGTGAAAGACTCATCATCGATCTCGCTCGCAACGTCATCTCCGCCGAGGAGAGAGAGGCGATGCAGAAGCTGGATGCTTTCTCTTTGGAACGGCGGTTATCGTACTTCATCAACGATGAGTTTGATCAGGGCATTGCGGATCTCGGTCTGACCTTGGATTGCCGGCGCCATTACTGCTCTTTCCTCAAGCAGTACTTGGTCTCTCTGATCAACGTTCTTTATGATGATTACTGCTTTGAGGTGCTTCATCATGTGACGACGAAGCTCTCTTATCTTTCTATCTCAAAGCTTCAGACGGAGAGAGATGTTTACTCTCTTTCTTCGTATCAGGCGGACATGTATTCCTTTGATAAAGAACACTTCTTTTTTGCGGCTTCGGACCGCAAGTTCATTCAAGCGAATGTGACAGAGCTGATCAAGCGAGGCGTCACGGACATCTTGGAGCTTTATCAGCTGTGCGGATTACCATATCTCGGGTATCGCTATGTCAAGGACTTGAAGAACCCAAGCGCTGAAGCGTTTGTCCGAGCGCTCCCTTTTGAGGAAGGAATCACCAAATCGGAGCTCTATCTCTCGGCGAAGCGTTACAGCCGTTTCTACTCTTATCTTTCGGATGCGAAGGAACATAAGGCTTCGTTCCTCTCTCGGCTTTTAGGAAACCAAGGGGTTCACATCTATACGGAGAAAGCCTTGCTGGATTTAGATGCAGAGACGAAAGTTCAGATCACTTTCTATCCGACCAAACGCTTGGCCCCGCTGGATGCGCTGTTTGATGGGAAGGAATTCTCTCTGTCTCAGAATGTGATGCCCGCTTATCTTCTCTCTCATCGTCAGTACGAGAACCAGGTTCTGGAGCAGATGGTGAAGGATATCGATGATCTTAGCTGGCAGAAAGCAGGGACAATCTTCTTCTGCGGATTATCATTTGCCACGATCCGTCAGTCGGTGGATAACCTATTATATGAGATTTCCTATCAGCCTAAAGACGATCTGAAGCTGATTGATTTCTTTCTGTTCCTGTTCTACTATCCGTTCCGCATCATGGAGAGCCGCTATCGGAACCAGGCCTTGAAGGAAGGCGATACCTACTCTCTTTTAGCGTTGGATGGGCTGCCGAATCAGGCAGAGACCTTTGAACCGAACCTTCCTTATCCGTATGTCTCTCAGGGTATGCTCTGTTATTCTTTCCGGAAAACATATTTCTCTCAGCCTTATCTCTGCTCGTCGGAAAAGGATGCGATCACCGCACGCTACCTCTATCTGAAACAGTCGTTTGAGAAACGGAATCCCAAAGCGACTGTATTTGAAAAGAATCGATATATCTTGGAGAATCTTGGCTTGCCGGGCAACATCTCATCCCTCATCGATCTTTCCAAGGACATCCTTTCACAGATCCCTTATCAGGATCGCATCTGCCATCGCTGCCTCTTGGCTCAGCCGGCACATCACGAGAGCGTCGATGACAACGAGGCGGAATCCTACAATGTCTACCTGACGTATCTCTATGCCAATGCAGGACGGCATGGTGTCTTCTTCCAGGAACCGTTCTCGGAGCATCTGAAAATCTCTCATTTCATGGATCTGATCAAAGAGGAATCATATCACGGGCTCCTATCTTTCGATCGGGACAAAGTGGATCCGATCCTCTATCCTTATTTGGATGTGACACCGAAGACGATCGTCAGCATGCTATCTTGCTTCTTCCCTTCCGATATGGGATACGACGACTTCCTCAATGATGTGCTGCGGTTTGCGGATTTAGGAACGGAGACAATCCGGAAGATCCTCTTTGACTGCACGAAGGATCTTTATCCTTACATCCTTGAATTCTTCAATGTGTTCAGCCGGCTCTGTTATCTCTATAAGATGGTCGAGCTCTCCTATGCGTTCTATGTTTCTGAGGATATGGTAACGGAAGGAGAGTGTGAGTTCTGTCTCAACATCGATCATAGCCAGAGGTTACCGTATCCTTATGTTATCTTAGGGGCGGTCTATAATGCCTACAGCGATGATCTGAATCAAGGCGACTACTACTTCTGCAGCTGCGAGAAGGGGTCGATGAAAGGTTTTGTCGGCCGTTATCTTCAGGCTTATCTTGAACAGCCGCTCAACCGAGAGTACGCAACCGCTGTCGTCTTAGGCTTATCCGGATTCCCCTTCCTTGTTACATCCTCCCTTGCGGAGTTCGATCTGGCATTGGAAGGGGTGGAAGGGCTGTTTCAGAAACTGAAATTCAGGGATGCTATCTGCCGTCGTTGCACGTCCATCAGCCACTCTGCCTACGATGAACCGTTCCGGAAGGCTTTCCCGTTCAAGGATAGTATGAATGCCGAATATGATTTTGCAGTCAATCGTATGGTTCATGACGGATTGAGACTGTTGACGGATGTGCCGATTTCCGCTATTCGCTATTCGCCTAACTATCGCTACCTTCTTTCCGGATATGCCGATCCGCTTCTTCCTGTCCTTTCCTATTCCGGCAAAGACACGCCGCTAAGCGTGTACACCGCGTTGGTTCCTGATCAAGAGAAAGTCAGTGCTCTTCTCTATGAATATGCGACGAGGAATCCCGGCAATGCCGAAGCCGTCGCTTATGCCAGCGGCGTGATACTCGATACGTATCACAGCGATAAGGGGGTCTTTCTCGACTTCATTGAGGCCATGCCTTCTGGTCAGACATGGAAGGAGAGTGTCATCAAGTATTTCCCGGAAGTCAGCCGGGTGAGGGAAGCTTTCCTCAATGTCACGATTGAAGCTGTTTTAGGCTTCATCACGTTTATGATGGAAAAGATCATCTACGGATACGCATTAGAAGAGGGTCATATCGGGAGGTAAAGCATGGAATATTCTGCAGAACTGTTTGCCACCGACAAGTACTTCTCTGACGATACCAAATACAACTATGAGCTCAGCGGAGCTTTTTATGATGTCTACTCCGATGGTGAAGGCGATTATCATATGGCGATTGAGGATCGCCCTTCTCTGGAAGCGAGAATCTGGTTTTATGATCACTTCATCGCTAAGGAAGGCAACTATCCGATCTACGATAGCCGCCGAGGCATCATCAGGGAACACCAGGCTCAGAATCCTGTGCTTCAGCAGGTTCTCGGCCTGCCAGAAGAAGTGATGAAGGTAAGGGATAGCAGAGAAAATCTGACTATCCTGCTCACGCCGGATGAAATCCTTCATCGGATTCAGTTCGAACCCGGTTTGTTCAAGGGCTACGGAGATGCGGAGATCAATTATGAGATTCTGGGATCGAATCAATATGCGGTGATCGGATGCATCAATCATCTGATCGCCAATGGTTTCTTCGTGCAGAACCCAGAGCGGATCTACCATATGGATTCGCTGGATGAGACGAATTATTATCCGGTCTATATCGATGGGGATCGAATCCCGAAAAAGTACCTTCTGGATGAAGAAGGAGCGGACAAGCTCGTCTTTGATTTTGTCGATCAGCCACAGCAGATCACTAGAAATGACTTTGTCAAATACTTCAAGCCGATCGATAAGATGACGATTCGGGAAAAAGCCGAGATCGCTTTTTCTCGGACGGATAAGGATGGCAGTATCGGAAACGTCAAAATGCGCTTGGCACTGCGCCGATATTTCTATGCGATCATCCGCGAGATCATGAACCGCTTCTTCTTAGATCGGTATCAGGTACGCGCCCTGTTTGGTCACACGGTTCTCTATCATGATTATCATGCCTATGAGCTCAAGGATCGCTTTATCTACTGCGGTGTGAATTTCAACATGTATTCTTCTGATCACCGGACCATCCTTAAAGAGAACGGACAGATCATCACAAAATTCGATACGGATTATCATCTCTGCAAAGAAGATAAAGTCGGTCTCGCTTACGCTTTTGATCTGGTTCATCGTTATTTCGAACGGCATCCTGAATTGTCTTTTGTCCCTTCTCTTTATATGAAGATGATGGGATTGCCGTATCCCGCATTCGAAAAGGCTCGCTTCTTCGATTTCCAGAAAGGAGACAGCCGTTCCTTCCTCAAACTATTTGATTTAAGTTTTGAAGATCAATATCAGCTGATCGGCATCTTTCTTCCCTGTGCGACGGATTTTGGTATTGTGTTATCAGAACAGACGTGGAAGAACTATCTTCCGGTCTATTTCCGAAGTCTTCAGAAAAAGCAGGTGTTCTTCTCTGACCCTTCTATCTTTCATCTCGATCCTACCTCTTTACTTCTCGGCTTTAGGTCTTTGGATGTTCAGGAGATGGGAATCAGTTTCTTCTTTTCGACGGCAGGCAGATGCCCGGCTTTGAAGAAAGCGGAATCCGGTTCAGTTTCTCTTTATCGGAGTGCCGTCGATCTGATTGAAAAAGGTTTGGTTGAAGAAGAAGCGGACAGCAAGGCGACAGAAGAGATGAGAGCTTTTCTTTTCCGAGATGAGGTCAACGGAGAACTTGAGACGCTGAAGTCATTCTTTTCGCTTCTCAATCAAGGATACCGAAGCGATGAGGCCTATCTGAAGATTGATGGGAAAAACAAGATCTCTTATGAAGCATTGATTGTCTTGATTTTCGCTGCGGTTGCCTTTACGACCAAGGCTCCTCTGACACGATGGCTGTTCCAGTCGAGGGATAACCAAAGAAGAGGTGTGCTTTACAATCGTCAGAACCTGGAATTCAGAGATGATTCCTTGAAGTATCCCATCGTTTTGAAAGGCCGGAATTTCTTAGCCTATTCTGACGAGGATAAATCCTGTTGCTATTTCGATATTAAGGATAAGATGGCAATTGAAAATCTTTCTGAAATTTACAATCGATATTATAAGAACAAAACCTATTTCTCATTCAACATCCACTATGATCACGACACACTCTGCGCCGATGTGATGAAGCAATATACGTGGAATGACTTCCTCAATTTCCTTGGCCTACCCAGCCTGGCGGAGAAAGATCTGTCCTCAGCAAAACCTCTGTTGGAACAGCTTCAGTTCAAAGCTAACATCAGCATCTTCAACGCGGATCATCAGGCGATGATTTGCGAGGATCTCACGTTACGGAATCTTCTCCTCAACCGGGAAGCATTGCGAAGCGGCGTTTATCTCCTCGGATTTCAGGGAGAGGCAAAACCGGTTTACCTGCTGAAAGAAAAAATCCCTGCGGAACTGAAGCTTTCCTTTGATCCGCTGATTATCAAGTCCATTCTGAACGCTAGAAAAAACGAAGGCCTGATAACTGCTTTTGGAAGAGAAGCTGACCGCAACCTGAAGCTTCCTCTGAAGGAGTTTGCCAAGAAGGCGGATCCTTACCTGTGGTCTGGTAAGGAGACAGAAGCCCAAACCGGATTCGGTGCTCTGATGAACGATTACACCGGGAAGGTCATCGATGCTTTCGCCGGCATGTTGCGACAGCGTCTTTTTCCGAGAGAGGAAGCCGTTTATAGCAACCTCTTTTTTTATCCTTCCAAGGAAGGAGGTTATGTTGCGGCAGGCTCTTCTTTCTTCGCTTATTCGGAGACGGGAAGGATCGCGGATTTTGCCATTGAGGCTAAGGACATTCCTTTAGCCGTCAAGACAATCAACGCCGCAAGGACTCTCTATGGTTGTTCAGATGAGGAAGAGACCGTAATTCTGACGATTTCTGAGTGTGGATTGCCGTTTGTCTTTGCCAAGCGGATTTATTCCTTGCTGATGAAGAAAAAGGAATCGATCACCTCGGAGGATGTGATGAACACGCTACCGGTTGTAGAGACTAGGCGGTCGACCAAGGGACTTCTTTCCTTTTCAGATCATTTCCATGTCCGGAGACCGGACTTCAGCAATCTCTTTACTTCCACGCAGCTTTTCCACGAACTGTTAGAGGAAGGAATGATGGTTTATCCGGGAACACGTTATCTCAATGATGCTTTGCGCGATATGATGAATCTATCTTTTGGTCTCAAGGGGGCGACGTTACGCGTCATGATCGAACACACGACCTTGTTTACCAAAGACCTGAATGGGATCGTGAAATCCGTGCTGATTCCGGATGAGATTTCCTTTGCTTACACGGTGGATGATTTCCTGAACCAGTACAGCAAGTATGGATTCAGCTCAGAGTTCCTCTTCTATACGAAGGAAGCTTTGCTTTATGCCCACAGCAAAGATCCTCGCTTTTCGGTCAAGGCCATCAACGCCAGGCAGGGAAGCATGAGGCTGGCTGAGTTTGATCGGTATCTTTCCCGTCTTTATCAAGGCTTTTCCATAAAGCCGTACTCGGATCATATTCCACAGGATGCTTTCTATTCTCTCGTCTCTCTTTTCTTGCTTTATCTGGAGCAGCGGATCACTTACCTCGTTGGCAAGAAGCTGCGGAAGCACGCAAAATAAAAGGAGAAGCATCGCCTCTCCTCTAGGTATCGTCAGCGCTTGATCTCAAGCAAGGCTTCGGGATAGGATTGAATATACTGATCGGAAATTCGGATGATCTCCGCTTCGTCTTTATAGGAGTGATGATCGTAGACGGCACAGGTCTTGAATCCGGCGGTTTTGGCTGTTTTCAGGGCCAAGAGGATATCTTCGAAGACGATGGATTCCTCAGGTCTGGCGTTCATCTTTTCGGCGAGAGATAAGTAGATTTTCGGCTCCGCTTTGGTGGAGTGCAGGTCGTTGACGTTCATGCAGCAATCAAAGTAAGAGAACATGCCAAGCCGAGTCAGGCAAGGCTCGTATAGATCCCATCGGTTTGAGGTAGCAAGGGAGAGACGGATGCCTTTTTGCTTCAGATAGTCGAGGAACTCTTTGGCTCCCGGTTTTGCCGGGATAGTGGTCTGATAGGCTTGAATGGATTCCCGAACCCACTCGTTGGCGATCTCTTCCGGGTTTTCCTTGATGCCGTAGGTATCATGGGTCATCACCGCCATCTCCATGAAGTTCATATGGGCGATCTTCATTTCGTAGTCATCGGGTTTCTTTAAACCTCGGCGAGCGAAAAAGCGGTTGTCGATCTCGGTCCAGATATCGAGGGAGTCGATCAGGGTTCCATCCATATCGAAGATGCAGGCTTTGATGCCTGAAAACATGCTGTCATTGATCATGCTTCAATTATAACGGACACGCTTTCAAATGAAAAAGCAAAGAATCAGTAAAAAGGGAGGAATATCTTTCTTGTCTTCCTGTCTCAAGGAAGTACAATAGGGAAGTATGAATTATGTTTTTTTCGATGTTGAATGTGCCAACTGTCTTCACGGCGAAGGCAAGATCTGCTCGTTCGGTTACGTCAAGACCGATGTTGAATTCAAAATCATACGGAAAAAGGACATCCTGATTGATCCGGATGCTAAGTTTCTGTTAGGCAATGTCAAAAGAGGCAAAGGCATTCATCTCGCTTATCCGCTCTTCCGCTTCCGGCAGGCGCACACCTTTCCGAAGTATTATCAGGAAATCAGCTCTCTCCTCTCGGATCCGGAGAACCTAATCTTCGGATTTGCGGTTTTTCAGGATGTTTCATATCTCGCTTATACCTGTCAGAGGTATAAGCTGCCTTTTCTGAATTATCGTTTCTTCGATGTTCAGAAGATGGAGAAAGAGATGCACCAGAGTCGCAATCCTAACGGGCTTGATACGCTTGTTGTGACCTATCATCTGAAGAACTTCACCTATCATCGAAGCGATGATGATGCCCATATGACGATGGAGGTCTATCAGGCCTTACTAAAAGAGGCAGGCATCACGGTCGAGGAAAGTCTCTCGCAGTATGTCACTTGTCTGAATGATGCAAAACAGCTGATCGAAACGTTGGAAGAGCACAAGAAGATGAAAGCGAGGGCACAGGAAAAGAAAAAGAAGGTCTCTGAATTCTTTGATTCGCTCTCCGAATTCCGTTCAGAAGCCGGGTGTTACGATGCAAGCTTCTAGAAAAAGAAAATATATTTCGAACCACCGGTCTATGACAACGCTCTTCCCTATCTGAAAAAGCATGCCAAAGACATCCTTCATAAAGGGGGAACGATCATTCGAAACCCGATGGAAGCCGATTATGTAATCACCTTCGGAAGAAGTTCCAAGGTGATAAAATCGGAGAATCCGACGATTCAGTACATGGACTTCTCCACGTTTCAGACGATGCTGAAAAAGAAGTAAATTTAAGATTGCAATCAAAAAAGAGTTGCCGATTCTGAGGAGAAAGCAACTCTTTTGTTTTTATTTGACTTTGGTGACTTTGATCTGCGGGATGAGCTCCTGCCAGAGCTCATAGGAGCCGAGGTGTTCTGAGAAGGCGGTCGCACCGCCAGCAGCCATCGAGTATTGCAAGGTTCTCTCGATGGAGACGCCTTCGTTTAGTCCCTTGATGAGACCGGCGATAGAGGAGTCGCCTGCACCGACCGCAGAGATCTGCCTTCCGACCGCATTGGAGCAGCGATAGACAGATCCGTCTTCAGCAAAGTAATAAGCGCCTTTTTTCCCCATGGTGACCATGACAGAGCGAGGGCCTTTGGTCTTGAGCTCTTCTCCGCCGGTGAGGATGTCATCGTCGGACAGCATCGGACGGCCTAAGAGGTCGCCGAGCTCTTCCTCGTTCGGTTTGATCATGAAGGGCTTGAAGGGAAGAGCGTTGACTAAGGCGGCATCAACGGTGTCCAAGATGGCGATCGCCTTGTTGGGATTGACGCATTGATCGATGATGTCGGCATAGAGGTGTTTATCTTCCTGACCTAAGGACCCAGAGAGGATGAGGATATCCTTCTCCTTTAGATTTGTGCGGAGATAATCCATCATCATCGTCAATCCGTCTTGGGTGATCTTCGGTGCCGGCGGATCGAATCTCAGATCGAGGTTAGAGCCGGTGATCATGACATCGATTCTGGAATTGGATTCCGTGGGAAGATAGACGACATCTTCTTTGTTGAAATCCATCTCGACATAGCGCTTGATGTCTTCACCGACATTGCCGCCCACAGCAATTAAAGGAATGGATTTGACTTTGAGGTTCTTTAGCATCCGGGAAACGGTGATTCCTTTTCCTCCGACACTGAAATCACCAGGGGCTGGTCTGTTGACGCCGCTGATTCTGACTTCTTTGTCCCCCATGCTGAGACTGTAGTCGATGCAGGGAGCAACGGTTAAGGAATAAATCATATTTCGATACCTCGCTGTTAATTTCCGGCCTCGATGATCTTGACGAGTGAACGGTATTTTTCATCTGCCTTATCGGTGATGATGGTCGGCCTTGTGAAATCGGAGAAGGTGGCGGTGGAGATGTTGTCGAATTTCGTGTGATCGGCAAGGATGAAGTAGGAATAACACTTGGAGATGACAGTGGACTTGATCATGCACTCCTGAGGATCAGGAGTGGTGAACTTTGCCTGAGGATGGATGCCATTTGTTCCGAAAAATCCGATATCGAAGTTGAAGTGATTGATGAAATCAAGTACGTAGGGGCCGATGAAGGCATTGGTGGTCAGCTTCAGCTCGCCGCCAGTGACGTAGCAGATCATGTTCCGTTCAGCCAGCTTCTGGGCAAGGAGAGGTGAATTGGCGACATAAACCGTTGTTTTAGAGTAAGGAAGGTAGGGAATCATGCTGGCGACAGTAGTGGATGCATCTAGATAGATACAGGAGCCTTCTTTGACGAATTGAGCTGCAATTTTGGCAATCTTCTCCTTGATTTCCGGAACGGTTCTTTCCCGCTCCAGGTAATCCTTATCCAACCGCTCGAACTTGAAGTTTCCGGAGAAGTGAAGGGGGGCGGCTCCGCCATGGACTCTGACGAGCTCGTGGAGGTTGCTCATCCTCTGCAGATCGCGTCGGATGGTCGATTCGGAGGTCTTGAAGTATCCGGCCAAAGATTCGACAGAAACGAACTGACTAGGGCTTTCTTCAAGAAGGTGTAAGATTTCTTTGTCTCTATTTTTGATGCTCATTTTTTCACCTGATGAAACCAGTAATAATATATATGTTTTTTATCTTATTTTCAATCGATAGGTGAAATGAAAGTGTGCATATTGAGCAAATTAACGCTCGTTTTGCATATTGTTCAAAATATCTAAATATTGTTGCAAAGAGGTAGCATGAACCAAAAGCTGGCGATAGTCTTTGGCATTATTGAAACCCTTGATGTACTTGACAGAGTAGCTTCGCATGATGTCAGAAGCCGGTTTCTCGTTTTTGAAAGAAAAGATCAGACGGAGATGCTTCCGTAAATCCTCAATCTGTGAATCTAAAGTCGTTTCTCTTGGTTCCCATCCATTTTCAATGCGAATCATGTCATCAAAAATTTTAGGATACCCCAGAGCATCCTGACCGATCATCAGCCCATCAGCGCCGGTGAGTCTTCTGACCTCTTCAAAATTCTCTGCGGTGATTCCTCCGTTAGCGATGACAGGTATGGAGACGGTGTCTTTGATGGATTTGATCACATCGTAATGAATCGGACCGGAGAAGAACTCGCTTCTCGTCCTTCCGTGTACGGCGATGGCCTGAACGCCGACGGCCTCTAGTTTTCTGCACAAAGCAGGCATATCGATGATGTTGTTGAATCCGATCCTCATCTTGACGAGGACAGGCTTGTGGGAAATTTCCACTAAGCCTTTCATCAATTCGACAAGCTCATTGGGTCGATTGAGCCAGTCGGATCCGGCGTGCTGTCGGATGACTTTGGGAACCGGGCATCCGCAGTTGAAATCGAGGAAGTCATAATCGGCATATTTTTCAACGAGGGGTATTGAGTTCAGAACCACATCTTTTTTGCCACCGAAAATCTGAAGGGCCAGTTTTGTTTTAGGTCTGTATTTCCGGTCGAGGATCGTATCGGTCAGATCCTTGATTGTAGATTTTGAGTGATAGAGCAAGGCTTCGCATGACTCCATCTCGGAATAGACTAGCCCAGCACCGGCATCCGCAGACATCTGCCGCATCGCATAATCGGTATATCCGGCAAGCGGAGCAAGGACATAGGAATTTTGGATTTCAGTCCCTGCGATTGTGAAGGTTTTCATAATTCTGAAAAATGATCGGCGTCAGCGATCATTTTGCTTTTTCGGCATCCAGTTTGGAAAGAAGTTCTTTTGCTTCCTCTTCATTGAGGACTTTCACGCCGAATTTTTCTAATCTTTGGGCGGTGGTTCCTTTGCCTTCGATCTTTCCGCCATCGAACTTGCCGTTGTGGATCAGATGGCTTCCACAGGAAGGAGAGCTCTCTTTGAAGATCGCTAACTTGATGTTGTACATCCTAGTGATGGTCTCAGCCAGATAAGCGCCGTTTTCAAAGTAATCCGTCACATCAAACCCTTTGTCAGTGACGACTCTCTCCCCGACGATTTCTGACGGATGACGAGGTGTTTTCAAACCGCCATTGACTTCCGGACAGATGGGAATCAAATCAAAATACTTGGTAAGTTTTAACACCTCACTGACCGTGTTGTTCTTACCATCATACCGGCAGTTTTCTCCGATGAGACAAGCGGAAACCAGGATTTTTTCTTTCATATGACGGGATTATTCTATACGAAGCGTTCTGTTTTCACAAACAGAAAGCAACGTCGTTTTTTAATTGATGCATGGCTTAGTAAAGAAAAATGGATCAGCATTTTCCCTGCACTTCCTCTTCAAACTCAGCTAAGAACTGAAGCATGAATTGATGCCTCTCTTCGGCAATTTGCTTTGCTTCCTTGGTGTTCATCATCGTTTTCAGGAGGAGTAGCTTCTCATGGAAGTGAGCGATGGTGGAAGAGACAGAGCCTCGGTACTCGGCTTCATTCATCGTCAAGTGATAGGTTTCATTTGGGACATAGAGCGGCCGGTGATGGCTTCCTCCGTAGGCGAAGGCTCTGGCGATGCCGATGGCGCCGATCGCATCGAGACGATCGGCATCCTGCACGATCTCGCCTTCGATGGTGTCAGGAATGACGCTGTCTGTTCCTTTGAAGGAGACCTGAGAGATGATGTGGATGATCTGCTCTTGTCTTTCTGGTTCAATCTGGTGCTCAGTCAGAAAACGGCGGGCATTTTCATGGTTTCTGTTCTCGGGGAAAAGCTTGATGTCATCGACATCGTGAAGGAGGCTTGAAAGTCCGACGAGGGTCTCATCTGCACTTTCTGTTTTCTTGGCGATCCTCATCGCACTGTAAAAGACACGGATGGAGTGTTCAGCATCGTGACCGGAGCTATCTCCGTCAAAGATGTCTCGGATGTAGTTTTCGGCTTCCTGAAAGAGTTCTTCGTTCATCTTCGTTTCCTCCCTATGCCAGGAACCTGATTTTGCTTTACTTATGAGGGATAGGAAGCCTCTTCTGATCGACAGCGATGATACCTTTCCAGGTGTTTTTGATATAGTCAGCGACAGCGGTATCCAAAAGAGCATCAGTGAGAGCGTCAATCTTGGTGCGGTAGGATTCGTTCTTTCCATAGTACCTGACGTTAGCGGCAAGCACGTTGGTGTTTCGATCAGCGACCTCACCGCTTTCGACAGGAAGTGTCTCATCCGGTAAGAGATTTCCGATCAGAGCCGTGCTGCAGGGAAGGACGGCATAATCGTAATCATTCTTCTGAGCGACGAGCTGATTCTCATCGATCAGCGTGATGTTTGAGGGGACTTTGATTTCTCCGTCAGCTGTGGTTTCGTATCCGTCAATCGCACCGGCAGCTTTGAGCAGGTTCAGCGCTCGGATCTTGTTTGAGGTGTCGGCGCAGATCTCATAGGTGGCTGTCTTTTTCTTGGATTCAAAATCAGATGCTGCGGATTTTCCGGGATAGATCCTGAGCGGCTCGTAATGAACGAGAGCGCTGGGGAAGACTTTGGTGTAATGATAATCTTCCTGGTAGATTGCAGTGCCGGAATCAAACTGCTGAAGGTAGGGTCGATGCTGGAAGTAGTTGGCGTCGTAATCCCCGTTGTAGACAGCATCGTTCTGAAGTGTCCAATCTAAGACGGTGACTTCCAAGGTAAAGCCTTTCTTTGCTAAGAGAGGCTTTACGGCTTCGTTGAGGATCTTGGCGTGCGGAGACTCGGAAGCGGCGACAGAGATGACATGGTTATTCTCTTTCTCTACTTTGGAACGGCAGGAAGCCAGGCTGATGAGACTGAGGCAAGCTAAGGATAAGATTTTGATTTTTTTCATTTTGTGATTCTCCTTCGATCGAATCGTTTGGCCAGATAGAGGCCAAGTTCCTGAATCAGCTGAACAAAGACGACAACGAGAATGATCATCACCCAGAACATCGACTGGGCAAGGAAGTTTCCGGTGTGCTGCGTATAGAAGGACCAGATCTTCGCAATCAGTCCTCCGGCTCCGATATTGTAGGCAAAGGATGTGTATCCGATGACGTTGACAAGAGTGACGGCGACTCCCATGAGCAGCGAAGGCTTCGCTTCAGGGACGATGACTTTGGTGATGATCTGCCAGTCGCTTGCACCTAAAGAACGGATGGCTTCAATCTCGCCTTTATCCACTTCGCTTAAGGATTGTTCAACGATCCTTGCCACATAGGCGAAGGAGGAGAAGAAGAGCGGGATGATCATGGCGTACCACTTGCCCGAACCGGTTCCGACCAGGGCGCGATTGAGCGGGATGAGGATGACCGTCAGAATCAGGCAGGGGACGCTGCGCAAGAAGTTGACCAGGATGCCGAGCAAGAAGCTGACCGGACGGTTTTGATGGATGCCGCTTTTCCCGGTGATGCTGAGCAATACGCCTAAAGGCAGTCCGACGAGATAGGCTAAGGAAGCAGAGACAAGCGTCATCAAGATTGTCTCATAAGTTGCTTTCCATAATTCTGATGCGTTCATTCTTCCACCTCCTCGTATTTCACGCCCTTCAGGATCAGATATTTGAACAATTTTGATGCTTCTTCTTCACGGCTCGGCCTCTTGATGATGGTCTGACCATAGACTTTTCCTTCGCTGACTTTGGTATCGGCGTAGACGATGGAGACGAGAATCTGACAGTCCTGGACGATGTTGGAGATCAGAGGCTCATCCGTGTTGCCGTCAAAGAGGATGCGGACGAGGCGGTGGCTGGAAAGCTTGGTGTTCACATGATTGGCATAGATCAGCTTTTTGGAGATCTCTGCCTTCGGGGCTAAGAAGACATCGCTGAGCAACCCTTCTTCGATGATCTGGGCTTTGTCGATGATGGCCACCTTGTTGCAGACATGTTCGATCGCATTCATCTGATGGGAGATCATGATGATGGTGAGACCCATCGTCTGATTGAGCTCTTTTAAGAGATCGAGGATGGAGTTGGTAGTCTCAGGATCGAGAGCAGAGGTCGCTTCATCAGAGAGGATGACCTCCGGCTGAAGCACTAAAGCTCTCGCGATAGCGACTCTCTGGCACTGACCGCCGCTTAGCTGAGAGGGGTACTGATGGATTTTGTCGGCGAGTCCGACTCTCTTCAGCGCTTCTAAGGCGATCTCCTCTTTCAGATGACGGATTCTGTTTTGATATTCGGCTTTCAGGGCTTTGATCTCATGAGGATCATGAAGCTGCTTTTTCTTTTCTTCCCACTCTTTCTTTAAGAGCGATTCCCGTTCTCGAACTGGCTTGTCGTTGAGCTCAAGGGGCAGCTCGACGTTCTTCAGAACACTTCTTTGCTGCAGGAGGTTGAACGATTGGAAGATCATGGCGATCTTCTGCTGATGCTCTTTCGATATTTTCTCTGTGGCGGAGCAGAGCGCCTCGCCGTTGTAGAGAATCTCGCCTTCGTCGAAGGACTCCAGTCCGTTGATACAGCGGACTAAGGTTGACTTTCCGGCTCCGGAAAGACCGAGGACACCGAATATGTCACCCTTTTCGATGCGGAGAGAAACGTGGTCGAGAACGACGTGTCCGCCGAAGCGTTTAGACAGGTTTCTGATTTCCAGCTGACTCATGAGTCTCCTTTCGGATGAGGAGACGAAAAATGTCTCGCCCCCAAAACCATCCACTTCCGTTTCAAGTCAAGGACGAGACAGGATATCCCGTGTTACCACCTTTGTTCACTTCCGGGTCACCCAGGAAGCCTTGGAGAGTACAATCAGCTATACTCATCTGCTGTCACGGGCATACCCGGAGAAGATTACTTGCTTTCGTCTTCTCAGCTCGGAGGCCATGTTCATCAGAGCTTCGCCATCCCGCTTCCAGCCTAGGTGGGACTCTCTAGAGGCTATCTTCTGATTACTCTTCCCCGTCGTCGCTTTTCTGCTCATCATTTTACACACTTTGCTTAACAATGCAAGCGGATTGCGATTCCGGGTGACAACTCTCTTTGCTGAACCGGTTTCAATCATCCTGTTTACGAGGCTATCAGCCGCCTTTTCTGACTCAGTGGCAAGGAATGCCCGTTTCCGGGAAAACGTTAATTCTTTTGCCAGGAAATAACCTATGGTAAAATAGACTGTCATATTTCTAAGGAGGTCTCTATGTCTGATACCAATCCGAAGAATTTCAATACCAAGAAAAAAGAGCCGAAGAAAAGCCGCCATCTTTTCGCCAAGATCTTCCTTTCTGTTCTGACGCTCTCTGCCATCGGTGTCGGTGGGTTTGTCGTCGGAAGAGTCACTTATCTTCGGCCGGATGAAAAGAAGCTCATCGATGAATATCAGCTGCTGAAGAACGAGTGGCTGTTTGCCGGTGATGATCTTGCCGCAGATGCAGCGATGGGCATCGCCGCCTATCCTGCGTCGTCAAAAAACGATGACTATACGTTTTATACTTCGACGGCAGAAGCCCAGGGCTTATCTACTGATGGGAAAGGCTTCGGCTTCGTCTCCCATCCCTATGATGGCGGTCTCTATGTCACCGAGGTCTGCAACGGCAATGCCAGCGGTCATCTTCATGTCGGGGATGTCCTCCACGGCGTGACGAGAGGCAAAGAGGCGTATTACGATTTCTCACTTCATACCGGTAGTGAGATCAGCGCTTATTTAGCGGAGAAAAAAGATACCGAGACGGACTATGTCTTCACACTCACTCGAGAAGGAAGCGACATGCAATCTGACCCGATCCGCAGGGGAAACTACTCGCAGATCCTCGCCTCCAAGATCAGGACACCTGCTGGAGAAAGCGACCTTCCAAAAGGAACAGCAGCGATCAAAGTGTCTTCCTTCTTAGGCAATGCAGCTTCTCAGCTGGAAACCCAGGTTAAGAGCGCTTTGTCTTCCGGCGAGGTCAGCCATCTGATTTTGGATCTGAGAGGAAACGGAGGCGGCGATGTCGCTCAGGCTGAACTGATGGCAGATATGTTCGTCAGAAAAGGCACGCTCATCTATCAGATGCGGGATAAGAACAACAAGGTGCTTCAGAGCGTCTATCAGAGAAAGGATCCTACGTTCAGGATCGGTAAGTTCACCATACTCTTAGACGGAAGGAGCGCATCCGCTTCTGAGATCTTTGCTTTGGCGATGCGAGCGGGAAGCAACACGGAGGTCTATGGCCTGAAGTCCTATGGCAAAGGCATCGCCCAGCGCCTGATCACGTTTGCGGACGGCTCTGTCTTACGCTACACCTATGCGAAGGTCTTCGGTCCGAAACGTCAGGCGGAGACGATGGTGATTCAGGATAAGAAGAACGATGATAAGGACGTGATGTGCATCCACCATCAGGGCATCACACCGGATGTCTCTTATCCGGTGAATTATCTGACCTTTGATAACAACATCAATTTTGCGGCTGGGCTTGGCATCACGGAGAGCCAACAGACCTATTTCCTCTCGATGATGAATGCGATCGATGATTCTTATCCGAAGGCATACCCGGATGCATACTCTGCCTCGTATCACTTCGATGATGCGGTAACGAAGTTTGCTATTTCACAGGGTATCTCGAAAGCCTTTGATGAAAATGGCAGAGTCAGCAAAGCGGTATCTGACCGCTTCTCCAAGGTGACTTACGATCTTTTCTTAAGTCATCAGGAAAAACTTCTGAAGCATGTCTGGGAGACCGCATATGATCGATTCCGACCATCCGTTTGAGCTCGTCTCACGCTATCAGCCGACCGGAGATCAGCCACAGGCGATCGCCAAGCTTTCTCAAGGGCTTAACGAAGAAAAAAAGTGGCAGGTGCTTCAGGGGGCTACGGGAACCGGCAAAACCTTCACGATGGCAAACATCATCCAGGCTGCGCAGAGAACGACGATGGTCTTGGTTCATAACAAGACCTTGGCCGCTCAGCTCTACGGTGAGTTCAAGGAGCTATTTCCCAACAACAGAGTGGAGTATTTCATCTCCAACTTTGATTTTTATCAGCCCGAAGCCTATCTTCCGAAAACGGATACGTATATCGATAAGGAAGTGGTGATGAACGAAGAGATTGAGATGATGAGGGCTAGCGCCGTCAACTCTCTCCTCGAAAGGAAGGATACGATCGTCGTCTGCTCTGTCGCTTCTATCTATGGCTTAAGCGATCCGAACGAATACCGAGATCTTGCTTTCACCTTGCATGTCGGTGAAGCGTATGATCCTCACGAGATTGCGAAGAAGCTTGTCATCGCTCAATATGATCGCAACGATATGGACCTGAAGGCGGGATGCTTTCGGATCCGAGGCGATGTGATGGATATCTATCCTCCGAACGGCGATGGTTTTTTCATCCGCGTCTATTCGGATTTTGGTCAGATCTCCGAGATCGATATGGTGAAGCCGACAACCGACGAGGTGATCCACATAGTGGATTACTTCCCGTTCTTCCCGGCGCATGAGCACGCCTCCTCGACAGCTCGTATTGAGCGAGCCTGCAAAACGATCCGGACCGAATTGGAGGAGAGACTTGCCTACTTTGACAAAGAGGGTAAGTATCTGGAATCGGAGAGGCTGAAGACGAGGACGGAACAAGACCTAGACGCTCTTTCGGAATTTGGCATGTGTGCCGGCATTGAAAACTATGCCAGGCACTTTGATGGACGCAAAGAAGGAGAGACGCCCTATACGCTCTTTGATTACTTCCCGGATGACTTCCTTCTCTTCGTCGATGAGTCTCACGTCACTTTGCCTCAGATCGGTGGCATGTTCAACGGAGACAGGGCGAGAAAAAAGACGCTGGTGGAGTACGGATTCCGTTTGCCTTCCGCTCTCGACAACAGACCGCTGATGTTCTCGGAGTTTGAAAACAAGATCAAGCATGTCATCTGCACCTCGGCGACGCCGGGCGACTATGAGCTCGAGCAGGTTAAGAACCAGCCTGTCGAACAGATCATCCGTCCGACCGGGCTTTTGGATCCCCTCATCGAGGTCCGTTTCAACACCAACAACCCTGTCTATGATGTCATGAAGGAGATTCAGGACAGGATTGCAAAACAAGAGAGGGTCATGGTAGTCACGCTCACCATCAAGGATGCAGAGAACCTGACGGACTTTCTCAAGTCGCACGACATCAAGGTCGCCTATCTTCAGCACGAGATTCTGACCCTTCAGAGAACCGAGATCATCTACAAGCTCAGAAAAGGAATCTACGATGTTTTAGTCGGTATCAATTTGCTCCGTGAGGGTTTGGATATTCCAGAGGTTTCTCTGATTGCCATCTTGGATGCGGATCGTGAGGGATTCTTACGTTCCTCCCGTTCCTTGACGCAGATTGCCGGCCGAGCGGCCCGCAACGCCAACGGGAAAGTCATCATGTACTGCGATGCGATCTCGGATGCGATGAAGACGACGATTCAGGAGACGAAGAGAAGGCGCACCCTGCAGGAAACTTATAACAAGGAACACGGTATCGTGCCGCAGACCATCATCAAGGCACTCGTTCCTCCGATTCATATGATGGATGATAAAAACAGCCATCGCAAAGGAAAAGCAGAGGGCGGAAAGATGACAACGAAGGAGACGGATCTATTGATCCGTGAGCTGACGACGGCGATGAACAAGGCGGCGAAAGCCCTGAACTTCGAAGAGGCGGCACAGCTTCGGGATGAGATACTGGAGTTGAAAGCGACGAGGGAAAAGTAATGGATTATTTGAAGAACAAGCAGCTCTTCAGTACGATAATCTGGGAGCGGGGGTTCGGCTATTTTCAGGACTCGCTGGTCAAGATCACCAAGGATTCGGGAGAAGAGGTCACAGCGGTTGTAAAAGGAACCCACGACTATAAGGTCAGCATGGAATTCCTTCCGGATGGCCTGATGAGTGGGGCGACCTGCACTTGCCCGTATGCCGATGTGGGATACTGCAAGCATGTCGCTGCGGTGATCTTCGCCCTGAACGAAAAGAACTTCAAACTTCCTGACGAAAACAAGCCGATCGCCGGCAATCAGTACCAGACGCTTCTCGGTGACATTTCCCGAGCGATCGACAACCCGGATCGCTTCCTCTCGTTAGCGATGAGCTTATATGAGAAAAATTATCAAAACTGGGATGAGGCGGCTCGGAGCAGTGGCTTCATCGGCCTTTTCATCGAAGCGTTTGAAGCTTATCGGGCCGATCACCTCGGCGATGTTTTCCTCTCTTTCATCGACCGGGTTCATCTATCAAAACGGTCGGAGAAGATGGTGTTTGAGCACTTCTATAAGGAGGTGCGGTATGAACCTTGGATCGGAACGTTTGTGGCAAAGGCAATACAGAATCCCAAGTTCACGGATCTCTGCAACTCGATTCTGACGACAAAGCAGTATGAATACAGCTACTATCCTTTCATAGACGCTGTCTATGATGCGCCAGCCCAGATGGTGCCTTATCTTACGGATGCGACGCTTATTAAGATTCTTTCTGCCACTTATCGGAACGATCGTAATCCTGCTGCCGTCATCGATGTTTTGATCGAAGAGAAGCGGGAGGATGTGTTAAAGGAACTGATCTCGCCTTCTTCCCGCGCTTATCTTCGGGAAGATAACGAGAGGAAAGTGCGAAATCACTTCGTCGAGCAGGCTTATCAGAATAAGGATAGAGATGCTTTGGAAAAAATCATCAACACCCATGATGCTTCCTTCAAGGCAGTGTATTGCTACTACCAGCTGTTAGAGGAAGCGGACCGCAAAAGACTGAAACCTCAGCTGAAGTCTCTCTGTTCTTCTCTTTGGTATATGAAACAATTCTCCATCATGATCGGAGAGAGTACGAAGCTTTCTGATCTTACCGGCATGTCACTAGAGGATTTGACGCTCCTTCATCAGGAAATTCAGCGTCTCTATTCCGGAAGGTATCTGAGGCAACTTACGATCGCGATGAACCGAGCACTCTCTCCGCGTTCAGGACAGACACTCAATCTGATTGAGGTCTATCGCATGCTGGATTGCTATCTCGATGATGCTCCGAGTCTTGCTTTAGAGGAGAAGCTTCAGCGAACCTCTTTTTACACCGCTGAATCAAGGCTCCGTTATCTGCGGCTTCTGAAAAAGCATCAGATTCTATTGAAGGCAGGAATACATGAGTATCCGCAAGCGAATGTTCAACAGCCGGAGGAGGCCTGACCATGCTGTTAAGAAACATCGAACCGGCAGAGCTCAAGCGTCTGGAACAGAAGACGGGAAATGACATGGCGGCGAAGCGCTTTGCGGAGCACTACAAAGCCGGAGATTACGACACTTACTTTTCTTATGACAACATTAAGCGAAGGCTCCTCTACGAAGCGGTTCCCAAGACAGATGACCTTCCTTATGTCGGCATCTTTGTTTCCCACTTGAAAGACATCACGGATCTTTATGGCGTGGAGACTCCGCTAGCGGATAGCTTTGCGCTCGCCCTTCACGAGAGAGAAAAAAAGGAGGATGACAATCAGCTCCGAGGAATCTATGGCCCTCTCTTTGATATTCTATATCCGATCGCATTCCTCTCTAGAGAGGATGCTAAGATCCGAGAGGAACAAGCTCATCTCTTTGAGGATTTTTCAAGGTCAATGCAGGAAGCGATGCCTCTTGTAGCCCCGGCGCAAGCAACTCCTGTGGATACAGGTGCTAAGCTGAAGCTTTCCTTCACCATCAAAGAGAGCCGTTATTCCTGGAAATGTTACCTGGTGAAGGCGGAGGCAGGATATGATTATCCCAGATCGGTCAAGGACACCAACGATTTTGTCCGCAAGGCGATATTCGGAGGAGACGTTGAGATTGGCCGGAGCATTGTTTCCATCTCGCCACAGTCTCTCACTTCCGCCGATGCTCAGGCTTGTGCCTTTTTGCTGAAGCAGGGATTTCCTTCGACGCAGGAATATTATGCTGCGGATCGGAACTGTGTGTGTCTGACGCTTGCTGATCTTATTTCCTTCTTCTTTGAGCTGAAAGGAAGACAGATCGAATATTTGGATACCCGTTATCAGATCGATGAGAATGTCATCACGCCTTTGGCGACGATGGATGAAGAGGGGAAGATTCATCTAACCCCGACTTTTTCCGGAAAAATCCTGATCAATGGTCTCTTCGGCGCTACCATCCAGAAGGAGGTGAGAAAGATCACCTTGATATCGTTCTCTTCGTTACGGGAATCCAAGCTCTTCAGTTTTATTCTCTCCCATCCGGATTTCCGCTTTGATCTGTTCCAAAGGGAGATGAATGCCAATATCGTGCCTTTGATTGAAAACTGCGTGCAGATCTCGGAAGCCTATAAGGAAAAGCATCCTTATCGGAAGGATGAAATCCGCTACTATGTCGATTATCGCAACGACGATACCCTGGAAGTCAAAACACAGTATTTCTTTGGAAGCGATGAAGTGGATGAGGGCTCTTTCGATGGCGATCCGATCGACGCGAAGAAGAACAGGGATTTCCGGGCCGCTCTCTACAATCTTAATCTTCCTTCGTCAGGTCAGGTAAGCGATTCGCAGAGCGTCCTGAGGTTCTTAAAAGCGGATCTGCTTCCGCTTCAGCAGAGCGCCACTGTCTATCTCAGCGATAACATCGCCAAGAAGAAGATCTCCTCGGTCGGAAAGCTCACTGTCCGAACCTCCTCTGGCATCGACTGGCTGGAAATCTCCCTCTCTTCGAATCAGTATTCGGAAGAGGAGCTGGATGAGATATTATCTGCCTATCAGAAGAAAAAGAAGTTCATCCGTCTGAAGGATACCTTCATCGATTTAGACGATAGCGCCGCTAAGGAACTTGGTGAATTCCTTCATGACTTCGATCTTGATGAGGTCACATCGAAGAAGCTGCCTCTCTATCAGGCTCTGAAACTTCAGGCCTATCAAGGCGATGACTTTGATGTCACATATTGTGATGAAGTGAAGCAGATGATGGAGGACATCAAAAACTTCAAGCAGAGCCAAGTCACTTTGAATCAAGACCTGCTTCATCAGATGCGCCCTTATCAGGTGGATGGCGTCAGGTGGATGACCGTTCTTGCTAACCACCGCCTCTCTGGCATCCTTGCCGATGATATGGGTTTGGGAAAGACTCTTCAGATCATCGCGCTTCTCTCTCTGAGCGCCATCGATAAGCCGGTGCTTATCGTATCTCCGAAATCTCTGATCTACAACTGGGAGAACGAGTTCAGAAAATGGGATCCGGAGCAGAAGACAAATGTTCTCGACGGGGATAAAGCTACCCGTCAGAGCATCATCTCTCAGATCTCTGCCTCCGGAAAGACGGTCTATATCACCTCTTATGATTCTCTCCGCAATGATCTGGATAGCTTCAAAGGAATCTCCTTTTCGTACTTGATCTTGGATGAAGGACAGAACATCGCCAATGTGTATGCAAAGAAGACTAGAGCCGTGAAAAAGATCGAAGCCGATCATCACTTCGTTCTGACAGGAACTCCGATTCAGAACTCTCTGATGGACCTTTGGTCGATCTTTGATTTTATGATGCCGGGTTTCCTTGACTCTTATCAGGATTTCCACCGCACCTATGGAAAGCTCACGATCGACGATGAAGAGAGCCGTTTGTCCTTGATGAAAAAGGTCATGCCTTTCGTTCTGAAACGGACCAAGAAGGAAGTCCTCTCTGATCTTCCTCCCAAGGATGAACAGATTATGACGATTGCGATGAACGAAGATCAGCGCAAGCTCTATGATGCCTTCCTTCAAAAGGCAAAGAATGCCGCCTCGGCTGCGGATGCGACAAAGATCTCGATCCTTGCTGCCCTCACCAGGCTCAGACAGATCTGCGTCGATCCCAAGATGTTTATCGAAAACTACGATGCTGACAGCGAGAAGCTGACGGAGACCATCAGGCTGTTGGAAGAGTCGATCGCCGGCGGGCACAAGGTTCTGATTTTCTCCGTGTTTGCCAAGACGTTGATTCATTTCCAGGAGACGCTGAAGAAAAACAAAATTCCCTCTTATCTTATCTATGGTGATACCGATGCCAAAGATAGGCTGAGAAAGGCAGATAGTTTCAATACAAAAGAGGACGTCAAAGTGATGCTTGTCTCTCTGAGAGCCGGCGGAACAGGGCTCAACCTGATCGGAGCCGATATCGTCATTCACCTTGACCCATGGTGGAATTTAGCTGCTGAGAACCAGGCGTCTGATCGCGCCCATCGTATCGGACAGACAAGATCGGTTACGATTCTTAAGCTTGTCTGCAAGAACTCCATCGAAGAAAAAGTCATTGAGCTGCAGAATCGGAAGAAGAATCTTTCTGCCATCATCCAAGAAGGAGATGAAGGCATCAGTAGCCTCAGCGACGAAGACCTGAAGTACCTGCTTTCCTAATAAAGAAGAATCTGGGAACGGATGTTGTCAGAATGAAATAAAGACAAGAGGGTCGGCGAGTTCGCTGACCCTTTTCGATGTGGAAATTTAATACGTGGAATTTGAAAGGAACGGGAGTTCAAAAAACAATCATTGAACCGAAAAAACACTAAAATCCGCATTGTTCTAAATATTTTTATTTTTGAAAAGTTCAGCGATTATCGATAAATCGCAGGATTGTATTAAAAAAACTAGCACTTAGCTATTGCAATTGCTAAATCGTTGTGTATACTATTATTAGCACTTAGGTAATGAGAGTGCTAAATATAAAATCCTAAAGGAGGATACCGCTATGTACGAAAATGAATTGCAGAACTATCAGAATCTCTTCGATCCGTTCTATGATTTTTTCAATTATGCTCTCTATGAGACGAAGAATGCAGCTGCATTGAGGACGGATATCTATAAGGAAGAGAAGGGAACCAGATTCGAGATCGATGTTCCTGGTATCGCTAAGAACGATATTAAGATCTCTCTTGAAAAAGGCTATCTAGATGTCTTCTTCAAGAAGGAGAGACAGGAAGGAAAGAAACCTCTTCGTTCGGAGAGATACTACGGAACTTTCTCGAGAAAATTCTATGTCGGAGACAGGGTTACCAAAGAGGATATCTCTGCTGAAGTGAAGGATGGTGTCTTGTCCATCTTTGTCGCCAATCCGAAGGAAGAGAAGCCAGAAGTTCAGGCGATTGAGATCCGCTAGACGATTCTGATTCTTAGATCGAAGATGATTTGCTGATGAAAAGCGATGGTTTGCGTAAACAGCCATCGCTTTTTTCGATGTTTAAATGCTGCTTTAGACAAAGATAACAACAAAATTTAACGAATAACAAGATGTAAATTTGTATTGACTTTTATTTTTTTTTGGGGGGGGGAAGAGGGTAAAATTTCAGAAACTAATTCACGAAAGGCGGGAATTTATGAAGTATTGTGAACATTGTGGCAGCGAAGTGCATGAAGAAGCTGTTGTCTGCCCGAAGTGTGGGTGCTCATTGCAGAAGAAAGCGGGAACAGCGATTACCAATTGGGCAGATGTATTAGGAATTGTCGGGTTAGTATTGTCGATCCCTGCTACTATTGAAGCTTCATTTAGCTTGATTCCTATTTTCGGATTGGCGTTTTCAAGTATTGCGCTCGGCTTTGGCTCCTTGGGATTGGTGATGGGCATAGTCGGTAGAGTGAAGGCTAATTTCAAAGGAAAGTCTACGACTGCAATTGTTCTCTCGTCCATCTCTTTGGCAGTTGCTGCTCTGCGCTTGATTTTCTGGTTCTCCTTGGCCGCTGGCGCCACGATTTGAGCACACGCTCTATTTTATTGGCAATATGATCTTTTCTGATCCCAGGCCAGTCTTTTTCATACTATAATCTTTGTGAACATGTTCACAAAGAAGGGGAAAGACAGTATGGATTATCAGGAAGCAAGCCAGTATTGGGTGGAGAAGGAAAAGGGAGATGTTCATCTTGCTCGGGAAGAGCTTCTGAAAAAAATCGATCAGTTTATCTCGGGTCACAACACGATGGCGTTAGCGACAGGATATGATACGTTTGTCCGCTGTACGCCGGTCGAATACAACTATTACGATGGCTTCTTTTATATCTTCGCTGAGGTCGGAAAGAAGTTTATCGGACTTGAGAAGAATCCGCATGTATCCTTCTCTGTCTTTGAACCTTATACGGGTTTTGCTAGCATTCACTCGCTTCAGGCGATGGGAAAAGCAGAGGTGTTGGAACCTTCTTCGGAGGAATATGCCAAAGTCTGCGGATATAAGAAGATTTCTCTTGATGCGCTTAGGAAGATGGGACGGATCCTGGCGATTCTGAAAATCACTGTCCTTTCGTATGACTATTTAGATTCTGATCTGAAAAAAGAAGGATATGCCAATCGTCAGCATATCGATCTGTAGCTTCTCTTGACTTACGGATGTAAGGCGTCTTTATTCTCTTCTTCCTTCTTCTCACGAAGCAGCCTCTGACAGGAGCGCTCTGAGATGAAGTTCAGGTGATCACCACAGCGCTCTAGATTTCCGACGAAATTGATGAAGATGTTGCTGTTCTGAGGCTTGCACTCTCCTAAAGAGAGTCTCCTCATATGACCATTGACCATGATGGTTCTCTGATCATCGATGGTGTTTTCCATCTGACGGACTTTCTCTAACAGCTCCATCGATGGTGCATCGACGATCTCATCCGCTTGATCAAACTGGATCTGCAGGTATTTCATCATGACTTTGATCTGATCATAGACGACATCCGAGAAAGTAAGCTCTTCTTGGACGGCGTGGTTTGTGTAGCCGGTGATGTTATCGGCAACCTCCGTCAGACGGACGATGTCGGCGATGTCGAGCTGCATCTTGGAGATGCGATAGGAGGATTCTGTAGATACGCCTTGGGCGAGAATCTGAACGATGAAATCGTTGAGATCCTTGCTCATATGAAGCACATCCATCTCAATATCATCGACTTGCTGCTGATGCCGGTTATCTTTGGCGATGAAGTCGCTGACCGCAAGGTTGAGGTCATCCAAAGCTTTCTTTGCCATGAGGTGATAATAGTGGATCGCCTGCGTCAGAGCGAGCTCCGGGGTCTGAAGGAAACGGGGATCGAGAAGATCCTGCTCTGGGCTCTTCTTTTTGTCGGGAACAATCTTTTGACTTAAGAAGACGAACATCTTGGTAAATGGCAGGAAAATGATGGTGCAGACAAGGTTGAAGAAGGTGTGGAACATCGCGATCTGGGTCGCTGGGGAATCCGGAAAGACTTTGACGATCGTCATTTCAAGCGCCTGGGGCCAGCATAACAGTAAGATGAAGAAAATCACAGATCCGAAGACGTTGAACAGCAGATGAATCACCGCCGTTCTTTTTCCGTTTGTGGTGGAGCCGATCGCACTTAACAGCGCGGTCGAACAGGAACCGATGTTGGAACCTAGTATGACATAGAGGACACCGTTTCCGCTTCCGCCGATGACTGCACCTGCCATCGCCAGAGCGAGGACGATGGATGTGACGGCAGCCGAGGACTGGGCGAGGATAGTGAAGAGGATGCCCACCGCTAAGAGGATGAACGGATTCTTGGTGTTGATGAGGAAGTCCTTGATCGCCTCATTCGAGTTGAACATGCCGGTCATGTTCTGTGTCATGACATGGAGACCTAAGAAGAGCAGACCAAGTCCAGAGATCAGGTTTCCGACCTCACCGGCTTTCGGGAACTTCCTTTTCAGGAACATCGACATCATCACACCGAAAATGGTTGTGCCGATGAAGATTTCCGCAAGCGGGAAAGCATCAGAGCTCAACCCTCCTAAGGCGACGATCTGAGCAGTGATGGTGGTTCCGATGTTGGCACCCAGGATGTAGCCGACCGCCTGGGCGAGAGTCATGATGCCGGCGTTGACAAAGCCGACGACCATGACGGTGGTAGCACCGGAAGAATGCATGATCATGGTGGCTAGAGTTCCGATGCCGACTCCGGCAAGTTTCGAGTTTGCCGTTTTTCTGAACAGCTTCTTCAGACCGGTTGTCGCAAGCTTCTCGGTCGACTCCTGCATGAGCCTCATACCGATGAGCAACGCTCCGAGTCCACCTAACAGAAGCAGGATAGAAATGTAGATCGGTGAGTTGACTGAATCTGCTAATAGCAAAAAATTCCGCATATGATTCTCGCTTTCGATTCGCTTCTCCCTGTTCCTGTCTGTGGGCAGAAACACGGCTGTTTCACAACAATTTGACTGACTTTTTCATTATACCTGATTCTGAAGTGACCGGATAACGAAAATCAATTTCGTCAGCATTTGAGCAAAGAGGAGCCTTCAATCCGACTTTTTGCTCTTAACTTATCGGAAAAAAAACGATATAATAATAGAAGTCACAAACGTAAGGAGAATTATCTAATGGCTAAGATTGTTAACGTGCATGGTCGTGAAGTCCTTGATTCCCGCGGCAACCCGACGGTTGAAGTCGAAGTCCTTCTTGAGGATGGAACCAAGGCCAGAGCTATCGTTCCTTCTGGTGCTTCCACCGGTGAGTCTGAAGCTCTTGAGCTCAGAGACGGCGATAAGTCCAGATTCGGTGGCAAGGGCGTTCTGAAGGCAGTTGAGAATGTCAACACCAAGTTAGGTCCTGTCGTCATCGGTCTCGATGCTTTGGATCAGGTCGGTGTCGATCAGGCGATGCTCAAACTCGATGGCACTCCGTTCAAGAAGAACCTCGGCGCCAATGCGATCTTAGGTATCTCTCTTGCTGTCGCCAGAGCGGCTGCAGAATCTCTCCATATGCCTTTATACCGCTATATCGGCGGAACCAATGCCAAGGTCCTTCCTACACCTTGTATGAACGTCATCAACGGCGGCGCTCACGCTCAGTCTACGGTTGATTTCCAGGAGTTCTTCATCATTCCTGCTGGATTCACTTCGTTCCACGAAGCTCTGAGAGCGGGAACGGAGACGTTCCATGCTTTGCAGAAGGTTGTCAAAGCTCACGGCTATGAAACCGGTGTCGGTGATGAGGGCGGATTTGCTCCGTCCTGCAAGAACGGCAACATGGAGCCGCTCGCTCTGATCGCGGAAGCGGTCGAGGCTGCCGGCTACAAGCTCGGCGAGCAGATCTTCTTAGGCATGGATGTCGCTTCCTCTGAATTCTATGAAGGCAACGGCGTCTACAACCTCAAGAAGTCCGGCGAAGGCGTCAAGACCACCGATGAGATGATTGCCTACCTCGAAGAGATGGTTGCCAAGTATCCTATTATCACCATTGAGGATGGTCTGGCCGAGTCCGATTGGGAAGGCTGGGCTAAGCTCACCAAGGCGCTCGGCAAGAAGATCCAGCTGGTCGGAGATGATCTCTTCGTCACCAACAAGGACTTCGTCAGAAGAGGCATCACCTCTGATGTCGCTAACTCTGTTCTCATCAAAGTCAATCAGATCGGCACGCTGACGGAGACGCTTGATACCATCCGCCTCGCGCAGACCAATGCCTACACCTGCATGGTCTCTCACCGTTCTGGTGAGACTGAGGATGTCACCATCGCTGATCTTGCCGTCGCTATCAACGCCGGCCAGATCAAGACCGGATCTGCTTCCAGAAACGATCGTATGGCGAAGTACCACCAGATTCTCAGAATTGAAGAGGAGCTCGGCGATAACGCTCAGTATCTCGGCCTCAAGGCCTTCAAGAACAGAGAGTTCTAATTCGTTTCAGCCAAAACCGATGAAAAAAAGCTATCCCTTGTCCTCTTGAATGGGGGATAGCTTTTTTGCTGAAACTTTATGAATCGGTTAGGATAACATCTTTTGTTTTTCTACAGCGAGATTGATCTCGTTAAGGACCTCTTTCAGATGATGGCGGATCTCGTGCTCCCAGAAGCGAAGGACGAGATAGCCGGCTTCTGCCAGCTTCTGATCACAATCACGGTCGCGCTTCCGGTTGGTTTGAATTTTCTCTGACCAGTAGTCTCGATTGGTTTTCAGCTGGGCTTCGGTCTTGGAGAGATCGTATCCGTGGAAGAAGTCACCGTCGCAGAAGATGACGATATGGTATTTCCTTAAGACGATATCCGGATGTCCGGAAAGCGTCTTGTCGTTCTTCCGATACCGATATCCTTCCTGATAAAGAGCATGTCGGAGGATCTTTTCAATAGAGGTGTCTTTTCCTTTGATCCTTGACATGTTGTAAGAGACGGCTTCCTTACTTCTGGGCATGGAGCAGATTGCGGATGATCGGAGCGGCTAGTTTCAGCGTCTCCCGATCCGTCTCATAGGTCACCGCCTCAATCGCTTCTTCCGGGGTGAGCCAGCGGATGGATTTCACTTCATCGATCTGAGGGATTGGATCATCGGATATCGGTCTTGCCAAAAAGAAAGTGACGTCTTTTGTGGTATCTGGTTTCGGTGAGTAGGTGATGGTGTGGGAGAAGGTCTTCATATCGATCTCGACGTCGAGATTGGTCTCCTCTTTGATCTCACGCAAAGCGCAGAGAAGAGGAGTCTCTCCTTCTTCGATATGTCCTTTCGGAAGAGACACGTGTCCTAAGATCATATCTTCGACAAGAAATAAGAGCTGACCGTCTTTCAGTGTATAAATGACAGCACCATAGCTTTTTTCATGATTCATAGACGTTCACCTCGTGTAGTGCATTATATTTCAAGCGATGAGAAAAAGATAGAATCGGGAGCCGGAAAACAAAAACTCCGTCATGACCGAAGTCACGACGGAGAGAGCAAAAGGAATTTTTATGTTGGAACTTATTAGCATTATTAAGGCTTAGGTGATAGTGGCTATCTCCCGAAGCACGATAATATTACTAGGCTTTCCTAAAATTGTCAATAAATAATTATGAAGTATTCCAAATGAAAATCTATGTAATAAGGAAAATTAGGAAACTTATCATGAAAAAGATGTGATAACTTAGGTGATAATCAGGCTTTTCGGAAACTTAAAGCTGCGAATTGCGTTTCTGTTCTGGTCAATGCACCACATTATGAAAGCGGTTTTTAGACTGTTTATCTTCGATTGTCGATTTTATCTTGGTTGTAGTACAGGAAAAAATTCTCGTGGATGATGACATCTTCGGGTCGGTTCGACATCTGGAATCCGGTGAACATGATGAGGTAGAAAAGCAGGATGGCGACGTTGTAGATCGTGTTGTCGATCAGACCGATCAGCTCGACCATCAGCAAGAAGGCGAAGAACAGCCATTTGTCTTCAGTGTTCTTTCGGAAGCAGATGATATAGATCCAGACTTCCATCGCCACATACGCGACAAGCGATAAGCTTCCGCCTAAGGTCAAGGTGGTCAACAGGGTGTTGGAAGGAAGCAGCATTCTTCCATCGCCTTGGATCAAGGCGTTGAGCGAGGTTCCAAGGATGGGTGAGGCTTTGAATCCTCTGATGGCATCTTGGAAGAGGCGGTTTCTCCATTCGGCCGGCTCATCAAAGAGGTTCAGCGCTGAGACGGCGGTGACGACTCTATTGTTGAAGGATTTGCTTACCCCCATCAGAATGCCGAAGGTGCTGACGACAGCAACTAAGGAGAACAAAGCGAAGTAAGGATAGTTCTTTCCGGTATTTTTTAAAGAGAGCAGGGTGATGGGAACCGAGAAGAGAATCAATGCCAGAAGGCCGGAGTCTGCCGATAACAGCAGGACGGAAACAAAGATCGGTAGGATGCTAAACGCCCAGAAAAAACGCCGCTTGCTGATCAGGATTCCGACAAAAGGAAGAGAGAGGCAAAGCAGTGTGGAAGCGGTCTGTACCGTGTACGACCAGCCTAGTGTGAATCCGAGAGGACTGAAGGTGAAACGGTTGCGGATGCCGTAGACGAGAATCTGTCCGCAGATGGTCAAAGCGAAGAAGACGACGGTTTTGCAGAGATAAGATAGCGAGTCACCTTTTCCGATGATATTGCTTAAGATCAGGAAAATGACGCTGACGCCGAACAATGAAAGAAGGTAGAAGATTCCGGTAGTTCCGGTAAAACCATCTTTGATGGAATCGTAGAGATAGGAGATCAAGGCGAAGAAGTAGATGGAAAGGAGCAGGAAGAAAAGATAATTCTTCTGGAAGGTAGGGCGATGAAGGATGATGAAGAGGAGGATGGAGAGAATCTCTAATCCACCTAGGAAGTAAAGATAAGCAGGGATTGTTCTGAATGAGACATCTCTGTTGTTCATCAGGATCATCATCAGGATGATGGGAAGGTAGCCTTTGCCATCGTTGACCCAGACGGGAAGGAAAACGAGGATGCCAAAGAGCACGGCAGGAAGCCAGGGCGTGAAAGAAGGAAGAAGCCAGATCAGAAAAGCCAGCACCGCAAGGGTTAAGGGATAGAAGCAGGAGGCGACGAAGGAGCTCAGCTTATCGGTCAATGTTTCAAATGGCATAGTAAAAGTATAGCAAATAATGACAAGAGGAATTGCGAAAGATGAGAAATCCGTCAAAGCAACTGAGCCCCAAAAGATGAAGCTCTCTTGCTGTGTCGCATCTTGGAATTCAGAGAATGCAAGTGTTTTAATATATGAATATAGATAGGAATCAATCGGTGAATTCTCAAGCGGGTGTCAGCAACACGATCAAAGAGAGAGTCAGGTCTGCATTACGGGCGACCGGTTCTTTTCTGCGGTTTCATTTCTTTCGCCTCTTCTCTTGGCTAAAGAAAACGTTTCTTCATCCGAACGAAGCGATGAAGACGTTCTATGCCTTGATGTTGATTGCTAACCTCTGCTTCATCTACACCTGGGCGGGTCATTACTGCACCGTTCCATTAGGCGGAGACTACACGCTTCAGGAGATGACCTTCCTCTACAACGGATACGATGACTGGCATACGTTCTTCCGCACCGGTGTCTTTCCGACGTGGGATCGAAGCGTCTTTTTAGGTGTTGATAATGTCGGCGCCAATTCGTTCTATTATCTTTTTGATCCCTTCTTTCTGGTTCTTCTGATCTTCCCTCGTAGTTGGTTAAGTGTTCTTCAAGGCCTGGAATTTGTTCCGAAGATGGTATTGGGTGGCATGTTCTTCTACTGGTATCTTGGATCTTTTTCCTTCTCGCCGAAAGCGAAGCGGATCGGAGCCATCGCTTTTGCTTTCTCCGGATACTCATTTGGGTATCTTTGGTTCCACTTCATTGATTCGGTCGCTTTTCTTCCGCTGACGTTTTTAGGTATCGAGAAGGTGATCAAGGAGCGGGATCCTCGGATCCTGCTTGTCGGATTCTTCCTCAATGCTCTGACTTCTTATTTCTTCTTTGTCGTCTATATGATCGGTGGATTCTTCTATGCGGTCTTCCGTTTCTTCCAGACCATAAAGGATAGAAAGAGCGATGAGAACTGGGCGGTTCTCGGCTGCGGATTCTTCGCTTTCCTGATCGGACTTTTCTTAAGCGCCTTCACCTTGCTTCCTGGCATGAATGTGGCTTTGAGCATGCCACGAGTGACAGCAGAGAGCGACAAGTCTTATCTAGCTAAGATTCTTTCTGCTTCCGGTTTGATGGAAAAGCTGAAGGCGATGTTCACTTGGGAGTATCCGCAGAATCGGGTGACACCTCTTCTGAATTTCCTCTTCATGACGGATGGCTGTTACTCCTCTAATCTTCTCAATGTCTATTGGTACGATAATTTTGCCAACTCTCTTTATGTCACAACACCGATGCTGCTCTTGTTCTTCGTCTCGCTATCCGACAGCATTCACCAGCGCCGCATCGGACATGTCATCGGTGTCATCCTGACGGCTTTCCTGATTCTTTCTCCGATCGGTTTCTATCTGTTTTCTGGATTCACGGTCGGTTATGCGAGGTACTTCATCCTGCCGATCTCCTGGATGATCGTCTTTGATCTGGAGGCCTTTGAACGAAGAGAAGATATCCCGTCAAGTTATCTTGATGTATCGCTGTTATCTGTCTTGGTTTTAGATATTGTCTCCTGCATTCTGATGCTGAAGGTAGTCAACGAAAATCCGAGTTATTTCAACAGCGAGACTGACTGGGACGGCAAGATGATGCTGATCGTCCTCTCAATTCCATGGATTCTTCTCTGTTATCTGCTGATGCGGATCTTCTATCACAAGAAGGCGTTCTCACCTCTCTTCTTCGGACTGGTCTCTTTTGAAGCGGTGGTGATGGGGAATGTCACCATCATCGGACAGGGCACCGTCGATATGGATTCTCTGTCAGGAGGAAGAGAGAATGTGGCCTTGGAGACAGAGATTGTCTCGCAGATCAAGAAGGAGGAAGGTGACGATTACTATCGCATCTTCAATCCTAGCGCAGACCGGGGAAACATCAATCTTTCGATGCAGGAAGGATACCAAGGGTTAGGTGCCTTCCACTCCGTCTATGCTTATGGGACACAGAACTTCTTAGACCGTTCTCGGATCCCCTACTCGTATCGCAACTGGTCGATGGGAATTCACAACCGTCGCAACACTTTGGAGACCTTCTTAGGGACGAAGTATTACCTTGTCGATCGGATCGATAAAGATTATGGTCCGTATCAGTTCCCGAAGAATCCATCGACGGGAGAGAGAATCTCCGCTTATGACAACCCTTATGGGTATAAAGATGTTCTTGATCTGACCGCAGAAGAAAAGGAGAAGCTGAACCTTCATTATTCGCAGGAGTTCCTTGATTATCTTTCTTCCAAGTCCTGTCGCAAGAGCGTCTTGGTCAATACGGATTTCATCGATACGGGATTTGTCTTCGATTCGGTCATGAACGAAGACTGGCTGGCGACTTCGTATTATTACGATGAGAAGAAAGATAAGCTGAATGTCAGCTACAACGCTTATGAGGACATCAACGAGTATCCGCTTCTCCGCTTTGCTATCCTGAAAGGCAAGGATTATCAGAAGTTCTACGGAAAAAGCTTATATCATGCCAAGGATCCTATGATCAATGGCGTTCGTCTTCCTCTCAGCCAGGGAGCGAAAGAGGTCCAGCGCGACGGGAAGAGATTCAGAGGGATGCTGACTACGGAAAGCAAATATCGGGAAGGTGTGGATGGCCCGATTGAATTCTATTCGCCCTATGGCGATGAAAATAAGCTGAGGGTCACGGTGTACGCCTCGCATTGGCCAGCGACAGAAGCTGTTCCTTCTGGGGAATACGCAACCTGTTCTCTCTCAGATCCAAACGATGTCAGTTGTCTTGTGACCTATCAGAAAGAGCATCCCTTTGAAGCCTTCAACGGTATCACACCATCCGATACACCCTACGATTATCTGACCGGTCGGACGCCGGATGGGACAAGCTATTCCGAGAGTGGACTTCTTTACAACTCCAAGGTTGTCATCGAGCCCATTGATTCCGCAGGAAACCCTTCTCCGATTGCAGCAACGGCTGATCCGACAAAACCAGAGAGCGGCGTCTATCTTTCCATCTTCAATGCGCAGGACTTCGAGTGGAGGCTCTTCGACAAAGAGGACAAGATCATCACGTTCTCTCGGCACTCTTTCTCCGATTATCAGCAGGCGCACGGCTATTATGCAGACCGCCCGATTTATCGGATCGTCGGGGTGCTGCGCCAAGGCACCAAAGAGGAGCCGGTGAATCTGCAGACCCCTTATCTCTATGTTCAGCAGAATTCCGACTATCAGAAAGCCATCGAGAAGCTGAAGGAGAATCAGATTCACATCCTGAAGCGGAAAGATAACAGCATTGAGTTCACGACTGATTATCAGGCGGATAAATTCGCCGTCCTCAATTATCCGAAGCAGAAGGGCTGGTCTCTCACAAGAATCGATCTGGATGAAGAAACGCCGAAGAGAAAGGAAACCGAGGTCACCCTCTATGATGCCGATGGTGGATTCATCGGTTTTGAAGCCACGAAAGGTCATTATCAGTACCGGTTATCGTATCGTTCTCCGTATCTCAAGGAAGCCTGTATGCTGACAGCCTTCGGGCTTCTTGTCAGCATAGGAGTCTTCCTCTTCTTCCCTAGGAAACGTCACGAGGATGGTTTGACTATGTTGCAGCAGAGTGAGACAAATGACTCAAGAAAGGAATAAAAGGCAAATGACACAGAACAAAGCGAAGAAGAACGTTCTCTACTTCCAATCCGGGGGTCCTACCGCCGTCATCAACTCCAGCTTCATGGGGCTTTACCACGAGGTGAGAAAGCATCAGAGTCTGAATCTGCTTGTCTCTCCGTATGGAATCTCCGGTCTCATCAACAATGAGCTGCATCCCGTCTCCAAAGGCGAAGTACCGCTTCTTTCCTTCCGGCCAGGAGCTTATTGGGGTTCCTTGAGGCAGAAGCTTCCGGAGGATCCTTCTGATTCTCTCGCCAAGCAGATTGTTGAGAACCTGAAGTCCAACAACATCTCCTACATCTTTCCTAACGGCGGCAACGATTCGATGGATACCACCTACAAACTCTCAAAATATATCGCTGCCAATCAGCTCGACATCAAGGTCATCGGCATTCCAAAGACCATCGATGACGATCTGCCTTTTACGGATCACACACCGGGATTTGGCAGCGCCGCCAAATATGTCGCCAATGCCATCATCGCCGTCTCCTTGGATGATAAGTCCTATAAGAAAGGCAAGATCAACATCGTCGAGGTGATGGGAAGAGATTCCGGGTTTTTGACGGCGAGCGCTGTCTTAGCCGGCTTAAGAGGTCAGAGACCGGATTACATCTATGTTCCTGAAGTGGCTTTTGACATCGAAGCGTTCCGGAAGAAAGCCGAGCAGACCTTCGAGGGAAAAGGCAGGTGTCTCGTCGTTGTCTCCGAAGGTATCCGGGACAAGGACGGAAACCTGATCGCTGCAACAGGCAAGACGGATGCTTTCGGCAACAAGCTGATGGGAGGGGTAGCAAACTACCTTTCTTCGCTCGTCGCTCAGGATGGATATAAGACCAGAGGCATCGAGCTGAACGTCGTTCAGCGATCGGCATCATTCTGTCCATCCTATATCGATATCCACGAGGCGGAGATGTGCGGCTCTCAGGCACTGAAGTTCGCCTTGAAAGGCATCACCAACGCCATGGTCTCTTTGCGGCGTGAGCCGGGAGAGGTGTATCACATCCGCTATGAACCGGTTTCGCTCAACGATGTCGATGGAAAGATCGTCACGCTTCCTGAGCGTTATATCAACGCAGAAAAAGATAATATCCTTGACTCGTATTTGGATTATGTCAGCCCGTTAGTCAGAGGCAATCCAAATCCCTTTGATGAGGATGGACTTCTGAAATTATTTTGAAGCAGACTTGCTTCTTACTAAATTTCGATTAAAAGAGGAAGACGAGCTCTAAGCCACCTAAGGCAGCTATCGCACTCAGCGTTCCGATCGGAATGCCGTATTTCATGAAGTCGAGGAAGGCGAAACGGATATCGTACTGTTTCAGGATGGACATCCACATGATGCCAGCTAGGGCACCGATCGGGGTCAAGAACGCTCCGAGATTGAAGCCGATGACGGTGCTGTAGAGAGCTTTGATCTGCGTCGATGTGCTGGCATAGGCGATGATGTTTTCATATAGGACTGACATCGGAATATTGTTGATGAGGTTGCAGCTGAGCAGGGAAGCGAGCCCATAGGTGAAGATGGTCTCGCCCTGTTCAAAGAGACCGGAGACTTTGTGAACCCGACTTTGTTTAACGCCATCACTAAGCAGAACATGCTTAAGAGGAAGGGAACGAGGGTGTAAGGAAGCCGCTTTGCGGTGTTGGCTAAAAGGGCGAATCCTTGCTCATCCTTATCTTTGATTTTCTTGATGAAACTGTAGATGGTACAGATGAAGAGGACGATGGCGGCAGAGACGAGGCAGATGAGATACATCTCAAAGCCGAGATAAGAGGAGATGGCAAGCAGAAGAGTGCAGACGGTGAGTCCGATCACACCGACGATCATCAGGAGACGATCGGTGATGCGATACTCTTCCTCGATCACTTCCATCGGCTCTTTCAGCTGTTTTCTGAACATCAGATAGAGGAAGAAGAAGGCGGTCAGTGAAGCAAATATAGTAGGGATAGCCATGACTTTGGTATAGGCGATGAAGGAGATGTTCTGCCCTCCGGCGAGATAGATGTTTGTCGGATTACCGATGATGAAGAGCATCGAGAAGGTGTTGGCGGCGATGAAGGACTCCACTAAGAAAGGAAGCGGAGAGATCCTGGCGTTGTGGCAGAAGAAGATGATGAATGGGGTGAAGGTGAGGGTGATGACATCGTTGGAGGTGAAGAGGGTGAGGAAGGAAGTCAGCAGATAGAGAGCGATGAAGAGGGAGAGATGGGTCTTTCTGACGTGTTTCAAGGCGAAGTCAGCTAACACTCTGAACAGACCGACTTCATCTAAGACGACGCTTAAGAAGGTCATCGAGAAGAAGAGGACTAAGATCTTGAGCGGGTTCATCGCCGTGTCAGCGGTCAACCCCTGATAGAACTCTTTCCAGGTGACGTTACCAGTCAATAAGATCAATAGAGCACCGAGAAGCGGAATGAGGTAAAAGGTCTGGAACTCAGCTTTCTTCATTCTGAATTTCGGGAAGAAAATCACGGTGATCAACAAGCCGATGATAGAGACGCTGGCATCGATATATGTGACCATACGAGAGAGGAGTCTATCACTTCTTTTTATAAAGAGAAGAAAAAAGCGGAGCGGAAGCAAAGAATGCGACTTCTTTTTTGTTTTCGACAGAGCAAAAGAGCTTTCTGTTTTTCAATAATGGCGAAAACGAATATAATAAGCAGATATATTTCAGGCAGGTAAATTCATGGAAAACTATCGCGATAAAATTGTGGTCAAAGGGGCGAGGGAGAACAACCTCAAGAACATCGATGTCACCATTCCCAAAAACGCCCTCGTCGTGTTCAGCGGCGTTTCCGGATCTGGAAAATCAACGCTGGCGTTCGACACCATCTTCGCCGAAGGACAGCGGCGGTATGTCGAGTCTCTCTCCTCTTATGCCAGGATGTTCTTAGGTGACTTCTCTAAGCCAGATGTCGATTCGATCGACGGTCTTTCCCCTGCCATCTCCATCGACCAGAAGACGACTTCCCACAACCCTCGTTCCACGGTCGGAACCGTGACGGAGATCTATGACTATCTCCGTTTGCTCTATGCGAGGATCGGTGTCGCCTATTGTCCGCACCATCACATTCCGATTCAGGCTTCCTCGCTTCAGCAGATCGCTGATGCGGTGAGAAAGAACCCGGAAGGATCCAAGATCACCATCTATGCGCCGGTCGTGCAGAATGAAAAAGGAACGCATCAGGCGACGATGCAGAAGTTCTTCTCTGCCGGATTCAATCGGGCGAAGATCGATGGAAAACCTCTGCAGCGTTATGAGGCGATTCCGGATTTAGATAAAAATCTCAAGCATACCATCGCCTTTGCGATCGACCGTCTGCTGCTCAGCAAGGAAAACGATGCGAGGCTTTTTGACTCGCTGAGGACGGCTTTGGATTTTGCTCAGGGGTACGTCACCATCGATATCGATGGGACGGAGACGCTGTATAGCGAACATCAGTCCTGCCCTATCTGCGGATTCTCTGTCCCTCCTCTTGAACCTCGCCTTTTTTCCTTCAACAATCCTCTTGGGTGCTGTCCGGATTGTAACGGCCTCGGCGTGAAGATCGAAGCCGATCCTGCATTGATGATCACCGATTCCACCAAGTCGATCGACGACGGCGCGATCGCCGTGCTTCCGAAGCACAACCACGAGACGATCGAATGGAACGACTTCTATGCCGTTTTGGAAAAGTATGGCATCTCGACAGAGACGCCGTTTAACAAGCTCTCTCAGCGACAGAAGGACATCATCTTCTACGGACCGCCGGAACCGGTTAAATACACTTACACGAACTCAAGTGGGTCTCGGATCAACAAGACAGTCACGGAAGGGCTCAAAAGCAGGATCGACAGGCTTTATATGACGACCGCCTCTTCCTTTATGAAGGAGTGGTACGGCACGTTCATGTCGGAGAGGATGTGTCCTACCTGCAAGGGGGCGAGGCTGAATGAGCCGGTGCTCTCCGTGCAGGTCGGCGGTTTAAACATCCATGAGCTCTGCTCGCTATCCTTAGGTGAGATCCAGCGTTTCTTCTCCGAGCTCAAGCTGACGGAGATGCAGGCGAAGATCTCGGAGCTCATCATCCGTGAGATTCAGAACCGTTTGCAGTTCCTCATCGATGTCGGACTCGATTATCTGACTCTTTCCCGAGAAGCGAGTACGCTTTCCGGCGGAGAGGCGCAGCGGATCCGGCTCGCCACCCAGATCGGTTCGAAGCTCACCGGTGTCCTCTACGTTCTCGATGAACCTTCCATCGGTCTGCATCAGCGGGACAACGACAAGCTGATCCGAACGCTCAAGGAGATGCGAGACCTTGGAAACTCCCTCATCGTCGTCGAGCACGATGAAGATACGATATTAGCGGCAGATTATGTCGTCGATATCGGACGCGGAGCCGGAGATCACGGCGGGACGGTCGTCTTTTCCGGAACTCCGGAAGAGCTCAGGCAGTGCAAGGAATCCATCACGGCTGACTTTGTCACCGGACGAAGGATGATTCCGTTGCCTCCCAAGCGCCGAAGCTACGGCAAGATGCTCACCATCAAAGGGGCGAGGTGCCACAACCTGAAAAACATCACGGTCGACATTCCCCTTCACTGTCTCACGGTCGTCACCGGCGTCTCCGGTTCAGGGAAATCGTCTCTGATTGATGAAGTTCTATACAAGAGCGTCCGGTCGGAGCTGGGATTCAAGACGGTTAATCCGGGAGAGTGTGACAGCATCGAAAACATCAAGCAGATCAGCAAGGCCATCAATGTCTCTCAGGAACCGATCGGAAGAACGCCGCGAAGCAACCCTGCAACCTATATCAAGGTCTTCGATGACATCCGCTCTCTCTTCGCTTCCACCAAGGATGCGAAGGTGAAAGGTATGGATAAATCCATGTTCTCCTTCAATGTGAAGGGCGGTCGCTGCGAGGCTTGCCAAGGCGACGGCGTCAAACGCATCTCGATGAATTTCCTTCCCGATGTCTTCGTTGAGTGCGATGTCTGCCACGGAAAACGTTACACGGACGATGTTCTCAACATCCGTTACAAAGGGAAAAACATCGCCGATGTTCTAGATATGAGAGCGGAAGAGGCGCTGGAGTTCTTCTCTTCGATGCCGTCGATCCGAAAGAACCTTCAGACCTTGGTCGATGTCGGCTTAGGCTATATGAAGCTAGGTCAGCCTTCCACGACGCTCTCGGGCGGTGAGGCGCAGCGTGTCAAGCTCGCCTATGAGTTGGAGCGCACCAGCGATGGACACACGCTCTATATCCTCGATGAGCCGACGACAGGGCTTCACCCTTATGACATCTCTAACCTGGTGAATGTGCTCAACCGTCTGACCGATGCCGGGAACACGGTCGTTGTCATTGAGCACAACCTCGATGTCATCAAATGTGCAGACTATCTCATCGATCTCGGACCGGAGGGCGGAGATAAAGGTGGCAATCTGGTGTTTGAAGGAAGCCCGGATGACATCACTTCCTGCGAGAAGAGCTACACCGGTCAGTATCTGAAGAAAGAGCTGAAGAAGGAAAAATATCTGGACTGAGCGAAACCGAGAGGAAAAATTCTTCTCGGCTTTTATGAAAAGAGTGCTTTGGATAAGATATAATTGACACATCAGGATTCTGAAGTGAGGTACTTTTATGTTAACCAGCCTTGAATTAGCAAATCATTTCGGTCTGAAGGTCATCAACGGGGATCTCAACGCCCTCAACCGAAAAGTCACGGTTCCGGAGCTTGATAGACCCGGTCTTGAGCTTTTAGGTCTGTTCCAGTTCTATGAGAAGGACCGCATCCTTCTGATCGGAAACAAGGAGATGGCTCTGATCGAAGATTCCGATCCCAGCTTCATTTATCATAACTGCGTCCGCATGATGGCAGAGGAGTGTCCGGCGGTCATCCTGACGCACGGCAATCCCTGCCCGGACTCTCTCCGTCGGGCGGCGATGGAAACCAACTGCCCACTCTTTTCTACCGATGCGGAGACAACGGACTTATCTTCCAGTATCTACGTTTATCTTTCGGAAGCATTGGCACCGAGAACGGCTGTCCACGCCTGCCTTTTGGAGATCTATGGCATCGGCGTCATGATCCTAGGAGATTCCGGCATCGGAAAGTCGGAGATTTCTTTGGAACTCATCCGCAAAGGCCATCGTCTGATCGCGGATGACAGAGTCTCGATCGCTGCCGTGCGCAGCCATCTGATCGGCACCTGCCCGGAGACCATCTACGGCATGATGGAGGTCCGGGGCATCGGAATCATCAATGTGTCCCGGATGTTCGGCATCAATGCGCTTGCCAAGAAGACGAGGATTGAACTCGTCATCAATCTGGTCACCTTCAAAGGTGATGAGCCGATGGAGCGGATCGGGATGAAGACGGATCGCTATGAGATTCTAGGGGAATCCATTCCTTTGGTGAAACTTCCTGTCTCGGCTGCCCGCTCGATGGCGGAGATCATTGAAGTCGCGGTCACCGACTTCAAGCTGAAGGACGATGGCTATGACACCGGCTATGAATTCCAGCGGAGGCTTGCTGCCATCCAGGAGAAGAAGATCGTCGATAAGAGGCAAGCGGAGCTCAACGTCCTCCGCAACTCCCCTTATGATGGGACGGACAAGGCCAAGACTGTCGCCTCGATGAATCCGGAACCGGACGTTCCGATCACTGCTGTTCCTACGACAACGGTCATGCGGCCTGTGCCGGGTGAAGTGGTCAAATCCCACGAAGCGGATGACCTCGCTCTCGCCAAGAAGGCGGAAGCGATGAAGAAGGGCAAATGACGATGAATTCTTTCGCATATATTCCGGGTTTTCCTGTGGATAAGCCCGTCATTCATTTTTACGCGCTGATCATGCTTTTCGGAGCCGTCGTCGCTCTCTTCCTTTCGAACTACCGAGCGCACAAAGCGGGCTTCGGCTGGGATTTCTTCGACTCTGTCTTTCTGCTAGCTTTTCCTTCTGGAGTCGTCGGTGCCAGAATCTGGTATGTCGTCGCCACCTGGAGCCAGGAGTTTTCCAACCGTCCTTTTTATGAAGTTTTCGCCATCTGGAACGGCGGGCTTGCCATTCAGGGCGGAGCGCTAGGCGGGATCATCGCCGGTGTTCTCTTCTGTCTCTTCCGAAGGCGAGGGACGTCGATCCTCTGTTGCATGGACTTTGCGATTCCGACGATCCTCATCGCTCAGGCGATCGGAAGATGGGGCAACTTCTTCAATCAGGAAGTCTTCGGACATGCGGTGTCTTTGGAAGCCTGGAACTTCCTTCCTTCCTGGATCACGCAGAATATGCAGAACGGAAGCGAAGGCATGCTAGGCGCCTACAATGTCATCCTCGCACCAGGGACGATCGTCGCTCCGCTCTTCTTGGTGGAAGGCGTGGTCAACGTCATGTTCTATTTCCTTATCGCTCACGGGCTTCCGGCCTTGGAAGGTAAGTTTTATCGCGATGGCGACACCTCTTTTTCCTACTTTGTCGCCTATGGCATCGTCCGTCTTCTTTTAGAGCCGCTGAGGAACTCTACATTCATCATGGGGGAAGGTGCTTCCGAAGCCCTCAATAAGAGCGACTATAAATCGTACAGCATGGCGATTGCCTACATCGTCATCGGTCTGACCTTGATCCTGCTTAATCACATCTTTTTCTTCTTAGCGAGGAGAGGTAAGCTGGATTCTCTACCGGCCTTGAAGAAAGTCTTCATCGATGAAGCGGCAGTCGAGCTTCACGTTCCTGTCATCGACAGGAAGGATGATCGGGTCTTCGCATCTCAGGTCGAAGCACCTTCCTCGATCGACCTAAGCAAACTCAAAGCCAAGGAAGAAGAAAGGAAAGGAAAAGAATCTGATCCTAACGGAAAGTGAGCTTCTTTTCTCTCTGAGCAAAAGAGGACGCTTTTTGCTTCTCTGCGTGTACAATTGACATAGCAGCGATATGGAAGGAGCTGATCTACTATGGATACAAAAGAAGTTGCCATCATCGGCATGGGACCCGCCGGAGTCTCTGCCGCTATCTATCTGAAACGGTACAATATGACGCCGGTCTGCTTTGAGAAGGATCTCATCGGCGGAAAGACAAATTATACAGAGAAGATTGAAAATTATCCGGGCTATCTCGGCCTGAAAGGTCCGCAGCTCGCTCAGGATCTTGCCACCCAGCTCGAGAGCTTCGACATTCATCCGATCTATCGTGAAGTGAAGTCGCTTACGCAGAACGAGGATGGGACGTATCACCTCGAATACGGCAAAGAGAGCAGGGATTTCAAGTATGTCATCCTTGCCAATGGTTTGGCGGAAAAACCTTTCGATATTCCCGGTCAGGACACGTTCCACAAGCGGGGATTCTCCCGCTGCGCCATCTGCGATGGCATGTTCTACAAAGGAAAGGATGTGGCTGTCATCGGCGGCGGGAACGCGGCTTTGGAAGAGGCTATCTATCTCGCCTCGATCTGCTCCCATGTCTATGTCATTGCGCACCATGCTAACCTCAAGGCGATGCCGAGTGTCATCGAACAACTCTCCCACTTAGAGAATGCCAAACTTTATGCGCCTTATGACACGATCTTAGCGGAAGGAGAGCAGTCTTTGTCAGCTCTCACCATCCGCAACAACGAGACCGGAGAGGAAGAGAAGCTTTCGGTTCAGGGTCTCTTCATCTATGTCGGAGAGCAGCCGCAGAACGGGTTTGTTCACATTGAGGGTCTGACGGATGTCCGTGGATTCTTCGTCACGGATGACAAGAAGGAGACGAAGGCGAAGCATCTCTATGCTGTCGGGGACAGCCGGGACACCTCTTTGCGTCAGGTCACAACCGCTGTGGCTGACGGCTCTTTGGCGGCGACAGCCATCCACGACGACTATCAGTCGAAAAACTGAAAACGTTTGATATTTACGAAATAGATTCATGGCTGATAAAGAACAGGTTCCTTTTGCCAAAAAGGTCAAGGATGAGATCGCATCCATCGATTACACCACCGAGCAGAAGCGGTGGATCCTCTCCGGTTTCGCCAGAAACGGAGGTTCTTTCTCGATCGGAAAAAGCCCTTCTCTCTCCATGAGGACAGAGATCGCCAACGTGGCGAAGCTTCTTTACTCTGCCTTGAAGGATTTCTACAGCCTGAACCCGATCATCCGCTATGAGAAGGTCAAACGCTTCGGAAGAGGCCTTGTCTATCAGGTCTATGTCGAGGACAAAAGGCTCTATGAAGTCATGGAGGACCTGGAGATATTTCAGGATGGATTGATCCGCATCCCGCCGAAAGAGGGATTGCACCGGCGCAACCTGAAGTATATGATCATCGGCTCTTTCTTAGCCAACGGATCCGTCAACAATCCTTCCTCGGGAAAGACATCTTATTTTCTGGAGATGGCTTACTCTGACCGTCAGGATGCTTTGGCTGTCCGAAGGAAGCTCGATTCGTTCAAAGAGGAGAAGACGATGAACTTCCGTTATATCAAACGGAGGGAGAGACACGTCCTGTACCTGAAGCGGAGCGATCAGATCTCGGTTTTTCTTTCTTATATCGGCGCGATGGAATCGATGTTCGACTTTGAGAACGCCAGGATCATGAAGGATGATATGAATGTCACCAACCGCCTCAACATCTGCGACTCTGCCAACTACTCCAAGACGCTGAACACCGCAAAGCGCGACATTGCGCTCCTGAACGATCTATTAAAGATTAAGCCGTTAAGTCTCTTTGATCCGAAGACGAAGGCGGTGATCAGTGCCCGCATCCAGCAGAAGGATTCGAACTATCGGGAGCTGGCGGAATATATCTCGGAGCATGAGGACATCGCCATCACCAAATCCGGTGTCGTCCACATCCTTGCCAATCTCCGGGAGGAGGCGGAAGCCCTGCTTTCTCAGCAGAAGCCGGAATAGCAGCCTGTTTTCTGGATACGGAGAAGCAAGCGTGCAGTTTCCGAAGCGGAAAGCGGTATTATTTCAAAAAACACTGTTTTTTATCCGTTTTTATCACAGTGTCAAATCATTGAATGCAAAGTGCGCATTCAAAACAACAGGAATTGGGACTAAATGAGCTGAAACAGATCATTTCCGTTATTTTTTTATGGGTTTTTATTGTTTTCTTCTGAAAACAGCTTTATTTTTTTTGATTTTAGGTCTATAATAATGCCGAACTAGGAGGACATGAAAAAATGTCAGTTAAAGTTGCCATTAATGGTTTCGGTCGTATCGGTCGTTTGGCGTTCAGACAGATGTTCGGTGCTGAGGGATATGAGGTCGTTGCCATCAACGATCTGACCAGCCCTGCCATGCTTGCTAACTTATTGAAGTATGATACTGCCCAGAGAGGCTATTGCGGTGTCATCGGTGAGAACCTTCACACCATCTCTTCCAAGGAGCCGGTTCTTGCTGAGGACGGAAAGACGGTCGTCGTTCCTGGATCCATCACCGTCGATGGCAAGGAGATCACCATCTATGCCGAGCCGAAGGCTGCCAATCTTCCTTGGGGCAAGATCGGTGTCGATGTCGTTCTTGAGTGCACCGGTTTCTACACCTCCAAAGAGAAGTCTATGGCTCACATCCAGGCTGGCGCCAAGAAGGTCGTCATCTCTGCTCCGGCTGGCAAGGATCTGAAGACCATCGTCTTCTCCGTCAACGAGAAGACCCTCACCAAAGAGGATCAGGTCATCTCTGCGGCTTCCTGCACCACCAACTGCTTGGCTCCGATGGCGAAGGCGCTCAATGATACCTTCCCGATTCAGTCTGGTATCATGACCACGGTCCACGCCTACACCGGCGATCAGATGATTCTCGATGGCCCGCACAGAAAGGGCGATCTGAGAAGAGCCAGAGCGGGTGCTGCCAACATCGTTCCGAACTCCACCGGCGCTGCCAAGGCGATCGGTCTTGTCATCCCTGAGCTCAACGGAAAGCTCATCGGTTCCGCTCAGCGTGTCCCGGTCTTCACCGGTTCCACCACCATCCTTGTCGCTGTCGTCAAGGGTGAGGATGTCACGGTTGAGAAGATCAACGCTGCCATGAAGGCTCAGGTCTCTCCCTCCTTCGGCTACAATGAAGAGCCGATCGTCTCCTCCGATGTCATCGGTATGAGATTCGGTTCCCTCTTCGATGCTACGCAGACGATGGTCACCAAGATCTCTGATGGTCTGTTCCAGGTCCAGGTTGTCGCTTGGTACGACAACGAGAACTCCTACACCTCTCAGATGGTCCGCACCATCAAGTATTTCGCTGAATTAGCCTAATACCGAAACTGCGTAGGGCCGTTGCTATTAAGTCAATAGAAGCGCCCTCTCCAAGGGCGCTTTCTTATTCAAAAGAGGAATAAACATGAAAAAACTTGTTACTGATCTGCAGGTCAATGGGAAGACAGTCTTAGTCCGTGTCGACTTCAACGTTCCCCACAAAGGAGAGGAGATCTCCGATGACAACCGTATTCAGGGAGCCATTCCGACGATCGCCGAGCTGGTGAAGAACCAGGCAAAGGTCGTCCTTCTCTCTCACCTCGGCAAGGTGGATTGGAAGAAGCTCAAGAAGGGCGAGAAGACCCAGGAAGATATCGATAAGCAGATGAAGAAGAACGATCTCTCAATCGTCATCAAGCCACTCAAGACTTATCTTGATGCCGTTTTGAAAAAAGATGTTCACGTCGCCTTCGTCAATGCGACCCGCGGAGAAGCGCTCCGTGAAGCTGTCGCCGCTTTGAAGCCGGGCGAAGTTCTCGTCATGCAGAACACCCGTTATGAAGCGGGCGAAGAGAAGAATGATCCGGAGCTCTCTGCCGAGTGGGCATCCTTAGCTGATGCCTTCGTCATGGATGCGTTCGGATCCGCGCACAGAGCGCACGCTTCCACCTACGGCATCCCCTCTCTCCTCAAGGAGCAGGGCAAGGAGACAGCCGTCGGCTTCCTGATGGAAAAAGAGATCAAGGGCTTAGGACGCTGTGTCGCACCTACTTCAGAGCAGAGGCCCTACATCGCGATCTTAGGCGGAGCCAAAGTCTCCTCCAAGATCGAAGTCATCGATTCTTTGCTGAAGAAGTGCGATCTGATCCTCATTGGCGGCGGTATGGGCTACACCTTCAAGAAGGCGGTCTTCCATATCGATGTCGCCAACTCCTTATGTGAGGATGATCAGCTCGAGTATGCGGCCAAGTGCTATGCCACTGGCAAGATCAAGCTTTCCTTGGATACGATCTGCGCCAAGGGCTATGACTTTGAGAATCCGGAGAAGAAGGTCGAGGATATTCAGTACATCGACAACAACGAGACCAGTTTCCCTGAAGGCTATGAAGGCATCGATATCGGACCTCTCACCCGCAAGTTCTACGCTTCCGAGATCGCCAAAGCCAAGACGATCTTCTGGAACGGCCCGATGGGCGTCTTCGAGAACGAGGACTTCCAGGCGGGAACGAAGGCTGTCTGCGAAGCCTGCGCTCAGGCGACTCAGGCCGGAGCCTTCACGGTCATCGGCGGCGGCGATTCTGCTGCAGCGGCCAAGAAGTTCGGCTATGACGATAAGTTCAGCCACGTCTCCACGGGCGGCGGAGCCTCTCTGGAACTGATCCAGTTCGACGGCTCTCTTCCTGGCATCGACGTCATTGAGGATAAGTGATCTATGGCCCGCAAAAAGTTTTTGATGGGCAACTGGAAGATGAATCACACTATCGCTGAGGCCAACACCTTCTGCGAAGATGTGAAGAACGCCGGTCTTGTCCGTATCGCCAGAGCCAAAGGGGTCATGCTTGGTGTCGCACCGAGCTACCTCTCTCTCCACGATGTCAGAAAGCACGCCCATGGCCTCATCGTCGCTTCTCAGGATGCCCATTACGCCGATCACGGCGCTTACACCTCCTCTGTTTCGATTCCGATGTTAGAGGAGATCAAGGTCGATTGGTCCATCATCGGCCACTCCGAAAAGAGGACCTATGAAGGTGAGACTTCCTTCACCTGCAACCGCAAGATCAGAGCACTGATCGCACATCAGTTCCACATTGTCTACTGCGTCGGTGAAACTGCCAGGGAGTACGACGAAGGCATCACCAAGGATGTCATCCGCGAGCAGGTCGTCACCGGACTTCAGTCCCTCACCAAAGAGGATACGCCTTACCTCGTCATCGCCTATGAGCCAGTCTGGTCTATCGGCACCGGCAAGAACGCCTCGGTTGCGATCGCCGAGGATATCTGCGCCTACATCCGCTCCCTCATCTCCGAGCTCTTCGGCAAGGTCGCCGGACAGAAGGTTCAGATCCTCTACGGCGGATCCGTCAAGCCCAACAACATCCACGAGTACCTTCAGGCCGAGGATGTCGATGGTGCTTTGGTCGGAGGCGCTTCCCTCAAGTCGGATTCCTTCCGCGAGCTTCTCGAAAACATCTGATTTCGCTTTGCATCTACAGGCGGCATTCTCTTTCTGGGGATGCCGCCTTTTTAATGGTGGGTTTTAAGGGTGGGAAAGTAAAATCATTGAAATTCTGAAAATAAACACTATCATAGGGGTATTGAAAAGGAGGAAATGTCACATGACGGAATTCCGTGGACAGGAATATGAATCTTCGGGCTATAAAGCCCAGGCCAGCGTCAAGGAAAAACGGACGAGGGCTGTCGTTGAAAAAGGTCAGTTTTCGGTCGCCAAAGTGTTGCTCTGGCTCGGCTTAGGTCTTCTGATCACTGGGGTTGTCTCGTTAGGGATGCCGGATCTGCTGCTCTTGATTGCCACCTACTCTGGCGCTCAGGCGGCTTCGGACTTCTACCTCGGCATCACAATCGCTTCCTTGGTGCTGATCCTTCCTTCGGTGATCATCATCAACATCCAGGCGTTCTTCCGAAATAAGGGTCTGATGATCACTTCTTATCTCTTCTACACGCTGTTTATGGGTGTCTTCTTAAGCTCGCTGATGATGACGATCTTCGCTGCCGAGCCCGCTTCTTTCATCCGCACGATCTCGATCGCCTTCCTTGTCACCTCTGCTGTCTTCCTGCTGTTTGGCTTCTTAGGCATGAAGCTCAAGATCAACCACCTGCTCTTATGGGTTGTTCTGATGTCGATCTTCGGTGGTGTCGTCACCCTCTCCTTAGTCTCCTTCTTCTTACCGAGCGGGTCGCTTCCTTATGTCAGTCTGGTCATCACCGGAGCCCTGCTTCTCTATATGCTCATCATGGTCGTCCTCGACTTTAACCGGGTCAAGCGCTTAGCGGAAGCCAAGGATCAGCTCTCCAATGGTGATAACCTCGCCATCTACTGCGCCTACAACCTTTACATCGATTTCATCTATATCTTCATCCGGATCCTCATCTTCCTTGCTGCCACCAGCCGTCGGAACTGAAACCAGCCTAGGAAACTGGGCTTTTTCAATCTCCTTTAAAAGGAGGGTTCAGGCGGATGGCATGAACTCATATCCGGGCGTATCAAAAATGTTGAAAAATGCTTTGACATTGTTTTTTTGTCTGTCTATAATGGTCTAGTCTAGATTGCGGGTCATGCCCGTTCTTTTTATGGAAAGAACAGGAAACGCCCGGGGTTGTGGACAATAGGTAATTTATCGGAATATCCGGGAGGAAACAAATGCCTACAATTAATCAGTTGGTCAGAAAAGAGAGACAGAGCGCTATTTATAAGTCCAAAGCTCCGGCCCTCGGCAAGAGATGGGATTCTCTCAACAAGAAAGAGAAAGAGATCTCCGCTCCGCAGAAGAAGGGTGTCTGCACCCGTGTCGGTACGATGACTCCGAAGAAGCCGAACTCGGCTGCCCGTAAGTACGCCAGAGTCAGACTTTCCAACGGCTATGAAGTCACTGCCTATATCGGCGGTGAGGGTCACAACCTTCAGGAGCACAAAGTCGTTTTGATCAGAGGTGGACGTGTCCGCGATCTTCCAGGCGTCAGATATCACATCGTCCGCGGTGCCATGGAATGCTTCGGCGTGGAAAACCGCAAGCAGGGCAGATCCCTCTACGGAACCAAGAAAGACGGTTCCATCCAGAAGAAGTAAGGAGTGAACAACCATGCCAAGAAAAAACGGTTCTGTTGAAAAAAGAGATGTTCTGCCGGATCCGATCTATAACTCTAAGCTAGTTACCAGATTGATCAACCGCATCATGCTCGATGGCAAGAAGGGCACAGCCCAGACCATCCTGTATTCCGCTTTCGATAAGGTTTCTGCCAAGACCGGAAAGCCCGCTCTCGAAGTCTTCGAGATCGCCTTAGGCAACATCATGCCGGAAGTCGAGCTCAAGGCCAGAAGAGTCGGCGCCTCCAACTATCAGGTCCCGGTCGAAGTCGCTCCGGAGAGAAAGGTCACCTTAGGTCTCCGCTGGTTAGTCACCTTCGCCCGTCTCAGACATGAGAAGACGATGGTCGACAAGCTCGCTGGCGAGATCATCGATGCTGCTAACGGCACCGGCGGTGCTGTCAAGAGAAGAGAAGATATGCATAAGACTGCCCAGGCGAACCAGGCTTATGCCCACTATCGTTGGTAATCCCGATGAAGGATTGTCAATGGAATAAAGGAGAATAGCCTATGGCAATGGATAACGATCAGGCGATGGTCGAAAAGTACGAATCCGTCCCTCTCGATCACGTCAGAAACATCGGTATCATGGCTCACATTGATGCCGGTAAAACCACTACGAGTGAGCGTATCCTCTTCTATACGGGAAAGACTCATAAGATTGGCGAAACCCACGATGGTGCTTCCGCTATGGACTTCAACGAGCAGGAGCAGAAGAGAGGTATCACCATCTACTCTGCCGCCACAACCTGCATTTGGAAGGATATCCGTATCAACTTGATCGACACCCCAGGCCACGTCGACTTCACGGCTGAGGTTGAGAGATCTCTCCGCGTTCTCGATGGTGCGGTCTGCGTCCTCGATGGCAAGAACGGTGTCGAACCTCAGACGGAAACCGTCTGGAGACAGGCTGATAAGTACGATGTTCCCCGTCTTGTCTTCGTCAACAAGCTCGATGCCATCGGTGCCAACTATGAGATGTCTGTCGCTTCCGTCAAGGAGAGAGTCGGCGCTAACGGCGTCGCCATCGCCTATCCGGTCGGCATTGAGAACCGTCTCTTAGGTCTCATCGATCTGATCACGATGAAGGCCTGGTTATGGGATATCGATCCGAAGAAGTCGGAACAGATGCAGCCAAAGATCGTCGATCTCGATCAGGTCCCGTCTGAATATTCCAACGATATCGAGCAGGCCAAGGTCTATCGTCAGATCCTGCTCGAGCAGCTCTCCAACGTCGATGATGACATCATGGAAAAGGTCCTCGAGGAGATTGATCCGACGGTCGATGAGATCAAGGCTGCGATCCGCAAGGCGACCATCGCCAGACAGATCTTCCCTTGCATCCCTGGCTCCGCCTATAAGAACAAGGGTGTCCAGTACGTCCTGGATGCCATTCATGATTTCCTTCCTTCCCCGCTCGATGTTCCTAATCCGATCGGCCACGATGATGACGGCAACGATGTCGTCCTCTCCGCGGATCCGAAGGGTCCGTTTGTCGCATTAGCCTTCAAGCTCACCACCGACCAGTTCGGCACTCTCTGCTTCTTCCGTGTCTATTCCGGCACCGTCAAGTCCGGCTCTTATGTTTACAACGTCCGCAAGGGCGCCAAGGAGAGAGTCTCCCGTCTTGAGCTCATCAACGCCGATTCTCACGAGAACATCACCGAGGCCAAGGCCGGCGAAATCGCCGCAGCGGTCGGCTTCTCTGCCACCAGGACCGGCGATACGCTCATCGGTGAGAACGATAAGCACATCTCGCTGGAGTCCATCAAGTTCCAGGAGCCTGTCATCTCGGAGGCGATCGAGCCTGTCAAGAAGGGCGATCAGGATAAGATGGCGACGACCCTCATCAAGTTCACCGAAGAGGATCCCACCTTCCATTACTACACCGATCAGGAGACTGGTCAGGGCATCATCGCCGGTGTCGGCGAACTGCAGCTCGACGTCAACGTCACTCGTCTTAAGAATGACTTCGGCATCGAGACCAGAGTCGGTGCTCCGCAGGTCGCTTATCGTGAGACCATCCGCAAAACCGGAAAGTGCGAAGGCAAGTACATCAAGCAGTCCGGCGGTCACGGTCAGTATGGTCACGTCGTGTTCGATATGGAGCCTAACCCGGGCAAGGGCATCGAAGTCGTCGATGCGATCACCGGCGGCGCCATCCCCAAGGAATTCATCAAGCCGTCTCTCGACGGTCTGAAGGATGCCATGCAGAGAGGCATGATCGCCGGTTATCCGGTCATCGATGTCAAGGCGACGCTGTCCTATGGTTCCTATCACGATGTCGACTCTTCGGAACAGGCCTACAAGCTCGCGTCTCAGGAGGCCCTCAAGGTCGCCGGAAAGATCTGCGATCCTGTCCTGCTTGAGCCGATCGTCAAGGCTGATATCACCACCCCGCTCGACTATGTCGGAACGGTCATGGGCGATGTCTCCTCTCGTCGCGGTCAGGTCGAAGGCATGGTCCAGAAAGCCAACGCTCAGGTCATCACGGCTTACATTCCGTTAGCCAATATGTTCGGTTACATCTCTGATCTGAGAAGTATGACGCAGGGTCGTGGCATCTACTCCATGGAATTTGATCACTACCAGGAAGTTCCACGTTCTGTTCAGGAAGAAATCGTCAAGAAGAGAGGCTGATACACCCTTTGAATCTTCTTGAAAATATGGTTTTAAAAGTGTATATTCATAGAGAATTTAACTCGGAGGAAATTTAAATTATGGCAAAGCAGAAATTCGATCGTTCCAAACCAAACGTTAACATCGGTACCATCGGTCACGTCGACCACGGCAAGACCACTCTCACTGCCGCAATCACCCAGACCTTAGCCAAGCAGGGTTTAGCTCAGGCTATGAACTATGGTGATGTCGATGCCGCTCCCGAAGAGAGACAGCGTGGTGTCACCATCAATGCCGCTCACATCGAGTACGACACGGCCAAGAGACACTACACTCACGTCGACTGCCCAGGTCATGCTGACTACATCAAGAACATGATCACCGGCGCTGCTCAGATGGATGGCGCAATCCTTGTCGTTGCCGCCACGGATGGTGTCATGCCGCAGACCAGAGAGCACGTCCTGCTCGCTCGTCAGGTCGGTGTTCCTTACATCGTCGTCTTCCTCAACAAGGTTGACCTTGTTGATGATCCGGAGCTCGTTGACTTAGTCGAGATGGATGTCCGTGACCTGCTCAACAAGTACGGCTTCCCCGGCGATGAGGTTCCGGTTGTCAGAGGCTCTGCCCTCTTAGCCTTACAGGGCGATGAGAAGGCTCAGGCTCAGGTCATGGAACTCATGAACCAGGTCGATTCTTATATCCCGGATCCTGTCCGTGATAACGATAAGCCGTTCCTGATGGCTGTCGAAGATGTCATGACCATCACCGGCCGTGGCACTGTCGCTACCGGCAGAGTCGAGCGTGGTGTTCTTAAGCCGAACGATGAAGTCGAGATCGTCGGTATCATGGATACCAGGAAGTGCGTCTGCACCTCTATGGAAATGTTCCGTAAGATCCTTGATTTCGCTGAAGCTGGCGATAACATCGGTGCCCTGTTAAGAGGTATCGATCGTGATCAGGTCGTCCGTGGTCAGGTCATCTGCAAACCAGGCTCTGTCACGCCTCATAAGCACTTCAAGGGACAGGTCTATGTCCTGAAGAAGGAAGAGGGTGGACGTCACACTGCCTTCACCAACAACTACAGACCTCAGTTCTACTTCCGTACCACCGATGTCACTGGCACGGTCACCTTACCGGCCAATGTCCAGATGGTTATGCCGGGCGACAACGTCGAGCTTGAAGTTGAGCTGATCCACCCGATCGCTCTCGAAGCTCAGACCAAGTTCTCCATCCGTGAGGGTGGTCACACCGTCGGCGCTGGAACTGTCTCCACCATCATCGACTAATCTCTGATTCAATCACAGAAACCCGTCTTCCTCGATCGGAGGCGGGTTTTTTCGTGCAGAATGAACAAAATTCCCTGCTCTGTTTGTGTTATGATGAAGGCATCTCAAAGGAGATGGATATGAAAAGAATCAACGCCAGATTTGAACTCTGTCAGGCGGAGGAAGTCAAATCCGATCGCGAGTATCCGAAGGGCATCACTCTTCCAAAACGAGGCAGCGCCCATTCGGCAGGTTATGATTTTGTCTGCCCGTTTGCGGTAGAGATTGAGCCTCACCATCGGGTTCTCATTCCGACGTACATCAAATGCCTCTCGATGCCAGAGGATGTCGTGCTGAAGCTCTATGTCCGCTCCTCGTTAGGAATCAAACGGCATCTGATGCTCTCCAACGGTACGGGCATCATCGATTCCGATTATGTCTGGTGTATCTATGTCTCTCTTTTCAACTTCGGAGAGGAGAGCGTTAGGATCGAAGCGGGGGAACGCTTCGTTCAAGGCATCTTCGAATCCTATGCCATCTTAGAAGAAGATGACACGGTTGAAGTAAGAAGCGGCGGCATCGGAAGCACCGGTCGCTGAAGTCAGTCTATTTTTGAAAACAGAGGAGGTCATCATGAAAAAAGAAGAACGCGACGTCTATCTCTTCCAGAAGAAGAGTCTGCTCATCCAGCTCTTCCTTTATTATGACAATGATGTCTCCTTCGATTCAGTCGTTTTAAGGTCCTTCGGTTTCCGCTTTGATCCGACCTGCAACTTCAAGACCATCATCACCTCGAAGAAAGGCAACATCCATAAATATGTCACCCATATCTATCCGTCTTTCAGCGGTGTCAACTTCGAGAAGATGGATGTCATGGGAAACGTCAACATCATCGGGGTGAAGAACGTCAGGGAGGCGGAGTTCTATGAGCCGGAAGCCTCGCTGAACATCTACTTTGACGGAGCGCAGTTCTATGCGACCGGCTATCTGGAAGGAAAGAAGATATCCTACCTCTTGAAGAGCGATCCCAAGCGGGTCACCGACAACGTCCTTTACCGGTTAGGCTATGATCCAAAGCTCAATGGTGTCAATCACTCTGCTGACAACTTCATCCTCTGGCTCGTCCGTCTTTTCACCTCTCGCCTTCACGTCGATCTGATCATGGGAGCCGGCATCAATCTGGATTACGGAGCCAAGAGCTGGTTCACGCTTCTGGAGTCGCTCAACAACGACTTCTATCAGGGCGACTATAAATACGCCGGTGAGATTCAGCACTATGTCGGAAAGGAGCTCTTCACCTCCGGCATGATCCTCAAAACCTCAGGTTTCAATACCTATGAGTCCCTCAACCGGGAACTTTATGAATTTGAAGAGGCTAAGAGCTTCGATGATCCGGATTCGACGCTCTATTCCTGCGGGCAGTACATCCTCTCTCATCCTCACACCAGCGTCATCACCTACAACTATGACACGAACCTCGAGTACCTGCTCAAGAAGCAGAAAGTCCGTTACACCGTCGTCTATGATGATAGCTCCTTCGTCGATAAGGATGCTCAGGTCGACATCTATCATGTCCACGGGCTTCTTCCTTATGATAAGTACAACGAGTCGAAGTATACGGACTCTCTGATCTTCAACGAATCGGAGTACTACTATCTCTACAACAACCCTTATTCCTGGAACAACGCCAAGCAGCTTCACGACTTCAAGTTCAACGCCTGCCTCTTCATCGGAATCTCCTTGACCGATCCCGATATGAAGCGGCTTCTGGAGCTGGCGAAGAACTATATGAAGTTCAACTTCATCTTCCTAAAGAAGGAGGGAGGCTACTCTGAGACGGTCTATCAGGATTTGACGACTTATTTCTTCACCTTTGATCTGATCGTGCTCTGGATCGACGACTATCGGGAGATCGCCACATGGCTCAAGCGGATCTGAACCCTTCTCTGAATCCTAGCGGAGCTGTATCTTATGTGGATGTCTCTCCGCTGAGTCGAGGAAAGAGAGTCTGCGTCTATCTCTCGGACCTCTTTCTGGATTTCCTGTTATCGCTCTTTGTCTTCTCTGCCGTCGTCTTTCCGATCTACGGAAAAGCGACAGGGTATTTCGGATACCGGGAAGAAAATAATGCCTTAAGCAGACAGATGATCGATATTTTATCGGAGAATAAACTTTATGAGACCAAAGAAGGTTCCGACCGGTATGATTTTGACACCAACCTCCGCTACTGTGGGGACCTCTTCCTCAAGGATTGTCTGACGGATCAGAGCGATCACGATTATTTCGGAACGTTCTATCTTCGCTATCTATCTTTCGATAAAAAAGCTTTGGTTTCCCTCTATCAGGAGAATGATTTGCATCATTTCTTCGATTATCAGGAAGAGACGGTTTCCTTGAAGGCTCAGTACCGGAAAGAGTTTGCTCCGCTCTTAGTCCCCGGCGATAGGATCGCCTCTTCCTATGAGAAAGATTATCAGGCGTTTCTCTCTTCTTTCTTTGCTTCCTCGATGTATGCCAGGATGATTCAGGATCTGCTTCACAGCGATAAGATTACGTCCGATAGTCCGTTATATCACTATCGGATGCTTAAAAAGAAGCAGGATCAGAACACGCATTTCCATCAGAGCTCCATCGTCTATTCGGTTTATATCAGCTATGCAATTTCCTCTCTTGTCCTCTTTCTTGTGGTTCCGCTTCTGACCAAAAGAGGCAGGACAATCACGATGCTGATGCTTCATCTGGAGAGGGTATCCATCACCTCTTTTGCGCCGATAGAAAAGAGACAGAATCTGTTCTTCCTGATTTATCTTGGGCTTGCTTCGCTTCCTCTCTCTCTCTTTGTTCCGATGCTGTATCTGCCTTTCACGGAGCTTTTTGCTCTGCCGCAGCTTGGCATCCTCTCTCTTGTCTCTCTCCTTCTTCCGCTGGTTTCTTTTATCGTCCTGCTTTCAGCTTCAGCAAAGCAGACCTTGATGGATTTTCTCTCTCATAGCATCATGATCGATTCCGCTTCTTTGGGAAGAATCTTTGCCGCGAAAGGATACCAGCTATGAAAGCCTCTGTCTTTGTTGCGGAAGAGGAAAACCTCAATCCGAAGATTCATATCCATTATCACAAGGCACCGGTCTACAAAAAGGTCTTTGCCCGGCTTTTTGACTTGCTTTTGGCGTTGGCAATCGGGATTGGTCTTTTCCTTGGGGTGAGAGAGCTTATGCTAAAGCTTCCTACTTATGCGAAAGCCTCTGAGGAGATTCATCGGGTGATGACAGAGTGCGGAATCTATGAAGAGGATCAAGAGGCGGGATTATCGCTCATTTCCAAGAAGCATCACGCGGACGGAACGATGTCACCGAAAGAGAAAGCGACATTCTATCAAGATCATATTGATGTCTTTCTTCATTTCATCAAAGAGAAGGCCGGCGAAGAAGCATATCAGATGGTGAGTCAGGATTATGACGCTTACCGCCGGGAGAAAAAATATCTTGGGACAGCCTACTTTGTCTTGAATGAGACAGGAAAAGTCACGATGAATCCGGCCTTTTCCTGTGAGGATCCTTACACCCTCTACAACCAGAACATCTATGAACCCTTTATCAACGAGCGGCTCACCGGACATCTCAATGCCACGCTTCCTTCTTATGTGGAAAACCAGAAAAAGCTCTCGCAGGCAGTCTACTTCATTGAGGTGCCTATTTCGGCGTTCTTTGCGGTCTTTCTGGTGATGGTTCTTCCTGGGTTCTTCTTCCGCCGAGGCAGAGAGACACTTGGTATGCTCATCTATCACATCTCCTTAGCGGATAGCGATCTTTTATCGGTGAGAGCGGGGAAGTACATCGGATACAGTCTCGTTCGAGTTATCTTTATCTATGTCCTCAGCTTCTACACGCTAGGCGTTCCTCTCATCATCGATGTCTCACTGATGGCGTTCAGCCATCAGAAGCAGGACTTCGGTGAATATATGATTGGCCTATATGAGCTAGATACTTCTGCTCAAAAGTTGTATCTGTCCAAAGCCGAGATTGCTTTGGAGCAGGCCCACAATGCGGAAATTTCCGAAAAATTCAAGGCTTTTGATAAGGAATGATCCTCTTTGCAACGAAAAATCAGTGAAAAATATGCCCTTTTTTCGTTTCGAAGTTTGTAATATAATAATAGGTACAACATTTAAACCCCTTTCATTTCAGAAGGATAAGGACAATTAAGGACTAGAAAATGACATTTAAGAAACGAATTCAGGCTTTCCTTCTCTGTTTCGGCTTCGGCTGGAGCCTCGCTTCGGCGGGCTTCGCGACTCCGGAGACAGCACAGGCTGTTTCCGCTGAGATAGCGACAGGTGTGAAGAATGCGACGAAAGCCAAGATCAAAGATGAGGATTCTTTCTCACTTCCTTCGATCTCTGGGGATCCTAAGTTCCAAGCGACATTCGTTCAGTCCTGTTATACCGATTATTGTCAGGCTTTCCGTGTCGCTTTCAAATCAACGGACAAGGACTATATCCTCGGTTATTACGGAGAAGGGGAAAAGGACCTTCCCTTGTCCTGCTCCTATGATGTTAAGAAAATGAACGGAAAAACAGAGACAAGATATTACTCGGTTTCCCTCACGTCGCAGATCAACCCGTATGATGGTGTCGGACCTCTGATCGGATCGAGCTCTCTGACGCTGAACTTCGATATTCCGAAGATGCCAGACGAGACCGTCGATCGCGATTCGTTCTACATCTACCATGTTTTTTCTGCGGTTCACGATGAGAGCGTCTATCAGCCGGATCTGACCAAAGAGTACAAGATCGACACGTTCAAGACAAAATATGAAACGGCAGAAAACATCAATCTTTCCAAGTACTATCGAGCTAGATTGACCAAGATTTCTTCTTTTGGCCGGTATGTCTCCTTCGATGTTTCGGTCAACAACAAGATGGATAAGCTCTATGCAGAGATCAATCCAGACCTGGTGAAGGAGAACGCCAACGACGTGAAGAAAGGGAAGAGATTCCTTTTCGCCAACTTTCCCACGCTCAAAGATGGCTTCATCCGGCTTCAGTATCATGACGGAAAGGTCATCGATCACTTCATCCGCGATATTTCCACCTCGAATTACCTCAGTGCAAAAAAAGGTTCTTTTAGGCAACGGTTTATCTTGAAGAACATCTCTATCAAGAATCTGAAGCGGGTCTCCCTTTGCTCTGTAACCTTCAATCAGGAATACCGTTCGGTCGAGACCAACAAACGGATTCAGGGCAGCGAGTATGAAGTCCGGTTCGGCGGAATGGATTTTCATACCGACGGCGATGACGCTACGAAAGTAAAGCATGTCAATGTCACTCTTCTTCTGGCCATCCTTCTCCTTGTTTTTGTCGCTCTGGCTGTCGGTGTTTCGATGGGACTTTATTTCTATCGGAAGAACAAATATAAGAACGATGAGTTCCGGCGTGTCAACCGCAAGCTGTTCATCAGAACCTCGATCCATGCGGATGCAGCGAGCGCCATCGTCTTCTTCGATGTTCTTTTCATCGTGCTGCGGGCGACGCTGTTCCACAACTCGCTGGAAGTGTATAACCCGTTAGATAACTTCATCATCGTCCTGACGGTCGCTTCGATCATATACATCGGCTATTGGATCAAAGTCCTGGTGCAGACCATCAAGGACATTCAGACGCAGAAGTCGATGGCGGCGCTGAATCAGGATACAAAAGATGATGACGGTACGAACTAAGGAGAAAGCAAAACATGGAAATCAAACTGAAGAACCTCACCAAAATCTTCCCTGGTGATCCCAAGAAAAACATCCGCGACACCATCGCTGTCAACAATCTGGATTTCGAAGTTCCGGATGGACAGCTCGTCTGCCTTTTAGGACCTTCCGGATGTGGAAAGTCGACGACGCTCTATATGATTTCCGGGCTTCTGAAGCCGACCTCCGGCGAGGTCTGGTTCGGCGATCAGGAAGTCACGAACCTTCCTCCGGAGAAGCGTGGCATCGGACTGGTGTTCCAGAACTACGCTCTTTATCCCCACATGACGATCTTCAAGAACATCGAGTTCCCGCTCACCAACCTCAAGGTCGAAGTTCCTTTGGTCACGTTCTTTGATTTTGCCCTCCGTCTTTCCTGCGATCTGAAGAAGAAAGAGGATGCTTCTCTCCTCCAGGATGGTGTCTCTTCTCTGCTCAAGAAGATCGGCCTGAAGAGCAGACGGTTTGCTTTGGAAGGCTCTGTTGAAGGAGAGAAGCTCACTCTCCTCGTTCAGCTGAAGAACGTGTCTGAGGATTTGAGGAACGCCTTTGTCGGAAATTTGGGTAAGGTTGCGAAATTCACGCTTGTTGATGAGACGAAGGCGCAGACCAGTGAAGCTCTCTTCGACTGCAAGGTCAGAGCGGATGTTACTAAAATCAGCGAGCTAGAGAAAGCCGATATCAACTTCTCCGGCAAGCTTCCTTTGGACTTCACGACTGACCATATGGATGAGAGCATCAGCAGCATCCGCAAAGCCGGAAGTGAGTTTGGCAAAGTCACGGCAGTCACGATCATTCACACCAAGACCGGATATGAGCTCGTCGCCAGAATCGAAAAGGTTCCTACGGCGAAAAAAGACGAGCTGGAAGCGACGTTTTGCAAGGCGATCGCCTTCCAGAATCACGCTTTAAGCATCACCAAGGTCTACGATGCTGCCTTTGAGGACGAGATCAAGAGAACGCTCAGGGAGCATCATATCGGTTTCTCCGATTTCAAGCTCTATTATGAAAACAATCAGCTTCGGGTCTTCTTCATTCTGACGAAGGCTTCGGAGAACCAGGTTCAGGAAGGGCTCTCCCTTCTGACGGAAGCCTTAGGGCTTGTCAACGTCACGGCGGACAAGCACACCGCCATCACCCATCGCAAGCTGACGAAGGAGGAAAGAAGCGAGATCGTCCGCGAGACGGCAAAGCTCGTCCAGGTCGAAGAGTACTTAGAGCGGAAGCCTTCTCAGCTCTCCGGCGGTCAGCAGCAGCGTGTGGCGATCGCCCGCGCTTTGGTCAAGCGGCCGAAGGTTCTGCTCCTGGATGAACCGCTCTCTAACCTCGATGCCCGTCTGAGACTGCAGACGAGAGAAGAGATCCGAAGAATCCAGCAGACCACCGGCATCACGACGGTCTTTGTCACCCACGATCAGGAGGAGGCGATGTCCATCTCCGATAAGATGGTCATCATGAAGTTAGGTGAGGAGCAGCAGATCGATTCCCCGCAGAACCTCTACAACAATCCGAAGAATCTCTTCGTCGGTCAGTTCTTAGGAACGCCGCCGATCAACGTCTTCAAGGCCAGAATCGAAAAGAATGCGATCTATATCGGCTCCGATAAAGTCTTCACTGCCAAAAAGAATATCGCCGATCAGGACATCTTCTTAGCCATCCGTCCGGAAGGTGTGAATGCTTCGAATCAGAAGAGCGAAGGCTCTTTTGAGGCGGATGCGGAGATGGTTCAGGTGCTCGGAAGAGACCTCTTCATCGTCTGCCACCGCAAGGAGTGCACGAAGGAGAGTTTCAAGGCGATCATCGCCTCCGGAAGCGACATCCGTCCGGGGAAGATCTACTTCTCCCTCAAGCCAGGAAAATTCTACGCGTTCCGCAAGGACAACGAAGAGCGGATCGCTTTGGAGTAGGAAATAAGCCATGGAAAATTTTACCCGTGATCCAACCCGCGAGTTGCGCGAGAGCAAATCCCTGACGGCAGAGAATGACTTCTTTGAGGAGAGGCCCGTTTACCAAGAGGGCTTCGATAAAGAAAAGAAAGTCATCGTCCGTCTGGTGACAAATCGGGATATGTCCTTGAAAAAGCCCTATAAAGTCACCGGCATTCAGGATGTCGCCAGCAACAACAACTGGAAAGCCTGGCTCTATCTCGCTCCGATCCTCGTGCTCTTGATCGTCTTCTTGGTCTATCCGCTGATCAACACGATCTTTATCGCCTTCTTGAAAAACTATGACTACATCACCGGCACATTCGATGGTGTCACCCTGAAGAACTTCGGCGTCATCTTCGGACTCACGCAGTACAACGGAGTCTATGAGACGCACTTCGTGAAGTATGCGATTCCCAACACTTTCTTAATTGTCCTTGTCACCGTGCCGCTCTCGACGATCATCGCTCTTCTCATCTCTGTCGGACTGAACAAGATCCGCTTCCTTCAGAAATTCTTCCAGATCGTCTTCTTCCTTCCTTATGTCACCAACGCGATCGCTGTCGGTATGGTCTTCGCCGTCATGTTCGATCAGAAAGGCATCATCAACTTCATCTTCCACAGCAACACAGCCTGGGTCTATGGTGCGACGACCGCTCATGCGTTCTTGCCGCTTTGCTTCTACATCATCTGGTCCTCTCTGCCTTTCAAGATTCTCATCTTTCTCTCCGGACTTCAGGGCATCGACAAGGAGTACTACAACGCCGCCAAGATGGATGGCGCTTCGGGAACAAAGACCTTGTGGAAGATCACCGTCCCTCTCATGGGACCGCAGATCCTTTACATCATGGTCACCTCTCTCATCGGCGCGTTCAAGGAATACACTGCGATCGTCGGTCTCTTCAACGGTCCGGGAACCACGGCCGGAGACTACAACATGTACACCGTTGTCTATTACATCTATGACAATCTTTCCACCCACACGAGCTTCGCGGCTGCCGCTGCGGTCTTCCTCTTCTTGGTCATCCTCTTCTTCACCTTCCTCCAGCTCGGCGTGAGCAAGAAGCGGATTCACTATTAAGGAGGGATCATGAATCAGAAAAAGATTTTAGAACAGTATCCCGACTTGAAGCGGGTCAGCATGAGCGACGCGATCGCTCTCTCGATGGATGATGCCGGAAACACGGTGGAAAGGATTCAGAAGGCGGAGAAAGTCAAAGACATCGTCTCCACTATCTTCCTCTACCTCATCATCGCCTTCTTGGCCTTCCTGATGATCTTCCCCTTCTACTGGATGATCATCACCTCGCTGAAGAACAACGATGAGATCCGTTCCGCCACACAGACCCTCTATCCCAACATCATCATGTGGTCGAACTACGTCTACGTCTTCCAGTACTTCAAATTCGGAAATTATCTCTTCAATACGATCGTCGTTGCTATCTTCTCCACCATCGGAACTCTGATCACCACGATCTTGGGTGCTTTCGCCTTCGCCAGGCTTAAGTTCAAAGGCCGGGATGCCCTCTTCGCTCTCTTCCTCATGACGATGATGATCCCGGGTGAGATGATGGTCATCTCCAACTACATCACGGTCGCCAGCTTCGGCTGGATCGGCACCGGACAGACGAGGACGGATGCTTACTTAGCGATGATCGTCCCCTTCTGGGTCTCCGTCTTCTACATCTACCTGCTGCGTCAGAACTTCAAGCAGATTCCCAACGAGCTCTATCTTGCGGCCAAAGTCGACGGCAAGAGCGACTGGTCCTTCCTCTGGAAGGTCATGGTACCTTTAGCTGCACCGACCTTGATCTCCATCACCATCCTCAAATTCATGGGAACCTGGAATGCCTACGTCTGGCCAAAGTTAGTCACGAACTCTCCGGATTTCAACCTGATCTCCAACGGTCTTAGAGGTTCTGCCTTCACCGAGGCCGAGACCGGAATCACCTCCTACGGCTATCAGATGGCGGCGACGGTCTTAGTCACAGTTCCTCTCTTCCTTCTCTTTGTCATCTTCCGCAAATACATCATGCGGGGTGTCGGCAGAGCCGGCATCAAGGGCTGATACGAGAAGAGGCTGAATTTATTCTAAGCAGGATAATTTAGATACAGAAATAAATGTTTAATCGCAAGGAGGATTAACATGAAAAAGAAATTCTTAGTCGCTGTTCTGCCGTTGCTGTTGGCTGCTGGCTGTAAAACAAACAACCCCCCCAATCAATCTGCCAGCGATCATCCTGTTGTTGAGGGCTTCATCAAAAATAAGACGAAGATCTCCATCTGGACGACCATCGGTCAGAACAACCGCACCGTCTTTGAAAGAGTCATCGAAGAGTTCAAGAAGCTTGAACCGAACGTCGAGATCGAAAACACCTACAAAGCCTCTGATTACAACGGTTTGAAGGACTCGGTCATCGAGGGCTTCGCCGCCAACAACTATCCGGATCTTGTCCAGTGCTACCCGGATCATGTCGCGGAGTACCTCAACTACAACAAGGCCGTCCGTCTCGATGACTACATGAACAGCACCCAGTACGGCTGGAGCGAAGAGGACAAGAAGGATTACATCGCCAACTTCGTCACCGAAGGTCAGTCTTATACGACTACAGGCACCTACTCTCTGCCGTTCTCCAAATCGACGGAAGCGATGTTCTACAACAAGCTTCTCATCGGCCTTGATCTTCACGGCGTGGATGCGACGATCAACGAAGGTCATCCGCTCAATGAAACATATCTCAACAACCTGACTTGGGAAGAGCTCTTCGGAAAGCTCTGCCCGGCTATCATCAAGTATAACGACAACCTGCCGACCAACAAGAAAATCCTGAACTTTGATAAGACGGAGAACACCAGCGCGGTCTTCGCCTATGATTCCGATGACAACCTCTTCATCACCCTCGCGGCGCAGTACGGCATCCCGTTCACCTCGGTCAAAAACGGAGCCGGTGTCTTCGACTTTGTCGATAACGAAGCATCTTCCACGGCGCTCAAAGCGATGATGAAGCAGTGGAATGAGTTCGCCAACAAGGGCTACATCATGTCCAAAGGTTCCGCCAACAACAAGTACACCAACGAGTTCTTCACGCAGAACAAGTCTCTCTTCTCCGTCGGTTCCACCGGCGGTGTCAAGTATCAGTACACCAAGAACTTCGAGACCTGCGTCGGCAAGATTCCTCATGCCGAAGGCAAGAAGGCCATGGTCATCAACCAGGGACCTTCCATCACGGTTCTCGATCACGACTCTGAGGACAGAAAGCTTGCCTCTTGGCTCTTCTATCGCTATCTGACCAACGTCGAGAACGCGGCTGCCTGGTCTGTCGATACCGGCTATTCTCCGATCCGCAAATCCACCTATCAGCAGAGAGTCTATCTGAAGAGCGTCGATGTCGAAGGCAAGGACTACAGCGACACCGTCTTGATGGCAAACAGCAAGAAGTACGTCGAGACTGTCACTGATGATTACTTCGTCTCTCCGGCTTTCTTAGGTTCTTCCGCTGCCCGTCAGGCGGGCAAGGCCATCATGACCAAGACGCTCACCCGCGGCAAAGCGCTCACCGATGTGGACCTCGATAAGCTCTTTGAAGAAGCGAAGACGGCTTGCCATAAGGCTCAGTAAGATTTCGATTCGATATCAATGAGGGCTGCCAAGCCCTCTTAAAGGAGTGAATTCAACATGAAACAGAACAGATTACCGATCATCTTAAGCACGCTGGCTCTTTTAGGAGGACTTGGCAGCTGCAAAAAAAGCGATCCTTCCAACGCCTCTTCCGCCGTCAACATCCGCTTCTGGGTTACCTTTGGTCAGGAAATTCAGTCGCAGGTGAACGATGAGATCGATAAGTTCAAAGCCTTGGTGAAGGAAAACGAGCATGTCGATGTCGATATCCAGCTCGAGTACCAGGGCGATTACAATGCCATCTACGACAAGATGACGAAGGCAGCCTCCATCTATGACCTTCCGACGATCGCTGTCGCTTATCCGGATCACGTCGCCACCTATCTCGGCTATGAGAGAAGCGAAGCGGATTACGGCAAGTATGTCTATGACCTCTCGAAGTTTGCTTCGGATCCTCAGATCGGGTTCGGGAAGGAAGAATATCTCGGCGACAAGGATCAGTCTGACTTTATCAAGGCGTTCCTGGATGAAGGAACATCCTACCTCCGAAACGGCATGTACTCTCTTCCGCTGATGAAGTCGACGGAAGTCATGATCTACAACAAGGAGGCGGCGCTCTCCTTCGCTAGATTGAAGGATTCTGCCATCAACTCGGATGAGAAGGTCAAGGCGTATCTGGAGAGTCTGAGCTGGGATGAGTTCATGGATTTCTGCCAGTTCATCCTCGATCATAAGTCTGAGTCTTCCGTCAACCTGAAGCAGCTGAAGTGGCCGGCTTTTTACGATTCGGATTCTAACCTCTTTGTCACCAGCGCTATCCAGCAGAAGATTCCATATCTTTCCATCCAAGACGGGAAGGGCAGCAACGATTTCAACAACGCTCAGGCCAAGCAGAATGTCACGAAGCTGAAAGACTATCATGATCGTGGCCTCTTCTCCACCAAAGGATCTGCGGAAGGCAAATACGGCAGCACTTACTTCAAGAACGGCGAGACCATCTTCGACATCGGTTCGACCGGAGGAGCGGGCTATAACCTGCCGACCGGAAACGCCTTCGAAGTCGGCATCTGCAAAGTGCCTTCCTTCAACAAGGAAGACCAGAGGCAGGTCAATCAGGGTGTTACGGTCACGCTGACGAAGGCGAAGGACGATAAGGATGGCCGTAAGGCAAAATATGCCTGGAAGTTTTTGAAATACATCACCAACGATACCGAGAACGCCTTGCTTTGCACCCGAGGCTCTCAGGGCTATATGCCAGTCAGGCACTCCGCCTTTGAGACGAGAGCGATCAAAGCGTTCATGGGCATGGAAGGGACGAATGGTGAGCTTTATACGCTCTGTCGCAACCTCTCTCTCAATGACAGCTTCTACACCACGCCTTCCTTCATGGGAGCCGCCAAGAGCTATGAGGCTGTCGGCGGCATTATGACGCAGGTCTTCACCGGCAAAAAGAGTGTCGATGAAGCCTTTACGGAAGCTTATGCGCAGGCTCAGCAGGCCCAGCGGTAAAGGAAGGAGGGAATTGTCATATGAACAGCATTCTACGTAAAATCTCTCTTCTCTTCCTTCTTCCCTGGATGATGACATCCTGTCGGAAGACAAACCCATCGTCGGTAAAGTCGCTAGAGAAGGTCGATTATGTCAACAATGGAAGCATCAAGCTCAATCTCGATTATCAGAACAAGGATTTCTTCACCGACGGCATCGCCCAGGTTTACCTCAAGTCGCCGATCGATGGAGATACCGCTCACTTCTACACCACAAAAGATAAAAACAGCGACGAGAAGGGTATCGTCAAATCTCGCTTCTACGGCATCGATACCCCGGAGAGCACCGGAAAAGTCGAGCCGTATGGGAAACCGGCCTCTAACTTTACCAAAGCGAAGCTGAAAAGCGCGGCGGAGAACGGAACGATCGTTGTCTCTGCTCCGATCGAAAGCTATCAGGAACCGATGACAGACTCGACAGGGTCTCGTTATCTCTCGATGGTCTGGATCAACGAAAAGGTCAAGGATGCTCCCTTCTCTTCTCTTATCCTTCTCAATCTATGGATCGTTCAGGAAGGCTACTCTGTCGTCAAGAACCTCGATAAGATGCCCGCCTATAAAGAGACATTCTTAGCTGCCGAGAATCAGGCGAAGACTTTGAAGCTCAATCTCCATTCCGGAAAACCGGATCCCTTATTCAACTATGGCTCCTATAAAGATACATCTATCCTCGATCTCAAGCGGGATATGGAGAAGACGATGACGGATGCTAACTATGAGGCAAAGTTCGATAACGCCAAAGTCCGCATCCAGGGAACAGTTGCCGGATATGCCAACGGCTCTATCTATCTTGAGGCGTTCTTCGCTCACGAGGAGTATTCGGAGGCGAAGGAAGTTGTCGAGAACCCTATCACCCATCAGAAAGGCGAATATGCTTCTATCAACATTTACGGTCAGGCCGCTGGCATCTCGGATACCTTCACCAGGAGAGGGACCTATCTCTCTGTCCCGGCGATCTGCTCCTACGATGAACAGTTCGGCTATCAGCTCCACGGTGCGAACTTCTCGCCGTTCAGTGAAGATGACCGGGATGTTCAGGTCCTCCTTGAACCCAAGGAGAACATCGAAGAGAATCAGCTCTATGTCTTCCGCTTCGAGGATTATACCAAGTTCCAGGTCGGCACCCTTGATTACATGAACTGTTGCGTCTCCTTCACTCAGCCTTTCCATGTCAGCTCTGTTCGACATAGCGGTGACAACGAGTACAGCGGATACAGCTTCTACACCAAAGAGCTCGGAAACAAGATCGAGATCTACCTGCCCTTCAACTACGCCGGCGATAAGAACAGCCCGATGCACTTCTATACCGAAAGCGACTTTACAAGCAACGTCAACGGATTCCGGCTCGATGCTGGCGTCTATTGCTACCACAAGGATGCGAAGAGCGGAAGGATCTACTACGAGCTGATCCCATCGGTCTCGAAAGATCTGATCGATATGGATTACGCCATCTAAGGAGATACGATATGTACTGTACACATTGTGGAAAAGAGATCGACGAAGGAAAGCTGGAGCGGAAGAAGCTCTCGCAGGCACTCGCCGGAGAAGAGGCGGATCTTAACGTCGCCACCGAGGTGGAATATGTCTGCCCGCGCTGCTCGCATCGAATCCACCATCACGTGAATGAGCAGGAGATCAAGACGCTCGCCGCGGCGAGCCACGCCGAGATCCAAAGAGGCAGGAACTTCTTCGCCTCCGGCATGTCTCTCAACCTCGTCGGTCTGATCTGTCTCATCCTAGGTGTCGCTTTCTTCCTTCTGGCCAAGAAGCCAGCCAACAACTACGTCTTAGTCAAAAGCTCAGCCGAGTTCATCGTCTCTGTCTCCTTCTTCCTCGGAAGCGCAGCGCTTCTGATCATCGGCATCGTCTTCACTGCGCTGGGACTGATGAAGAAGCGACGATATGAGAAGCTGCTTCATCTGATTCAGACGGGCACATTTGCCCAATGACATCTTCTCTCCCTCTCTCTTTGCTTCCGTTATAGAGCGGCTTGGCCGTTTTCTATAAATATGTTGTAAACAATGGTAATTTGAAAAGGAGGATTATCATGAAAAAGAAGATTACGTTATCGATGATTGCTATGCTTTCTATTCTCGGTATTGCTGGTTGCAGAAAAACGCCTTCAAACACCCCCAATCCATCTACGCCATCGGAGAAAACGCCGATCACCTTGACTAAGCTCGAGATCGCCAACAAGGATGAGCTCACGGGATTCCACTATGTCGACTCCGAAGATGCCACGCTGAGAATCACGGTCGATGAGGGCAAGAACGTCAACGATCTCATCGCCAGCAAGGATATCAAGATCGCTTCCTCGAACGACAAAGTAGCGATGGTTCTCGGTCAACGCATCGTCTTCAAGGGTGTCGGTGATGTCAAGATCACCATCACGGGCGGTGGAAAAGAAGATTCTGTCAGCTTCTACGTCGGAAATCCTGTCACCTTGGTTCCGGAAGATACCGCCGTCGGTAAAGCCGGAACGATGAAGGTTGCTGTCGAATCCGAGAAGAACGGCTCCGATGCCGCTCTCTACGATTGGTCCTCTTCGGATGAGACCAAAGCCACCGTCGATGCGACCGGACTTGTCACTGGCGTCGCTGTCGGTGAAGTCACCATCTTTGCGAAGCTGAAGACCAATGCCAAGGAAGGCGCCGCGATCACCATCAAGGTTGAGGAGAGTGTCGCTCAGCCGGTGGCGATCAATACGCTTGCGAAATCCACCAAATCAACGACCACGCGTGGTGAAATCGTTGCCAAGTACGCCTCTGGTTTCGTCATTGATGATGGCACGGGTGCCATCGTCGTCTATCAGAAGACCACGCTTGCTATCGGTGACGTTGTCAAAGTCACGTCGTCTGAAGTTTCCGTCTATCATAACATGCTTGAGCTCTCAGGAAAGGTTACGGTTGTCAAAGTCGGATATAAGGTAGCCAAAGTTCAGGATCCTGTCGATCTTACAGTGGATATCGCTAAGAAATTTGCAACATCAAAAGACAATGGATCCGATTCCATCAACTTAACCAAAAAGTATCGCTGGAATGCCGTTGCCACGAAGGCGGGAAGTCATCTCTGTCTCAACCTGAACGGCTGGAATGTCCCGATCCAACCGACCGGCATGGATGAAAAAGCTTTCCCATACACGGAAGGCAAGTACTATGCCATCGAAGGCTATTGGGCTGGTTATAGCTCTAGTTCTGGCGGCTATGTCAACATGGTTATCACTAAGCTTGAGGAGACGGCTCCGGAAGTCACACAAGTCACTCTTTCTGCTTCTAAGGATACGATGGAAGTCGAAACGGCAAAGACCTTCACTGCAGCTGTCCTGAAGTCTGCCGCTGACAAGGATGCCAATGCTGTCTGGTCATCTTCTAATGAAGCTTTCGCTACCGTTGATCAGACTGGTAAAGTCACAGCCGTCGCAGCCGGAACGGCAACGATCACCTGCACTGTCGGTGGCGGACACGCTGATCTGACGATTACTGTCATCAACAAACTTGAAACTTCTGCACTGTCTGCTGTCACTGAGGATAAAAAGCTCTATAAGGTGAGAGGCTTGATCGGTGCTGTTTCCAAAAAATCCTTCGTCATCACGGATGGCGCAGCTTCCCTTCGTGTCTCTGTACTTGATACCAATCTTTTGACCGAGCATAAGACCGGCGAATTCATCGAAGTTCTGGCGGCAGCAAACGTCTGTAATGGTCAAGTCAGCTTCTATCAGGTTCAGACTTGTGACATTACCTTCATCACTGAAAATATTCCGGAAAATCAAGAACTCACTGCTATTGATCTGACGAAAGAAATCGCCGACGGTCTTGTCTCCACTGGAGATACGCCGGTTTCTTCCCACAAGCTCTACAAATGGACGACTAAGGTTGTCAAGAGCGGCAAGAATCTCACCTTCCCCGTTGATGGATCTTCGACAGTCATCGAAGCAACGGAATCTGACACTGCCAACATCAAAGAAGGCAGCACTTACGATGTTGAAGGCTATTTCACCGGCTATAACAAGAACAAGTTTGCCGACTTCGTCTTCACAAAGGTCACGAAAGTCATCAAGAATGAGATTGTGTTCGCCAAGGATAATACTACCATCAATCTTGGTGAAAAAGCGGACATCACCTTCAGCTGGAATCTGGTCAAGGATGTCGATCCTAAGGATGTTGTTCTTTCTTTCACTTCTGAAAACGCAGAAATTGCCACGGCCACGAGAGATGGCTCTGTCGTCTCCGTGACTGCCGTTGCTGTTGGTAAGACAGCTATCGTCGGCACAATCAAGAAGGCTGAAGCTGTGCTTGCTGAAGCTAGACTGGAAGTTGAGGTTGTGGATCCTGCTGCTTCGAACTCTATCACTATTGACTCCGCCGGACTTGGCTTGGCAAACAAATACCAGGATACTACTGCAGTCATTAAAGATGTAAGCTGGACAGCATATCAGGTGTCTGACTATGGTGATGGAATTCAGATGAGAGACGGGAATAAAAACGATCCTTCTATCTTACCTTCCTGTGTCTATAATACGACTGCACTTCCTAAGGCTATCAAGAATGTTGTCATTAACTTCAATGCAAAGACAATCGGACGGTACAACAACACGAAAGTTGTTAGTGTCACTACAGGAAATGAAGCCATCACTGCTTCTGGTACGGTCGCTTTAGCAGAAAGCACTGAATTGGAAGTAACCTATACGCCAGCTTCGACAACGGATACGTTTGTCAATGTCGGGCACATAAAAAGTAAGGGAGTCGTCTATATCAACTCTATTGTCATTAATTTTGTTGACTGATTAGTTGCTGTATTTGGGAGCTGCTCGAAGGCTTTGTTTTAAAGCGGGCTTTCGAGCGGCTCCCGCTTTCGTTTTGGATTAAATCTTGACTATCTGAGCGAAAAAAACGATAATAAATAAGCTTGTGGAGCCGTACTCAAGTTGGTGAAGAGGAGTCCCTGCTAAGGACTTAGTGCGAGCAATCGCAGCGAGAGTTCAAATCTCTCCGGCTCCGCCATTTTGTCACTAAGACTTTGCTGTCATCTGCTTCAAAGTCGATTAAAGAGGTCTTCTCGTGAGACCTTTTTTAAATACTGAATGTCCCAGGGGGAAAACTAGCTCACCTGGACGCTTTCTTAAAAATCGTACATTTGTATCTTTATTATTGAACGCAATTGTTTTCATAGAATAATAAATCACATGATTCTCTCTGCCTGGTCTTACAAAAGCAGAGCGAATTTGGTATAATGTAATCGCTATTAAGCCATAATCTCGGAAAACTTATGATTATTCATTGTTTTTCTGTGCTTTTATGACTTGGATCAGATATGAGGAGGTATCAGCATGTTTCAGATCGGTGATAAGGCGATTGACCGCAATGGTCACATTTTTGAGGTGGAATCGATTGTGGGAAAGGATTTCGGTGATGGCATATCACAGTATCTGCTGATGCGTCCTTGCTTTGAATATTATTTCAATGAAGGATACAGGCTTTATGTTCCTTCGGAGAAAGCGGAGGATATTCTCCGTCCAGTTATGACGAAAGAAGAGGCTTTGAATCTGATTGATTCTTTGGATGATTTAGAGGCCTTTCCGGATGTGAATCCAAGGGAGAGAAAAGTGTTTTTCACAAAGATCGTCTCTCAGGGAGACCGAAAAGAAATCTGCCGGGTGATCAAGACGCTCTCTGAATACCGGGAGACACGTCAGAAGCTCAATAAGCCCTTCTCTGACTTCGATAAGAGGCTATTGAACAATCTGACAGACCTTTTTGACAACGAGATGTCCTTGGCGCTAGGCATCCTTCCTGATGAGGTCAAAGGCTTTATCAAGGAACGATGCGTTGCTTAAAAAATGACGGACCGATGGTCCGTCATTTCTGTCATTTTTGTTTTTCGAAGGTCTGAACTAAGAAGAGGACTGAGTCGGCAACTTTTTTCTTCTCATCGTCCGGCAGATCTTTGATGGCATCGTTGATGGTGATGAGATGCTTGTCGATCTGCATGTTATGGATATAGCCGTTGACGTTCTCTTCGTTCTCTTCGTGGATGCCTTTTGTTTTCCTTCCGACAAGGAAATCGACGGAGACGTTGAAGATGTCAGCAAAACGAAGGAGGGTCTGGATATTCGGTTCAATCCGTCCGATTTCATAATCGGAAATATTGTATTGTTGGATGTGCATCTTCTTGGCAAGTTCCGCTTGGGTCAGGCCTGACTTTTTCCGAAGGAATCTGAGGTTTTCTTTTAGTTTCATTACTATACACTCCTTAATCTTTTATCAATTCTATTGAAAAGATAACATAGTTTAAAGATAAAGCGTTAGAAATTTTTCTGTTTTTAATCAAACCATCCAGAATGAAAGGATGTCAGATTCCTTCTTTTTATTGAGAAAAGGCTGATATTTTATCGGTCACACAGACCTCTGATTCATTGAAAATCAAAAGGGGATAAAGTATCTTATTGCTATGCAGAACACAATCAATGAGATCAACTGGTTTCCGGGACATATGCAGAAAGCGATGCGCCGGATTCAGGATAAGCTGAAGCAGTGCGACGGTGTGATTGAGATCGGAGACGCCAGAGCCCCGCTCTCTTCTTTTCCGGATTATCTTGACCGAATCACGGAAAACAAAGTGAAGGTTTTTGTCTTCTCTAAAATCGATTTAGCCGATCCGATTATCTTTCAGAAGCAACTGACAATCTTGGAAGCAAAAGGTATCAAAACTTTCGCTTATGATCTGAGAGATCGGAGAGCCGGCAAGGATCTTCTTCGTTATCTGACTCAGGTGAAAACGAGTCAGGACGAGAAGTATCAGCGGCTTGGCTTTCCGCTTCCGATCAAACGGTTTATCGTCTTAGGCATTCCCAATGTCGGGAAATCGACTTTTATCAATTCAATATCCGGCAAAAAGAAAGCGGCGGTGGAAAACAGACCGGGTAAAACCAGGGCGGAGACATTGATCCATGTCTCTGACAAAGTTTATGTCTTTGATGCTCCTGGTATCCTTGAACCGAATTACGAGGATAAGAATATCATCGCCAAGCTCGCCATGCTTGGATCGGTGAAGCAGGAGATCCTTCCTCTTGTTGCATTGAGCGATTATCTCCTTGATTTTATGAAGCAACATTATCCAACCAATCTAAAAGATAGATACCAAGTTTCTTTAGATGTATCCGATGAGGAAGTCTTTGAGAAAATTGCAGAGAACCGTCATCTGATAACAAGCGGAAACTTGCTTGACACAGAGCGAGCCAGACTGCTTCTTCTCAAAGAATTCCGCGACGGAACGTTAGGGAGGGTATCGTTAGATGTCTAGCAGTCTTTTCCGGTTTGATCAGAAGGTCAGAGAGGATAATGACGTCCACGTCATCGCTGGATTTGATGAGGCAGGAAGAGGACCTTTAGCCGGTCCAGTTGCCGCAGCGGGCTGTGTTCTCCCCGAAGATTATCAGAACGATCTGATCAACGACTCGAAGAAGCTGACAGATCGTGAAAGACGCATCCTCTTCAAAGATATTATCGATCATGCTATCGCTTATTCAGTCACGCTTGTTCCGGTGGAGGTGATCGATGAGATCAACATCCTCGAAGCCGATCGGAAAGGAATGGAGAACTGCCTACAGGAAATTCAGAAAAAAATTCATGTTGATTATCTGATCACGGACTATATGAAGCTTCATTCGGAAATCCCGACTTTAGCGATTGCCAAAGGAGATGGAACATCAATCTGTGTGGCTGCCGCTTCGATCCTGGCCAAGGTGACGAGGGATGACTATATGATGGAATTGGATAAACGTTATCCGATCTATCAGTTTAAGAAAAACAAAGGCTATGGGACGAAAGCGCATCTCGATGCCTTGGAAAAGTACGGCTATGTGGAAGGCGTTCACCGGAAATCCTTCGAACCGATCAAGAGCATGGTGCTCGGAATCAAACAGATGTCTCTCTTTGAATCGTAAAAATCTTTCCTTCCTGACAATGGTTGGGTAAAGGAGACTTTTTTATGACGCCACGAGATATTCTTCTGTGCCTATCTCTCAAGCACGATGGGGCCTGGGATAAGATGTTTGCCAGCATCAAAGTCAAGGAACCTTTGGATTCGGAAGAGGTAGCCGAGTCGTATCAGCGCATCCAGTGCAATTTCCTCACCCTTTTGGATCCCGACTACCCTGTTGGACTGACGAGAGGCTATCAGCCTCCTTTCCTCTTATATTATTATGGTGACCTTCAGCTTCTGAAGAAGAAGTATCGATTGACCTGTGTGGGCACAAACACCGACCCTCTATCAGAACGATAAGACCTACAGCCTGATTCAGGAAGCTGAGGGATTGTTTGATAAGGATCTTGTCATTGTTTCAGGAATGGCGATCGGATTAGATTCCGCAGCCCTTCGTGCAGCGATGTCGCTTGGTGCTCCGATCATCGTGATTGCCGGGTCAGGAATCGACAAACCCTATCCTTCCCGAAATCAGGATATCTACCTTTACTGCAAATCCGGAAAAGGTCTCATCCTTTCAGAGTATCCGAATACCACACCGCCTTTACCTGACCATTTCGTCTTTCGGAACCGCATTCTGGCTGCTCTTTCGGAAGTCCTCTTTGTCGGAGGAGGAAAAAATGTATCCGGAACCAGTTCGACGGTGAATTACGCCTTGGACAACAACAAAGATGTTCTGGCACTTCCCTGCAATGTCACTGGGGATGATCTGACAAACTCTCTGATCTCGCTTGGCGCTACCCCAATTCTGAGTGTAAAAGATATCTATGATTCAGTAAAATCGAGGTACGACTCCTTAGACTGAGAGGAGAAAAATATTCTTACCATAGGTAAGGTAAGATTCATCGCTTGACAAACGGCAAGAGGGTCGGAATAATAGTTCAGATTTAATGGAAGAAGGTGTGTGCTTATGAAACTGATCATTGTTGAATCTCCTCACAAAAGCCAGACGATCGGCAAATTCTTAGGAAAAGATTATAAGGTTATGGCCTCCAAAGGCCATATCCGCGATCTTGCCAGCCGTGGACCGATGGGGCTTGGCGTCGATGTCGAAGACGGATTCAAGCCGACGTATGAGATCTCTCCCGACAAGCAGACGACAGTCAAAGAGCTGAAAGCTGCCGTGAAAAAGGCAGATGAGGTCTTTCTTGCAACCGACCCTGACCGTGAAGGAGAGGCGATTTCCTGGCATTTGGCTCAGGTTTTGGGGCTCGATGTAGAGACGACCCAAAGGCTGGAGTTCCACGAGATCACCAAGCCGGCGATCCTCAAAGCCCTCGCCAATCCGAGAACCATCGATATGGAGCTTGTTGAGTCTCAGGAAACCCGTCGTATCATCGATCGATTGATGGGATATAGACTTTCTTATCTGCTTCAGAAGAAGATCAAGAGCAGAAGCGCAGGCCGCGTCCAATCTGTTGTCCTTAAATTCATCGTCGACCGTGAGAAGGAGATCAAGGCCTTCGTTCCGGTGGAGTATTGGACCATTCAAGGCGAGTTTGCATCCGGCGACGGTGTTCTCAAAGCGGCTTTAAGTCAGTATCAGGACAAGCCGATCCAGATTCATAACGAAACGGAAGCTGACCACGTTCTTTCTGAGCTTCCGGACACCTTTGTTGTCAAGAATGTCAAATGTGAGGAGGTGCGGCATGAGCCGCGCCCGCCCTTCATCACCTCCACCTTGCAGCAGGCTTCATTCTCACAGTTCCATTTCTCCACGCGCAGGACGCAATCGATCGCTCAGCACCTCTATGAAGGTGAGGAGATCGAAGGCCAGTCGATGGGTCTCATCACATATATGAGAACCGATTCTACCCGTCTTGCGGAGGAGTTCATCTCTGCTGCGCACGGCTACATCACCCAGAACTACGGCAAAGACTATGTGGGCTATGTCCATATGCAGAAGGCGGATAAGAATGTTCAGGATGCGCATGAAGCGATCCGTCCTACCGATATTCAGATGACTCCTGCCCGAGTCAAAGAGTATCTGTCCAACGACGAGTTCAAGCTCTACTCCTTGATCTATGACCGGGCGTTAGCCTCCCTGATGTCTGCAAAGCGGGATAGCGTCACGACCCTTGTCATCACCGGAGATGATTATGATTTCTCCGCTTCTTCCTCGGCCAACCTCTTCGAAGGTTACCACAAGGTCTATGGAAAATATGAAGAGAAGAACGAGAAGGTCTCTCTTCCTGACTTCAAGAAGGGAGACAGGCTGGTGAAGAAGGGGGTCTCCAAGGAACAGCACTTCACCAAGGCGCCTGCCCGTTACAATGAAGGTAAGGTCGTCAAGCTGATGCAGGATAACGGCATCGGAAGACCATCGACCTACGCCTCCACGATCTCTACCCTTCTCACCCGCGATTATGTCGAATCTCAGAAGGGGTCCTTGGTTCCGACCGAGCAGGGTGTGATGACGGAAGAGAAACTTGTTGAAAACTTCCCGAAGTATATGGATGTCACCTATACAGCTAATGTCGAGAATGCCCTCGATAGCATCGCCGAAGGAAAGACGGACAAAGTCACGCTGCTCTCTGACTTCTGGGGCGAGTTCCAGAATTACTTCGCCGCTGCCGAAAAGAACATGGAGAAGATCCAGCCGAAGATCGTCGAAGGTAGAGTCTGCCCGAAGTGCGGTTCTCCGCTGGTGGTCAGACGCGGAAAGTATGGTGATTTCATCGGTTGCTCCAACTATCCGAAGTGCGATTATATCGAGAAGGAAAAACCGCAGGTTATCGAAGGCAGAGTCTGCCCGAAGTGTGGCAAGCCTCTCGTGCGCCGCAATGGAAAGAAAGGCGATTTCATCGGTTGTTCCGGCTATCCGAGCTGCAACTATATGGAATCTCTCGACGGTCAGCCCTTGACCCAGGAGAAGAAAGAAGTTGTCATTCCCGAGGATGCACCTATTTGTCCCAGGTGCCACACCGGTCATCTGATCGAAAAGAAATCCCGTTGGGGCAAGACGTTCATCGGCTGCTCCAACTATCCGAAGTGCCACTATATTCAGAAAGATCAGAACGACAAGAAGTGATGTTTCCTGCGCCTAGCCTGGAAAAGAGGCTCGGCGCATTTTCTTTTTCTTCGGAATTCGGTAGAATTGAAGTATGAAGCAACCCCAAGAGCAGTCTAAGGACATCATCCACCTTATCAACGACAACGATCTTTTCGATTTTCAGCAGTATCTTCTTGCCGCCAAAGGCTATTCCGAGAAGACGGCTTTGAACTACGGGCGGGATGCCGCCTCGTTCCTTCTCTTCCTGAAAAAGCATAATCTCAACCGGGCTATGGTGGAGCGGGATACGCTCAACCTCTTTCTGGTCGAGATGCGAAGAGAAGGCATCCAGGCAAGCAGCATCAAGCGAAGGTTAAGCGGCTGTCGGGCGTTTTACCGTTACCTGGTCGCTACGAAAGGCTACGTGACCAATCCTTTTGAGATGCTCCGCTCTCCCAAGCAGACGAAGAAGCTTCCTCGCTTTCTGAGCTATCAGGAAGTCTGTCAGTTCCTCGACGGGAACAAGGAGAGGAAGGACTCACTTAGGGACAGGGATCAGGCGGTGCTGGAGCTTCTTTTCGCCTCGGGCCTTCGAGCCAGCGAACTGATTCATCTGAAGCTTCAGGATGTCGATCGGAAAATGAGATTGATGAGAGTGCTCGGCAAAGGGAAGAAGGAGAGGATCGTCCCTTTCTCGAAGACTGCGGATGCGGCCCTTGGCGTTTATCTTTCTGAAATCCGGCCTCTGCTTCTTCCGAATCCGGAAAACGATGAAGGCTATGTGTTTCTGAACTCACGGGGAGGAAAGCTAACCGAGAGAGGACTCGAGTACCTTGTCACCGAGGCTGCGCAGAAATCCGGTTTCACGCTGAAAGTACATCCCCATATGCTCCGTCACTCGTTTGCGACCGAGCTCCTCAACAACGGGATGGATTTACGGGAGATTCAGGAGCTTCTTGGCCACGCTTCCATCAAGACGACTTCCGTTTATACTCACGTCAGCTTTGAGGACCTGAAAGAGACGTATCAGAAATGCTTTCCGAAAGCCTATAACACAAGGAGCGACTTGCAGATGAATGAACAGAGAGCGGTCATATTTGATTTCAATGGAACGATGTTTTTCGATGAGGAGAAACATGTCATCTCCTGGCGGAGATTCGCCAAGGAAAAGTTCGGTGTCGAGATCGCTGATGAGGATTTTACTAAGCATATCCACGGGCATAACAATGACGATATCCTCACTTTTCTTGCCGGGCACGAGTTCACGAAGGCTGAGGTTGCTAAATTGGCAGAGGAGAAAGAGCTCTGTTATCAACGCATCTGTGAAGAGGATGAAGAGCATCTTCATCTTGTCGATGGCTTACCGGAATTTTTGGATCGGCTCTGTGCTCACGGTATCAAAATCGGCATCGCGACAGCCAGCATGAAACCCAACGTCGACTGGTATCTTCGCACCTTCCATTTGGAAAAGTGGTTTCCGCTCAATCAGATCGTCTATGATGACGGGACGCTCACAAAGGGAAAGCCGCATCCGATGATCTATGAGAGAGCGCTTCGTGCTTTAGGCGTTTCCGGAAATGAGACGATCGTCTTTGAGGATTCTGTCTCTGGAATCAAGAGCGCCTATGGTGCCAAAGTCAGAATGCTCATCGCTGTAGAGGAGGAAGAAAGAAGAAAGCGGGTAGAGCAGATGAAGGAAGTCCATGAGATTATTCCGGATTTCAGAACGATTCCAGATGATGTGACATCCTTCCTTCGGATTCAGGAAGAATGACAGAATTCTTCACTTTGATACTTTTAATCATAATGGTGAAAAAGTATACTACTTGGAACAAGAAAGAAAATTGCTGAACGATGAATCATTTCTATAGCCTGGCTGGGCTTATCAGCGCCGATACCTCACCGATCAAAACGATGGAAGAGTACTTTCAGAACGGCAAGAACGTGACGGATTTTGCGGTTTCCGCTTTCCTTCTGCTCACGCTGTCTGCCTTCATCTCTTTCCAGATCAGACGCGCTTGTGTCTATATCGTCTTCTTCATCTGCGATGTCCTGTTCTTATTCGCCTCTATCCTAGGACTTCCGATGCTGCGACTGACCTCAATCATCATCTTCGTCGGCTCTGCCATCATCTTCTTATTCATCAATTCCGGTGTGCTCAGGCAGTACATCGCCAAGCCTTTAAAGGCTGGCAAGAATCAGGTCAATGAGAAGAAGAAAGCCGCCTTCGATAAAGAAAAGCTGATCCAATCCGTCGTCACGGCGGTCAACTGGTTATCCACCAACAAGGTCGGTGCTCTGATCACGTTTGAAAGAGACACCCCCTTAGATGATTTCATCAAGAGCGGAACGGTCATCAACTGCCCCTTCACCCCGGAGATCGTCGAGACGATCTTCTATGAAGGAACAAGGCTTCATGACGGTGCCATCATCATCAAAGAGGACACCATCGTCGCCGCTGCCGTCTACTATCCGCCGTCGACAAAAGCGATCGTCGGTAAATTCGGTGCCAGGCACAGAGCGGCCTTAGGCATCTCCGAGATCACGGATGCCATCACCATCGTCGTTTCGGAGGAGACGGGTCGCATCACGATCGCCCATGCCGGAATCATGGACAACGTCAAGACGGATGAATTCGAGAAGATTTTCCGTACGCAGATCATGTAGCAAAGGAGGAAATGAAATGTCTACACCACACAATGAAGCGAAGAAGGGCGATTTTGCCAAGACGGTTCTGATGCCGGGAGATCCCCTGAGAGCGAAGTTCATCGCCGAGCACTATCTCAGCGATGTCCGCGAGGTCAACACCATTCGGAATATGCTCGGATACACGGGAACCTACAAAGGGAAGAGAGTCTCTGTCATGGGTTCTGGCATGGGCATTCCTTCTATCGGTATCTATGCCTATGAGCTTTATCACCACTATGATGTCGAGAGGATCATCCGCATCGGCTCTGCCGGCTCGATCCAGAAAGATCTGAAGCTCTTCGACTTAGTCATCGCCTCTGGTGCCTGCACCAATTCCAACTGGGCGATGCAGTATCAGCTCCCGGGCCAGTTCTCGGCTGTCGCCTCTTACGATGTGCTTAAGGAAGCGGTGGAAGCCTCGGAGAGATTCGGTTATCGCTATCAGGTCGGACAGGTCATGTCCAGCGACAACTTCTACAACGAAGTCTGGGAACCTTATGCGAAGATGGGCGTTCTGGCCTGTGAGATGGAAGCGTATGGTCTTTATTCTGTCGCCGCGGAAGCCGGAAAAGAGGCTTTAGGCATCATGACGATTTCCGATTCGATGATCGAGCATCTGGAGACGACCGCTCAGGAGAGACAGAACTCCTTCACGCATATGATGGATGTCGCTCTCGAATGCATCAAAGAGTAATATGACCGGACTCGTTGTTCTCATCGTCGTCAGTATTCTGCTTGCTCTGACTCTGGCTTTCCTGATCACGGATCTTGTCCTCTCGTTTCAGGAAATCAAGTCTCATCCCAAAAGAGTCTACAAGGCTCTCTTTGGTTATGCGGATGAAAATGACCATCTGCTTCTGAACAACATCGATCTGTTTTTAGATGGAGACTACACCTCTCCCACGCGGTTTGATCACCTCCTCTTTGCAGACAAGTACATCTATATCATCACGGATTTTGCGTTGCGCGGAGGACTCTACGGCAACATCAACGATCCGAACATCTTTGTCCGAAAACCGAGCGGACAGGCACAGCAGATCCATAATCCGATCCCCTATAGCGCAGAGAGGATCACCCGCTTCGAGAAGCTGCTTCAGGTCAATCAAGGCGACAAGATGATCGTCTCTGTCGTCGTTTACAACAATTCCCTCGTCGTTCCGGAATCGCTGCGGAAGATGGATAAAAACAGCTGGTTCATCTCTCTTTCCGAGCTGATTCCCACAATCCGAAAGGCGGAGAAGGACGATGTCACACCGATTCCCCATGAGATGACTCAGTCGATGCTAAACACCATCAAAAGCCGCTCAGAAAGCATCAAGGAAGCCTTGGAAAAGCAAGCTCAGCAACAGAGAGGAAAAGCGGCCTGAACCTTTCAGGAAAGACCTTTCTTTGCTAAGGGAAGGAAGAAAAAAGCAAATCTGGGACAAAACCCACCTCTTTTGTGTTATAAGATAACCGAAGGAAGCAATATCTATGGATAAAAACGAATTTCAGCGGAGGTTCAAAGAGCGGAGGAAGCGTTGCCTGACTTCTCGTCTCAGGATGAACCTTTTGCTACTATTACCGCCTAGTCTTGCCTTATCCGCTCTTCTTGTCTTTTCGTTCAACGTGTTTTTCGTCTCTCTGATTCTGATCTATCTGATCCTGCCGATGTTCTACACCGTCCTCTATCGGATGAAATATGATGTCAGCGGGATCGGAGATCCGGATTTTTCCTATGGTGATGGTTACAAGGCGTTTTTCTCCGGCAGCATGTCCGGTGTCTTCGGCATGCTTGGGACAGTCTTTTCGACTCTCGCCTTGATCCTGCTCTTCTATATGATCTTCTCTCCTTTGTCCTTGCCGCTAGCCAATGCCTACGGCGTGCAGGAGGCGTATAAAACCTTCCTTGATGCTTTTTCGTCAACCGCCATCACGTCCTCTGATCTGATGACGAAGGTGACCGAGACCATGCCTCTTCTTTCCCGTCTCTTCACGGCGTTTGTCGGCATCGTCCTCTTTTTCCCGATCTTCTATGCACTGTTCTATTCCGTCAACACCAATCTCGACAGCCATTACCTTTCGACCATCGTCCTTCCGGACATCGATAAGAATGTGACGGCCGGTCAGGCAAGAACCTTGTCTAAAGGAAGCTTCGGAAGGCTGTATCAAGGCTACCGCCTATTGAAGTCCTTAAAGCAGAACTGGCCTTATTATCTTGCCTTTACGGTGATCTATGCCGGAGCAGTTTACGGCATGAGCATGGTCAGGACCGACAATTTCTATCTGGTCTTCCCTTTGACTTTAATCGGTCCTTCCGCCTCGGTTTTCGTCGGTCTCTTCCTCAACTACTTCTGTTTGATGCACGATGCCATCATCATGGAGGAGAGTCAGGATTATATCCGTTCCCTCTTGCCGAAACCGATGCAGGTCTCCGTCTATCAGACCTACATCAATCCGAATTATGTTCACGGAGAAGAGAGCGCCATCCGGGGTTCCTTCATCCCAGCTCCGAAAGAATCTGATTATCGTCAGGAGGATCCCTTCAGTACGACAAACGATACGGATTATTCTGCATCAGAACAACCACAGCCGCCACAAGAGGATCCGATCGGCAATGTCGTCGACCTGAGCCAATCCGTTCCACATCAGGATGGCGACGACAAAAAGTAAGAGCAAAAAATACGCTTTTCGTATTGAAAATCTATCAAACACAAATGGAGCCATATTTCTGCCGGAATGACAGAGAGATGACGCTTTTTCAGTCTTTAAAACGGTATTCAGCCAATAGGTCTTTGGCAAGATAAAGGACCATGACGGAATGCAGAGTTTCCGATGGGAAAGAGGCGCTCAGCCGATTGAGACCATCGAGTGCGATCTGGCGGAAGCCTTTCAAAGTGTAAGCGTTGTAAGAGGTGGGGACGATGAGAGTATCCCGATAGGCGAATAACCCATTGGAGAGATCGCCGAAATCCTGCTCGATATCGCCTGGAATGATGTTGGGAAGCGTGAGGAAGGCATGGAAGACGGAGCGGACGAACATCGTCGCCTGGTTGAAGATGACATCCTCATTCTTTTTCAACGCTCTCCGGTATTCTTTTTCTTCCTCCGGATGACCCTGAATCATCGAAGCCAAAGCGAGAGGTGAGAAAGCATAGAGAAGGTCCTTTATGGTGATAGGATTTGTGTCATTGAGGAACGAAGCGAACACGTCATTTGCTTTTTCCCGCTCTGCCTCTTCGCAAATCGTTAGGGAAGAAAACAGAGTGCGAAAACTCTCTTCGCCTTTTTTACAGGCTTCCTTTCCTTTCCCTTTACAGAGCACGACGTTGTTGATCCAAGAAAAAAGACGATACGAGAGGGCGGTATCGATCGATACCGGATCAAGAAGAGAGGTCTCTTCTTTGTCAAATCGGTTAGTGACGATGTCACCGCCGAAACGGAAGAGAATCTGATCCTCGCTCTGAAGGTTACAGAGCACATCCCTATATTGCTGATGCTCCATATTGGCTTCATTATATCACTTTGTTCATGAACAAAAGCTGGTTTTTTCGGATGAAACCGCTCAGCTTTCATTGTATAATTTCACTCGTGAGGTGAAAACAAATGGAAAAGATTGTCGTGATTGATTTCGGAGGTCAGTACAATCAGCTCATCGCCCGCCGTGTCCGTCAATGTCATGTCTATTCGGAAGTCATCCCCTACACCACACCTGTTGAGGCACTCGCTGATCCGGAGATCCGGGGAATCATCTTCACCGGAGGGCCGAATTCTGTCTACGAGAAGGAATCCCCTCACATCGACAAGAAAATTTTCTCCTTAGGAAAGCCGATCTTAGGCATCTGCTATGGTGCTCAGCTCATCGCTTATGAGCTCTCCGGAGAAGTCAGACACGCCGATGTGTCTGAATACGGAAAAACGGAAGTGGAGGTGAAGGCCTCTTCTCGTCTCTTCTCGGGAGTGAATCCTCTCACCGAAGTATTTATGTCGCATACAGATCGCGTCTCTGTTCTTCCGGAAGGTTTTGCAGTGACGGGTTCAACCAAGCACTGTCCGATCGCCTCCTTTGAGAGCGAAGCAGATCACATCTACGCGGTTCAGTTCCATCCGGAAGTGAGGCATTCTTTGGAAGGACAGAAGATGATCCAAAACTTTGTCCTTGATATCTGCGGTTGTTCAGCAACGTGGGAGATGTCCTCCTTCATCGAAGAGAAGGTTCAGGAAATCAGAAGGCAGGTCGGAGATGGCAAAGCGCTCTGCGGGCTAAGCGGAGGTGTCGATTCCGCTGTCACCGCGGCGCTGATTTCCAAAGCCATCGGCAAAAATCTGTACTGCGTCTTTGTGGATCATGGCTTGCTGAGAAAGAACGAAGCAAAGGAAGTTTCTAAGGTCTTTGGCGATTCTGCCACGTTTGACCTTAACTTCATTCCGGTGGATGCATCTGCAGAGTTTTACGAAAAACTCAAAGGAATCACCGATCCGGAGCAGAAGAGAAAGACGATCGGTGCAACCTTCATCAAAGCGTTCCAGCGGGAGTCTCACAAGATCAAAGGCATCGATTTCCTTGCTCAGGGAACGATTTATCCAGATCGTATTGAATCAGGCTTAGGTGTTTCTGCTACCATCAAGTCCCACCACAACGTCGGCGGACTTCCCAAGAATATCGAATTCAAAGGCTTAGTCGAGCCGCTGCAGATGCTTTTTAAGGATGAAGTCAGGGAGGTCGGAAGAAAGCTCGGACTTCCTGAATCCATCGTTTCTCGGCAGCCTTTCCCAGGACCTGGTCTCGGCATCCGCATCATCGGGGAAGTTACACCAGAGAAGGTCAGGATCGTTCAGGAAGCCGATGCGATATTCCGCGAGGAGATTCAGAAGGCAGGTCTCAATCACAGCATCTCTCAGTATTTCGCTGCTCTCAGCAACATGAGGAGCGTCGGCGTGATGGGAGATAGCAGAACGTATGATTATGCTGTCATCCTCCGTGCAGTTCAGACCGATGATTTTATGACGGCTAAACCCTATCCCCTTCCTTACGATCTGCTGACAACGGTTGTTGATCGCATCGTCAACGAGGTGAAGGGCGTCAATCGTGTCGCCTATGACTTCACCTCCAAACCTCCGTCAACGATTGAGTTGGAATAAATGTCTGAACTGTGGTAAGACGTTTCACTAAGAAAGGAAATTCATAATATCCATCATTTTTTTCCTCTGGTTTTGATTCGGTGGAGAGTACAATGTATAGCTAACAATCTGCGGGCTGAGATGGTTTCCTTGTCATCTGTGAATGGCAACCTGTTTTTGCTGAGAAACTACAGGAAGATGATGTCAGCTGTTTGGTAGTGCTAGGAGGATGAACATGCTGAGATTGATCAAGCTGAGTGGAAAATATCAGAAGCAACTCGAAGAGATGATCGATGAATGGAAGCTCGATCAAGAGCTTCATCACACGAATCGTTCTCCTTGGGCAATCTTTCGGAATGACTACCATGATTTTCCTCGGTATCTCGATGAGTTGGAACTGAATGCTCCTAAACCTGGTCTGGTGCCGAATTCCGTTTTCTTTTTGCTGGATGAGGAAAAGGATAGGCTTTTAGGTGCGGTCGACATCCGTCATTATCTTAACGATGCGCTTTTGAAAGACGCGGGGCACATCGGAGATGGCATCCGACCTAGCGAAAGAAGGAAAGGCTATGCGACAGAGCTGGTTCACTTAGCCATGATCGAATGCCGAAGATTAGGCATCAGCCGAGTGCTTATGGTGTGTGACAGGGACAACATCGGATCTGTAAAATCCATTGTTCGGAACGGCGGCGTTCTGGAAGATGAACGCCTCGGCTCGGATGGCAAAATGAAACAGAGATATTGGATTGATCTCTAAACAGAAGAAGTCTTTGTGCCTGTCTTTGAAATGACTCTGATTGTGCTGAGAGGCTTCCTGATCCGGATGGTATACTATCGGCGGTCTGATCTTCTGCTTCTTCTGATGATCCGAATGGATATCAAGAAAAAACAGAGGGCAGATTCAGAACGATCTTTTCTATGTCAGTCTCATATGATGAAATTCTAGAGAGAATTCGATTCAGCACGTATGGCGATTGTTCTTTCTATGATCGGAAGAACCAGAGTTTGGAGTCTTTCTTTCAGGGAAAAAACGAAAATCCGGATTCCGCCTATCCGACGATTTCGGACCTTGATGATGATTTTGTTGAACTTCCGAAAGCCGAAGATGTCAACGAATATTCTCTGATGCAGAACTTTGTCCTTCATGTGCAAAACGAACATGCTAAGACAAAACTCAACGATATTCTTCAGGGAAAAGATGCTGCCAAGCTGTTCCGGAAAGAGCTTCATCGTCTCGACCTATGGCAGAGGTACTCTGTCTATCGGGAGAATGCCTTTTCAGAGCTGGTGGAACGCTGGTGCGCTAAGCAAGGGATATCTCTCTTGGATAGGTCAGATTGAATTTGCTAATCGAGCAGAATTCTTATAGAATATTGCTCATCTATATATGTTTATTGCAAACTATCATACGCATACGAAACGGTGCGGCCATGCTACCGGCGAAGATGAAGATTATGTCTTAGAGGCTCTCGGGAGAGGATACCGCTATTTAGGGTTTTCCGACCATGCGATGCTGCCTGGTTTCAGTGAGCCTTTCATCCGCGGAGATTATTCTTTGTTTGAGGACTACCGCGATTCGATCTGCGCGCTGAAAAAGAAGTATGCGGACCGAATCGCCATTTATCTCGGCATGGAATCGGAAGCTTTTCCTTGCTACTATCCTTTCTTCAAAGAGCTTCTTACCAATGGCGTTTTGGACTATATGATCTTAGGCAATCATAAGGCGATGAGCGACGATCACGATGTTTATGCGAGGTTTTCTCATATCACCTCAGCTTCTCAGCTTTACCTTTATCGTGACCTTGCCATCTCTGCGATTTCGAGTGGGATGTATGCGATTTTCGCTCACCCGGATTACTTCATGGCGAGCATTGAAAACTTTGATTCCGATTGCAAGAAAGTGACCCGTTCTCTGATCGAAGCCTGTTTGGTTTATGATGTTCCTTTGGAAGTCAATGTCGCCGGCATCCGCAACGGGCTGAAGACGATCGGAAAGTCGAGACGATGGATTTATCCGACCGATCCTTTCTTCGAGATGGTCGGGCGTTCCGGAGCGAAGTGCATCTTAGGTCAGGATGCTCATGCACCGGAGCAGCTCTCGGATGATTCCGCTGACTTTGAAGCGGTCGAGTTTATCCGCAGGCACAACCTTCGGATGGTAGATACGATCGATATTCCGAAACATCAATGATCGGAAATGAATTGAGGAACATGAATTTATGGCCGCAATGAATGCTGCAGATTGGATCTTTTACATCCTGTATTGGATCAACGTGGTCGCTGTTGTTTTTGTTTTCGCCGGCTTCGTTCCTCAGTTGTTTTATTATCTCTTTTTCTGGTTCCCTCGGAAGCATTGGAAAGAGAGCAAGGAATATAAGAAGATGGCGATCATCATCTGTGCCAAGAATGAGGAAGCCTGTATCTACAACATGGTGAAGTATCTCGTTCAGGATCTGGATTATCCTAAGGATAAATACCGCATCTATGTCTGCGCTTCTAACTGCACTGACAAAACAGCGGAGGAAGCTAGAAGAGCCGGGGCCACTGTCTTTGTCTATGACGATTTTGATCCTTCCCATCAACGGGTCTCTTATCCGCTTCGTTACTTGATTCAGGAAGTACTGAAGATGGATCATGACAGTGAGGTCTTTGTTCGCTTTGATGCCGACAATATTCCTAGCCGGGATTTCCTCAAGCAGATGAACAACGCTATCTGCGGAGGGGCAAAGATCTTACGCGCCTATGAGGCATCCACCAATCTTCGGCAGAACATCTGGACGGAACAATCTGCCTTGTTCACCATCAAAGATGTGCGGTGCCAGAATAATTTCCGTCAGTTCTTAAATGGAGCGACGACTGGATCCGGTCCTGGACTCACTTTCACCCGCGACGTCGCAGAGTCGATCGGAGGTTGGGATTGCATGTCCGCCATCGAGGATGTCGAGTTTTCCTTCAAGCGGCTTTATGACGGATATAAGATTTATTTCAACACCGATGCGATCGTTTATGAGGATCAGCCTTCTTCTTTTAACGATACCTTCCGCCGTCTGACCCGCCTCGGGAACGCTTTTACCAAGCTCTTCTTCACAGATGGGTGGAGGATGATCGTCAAATTCTGGAAGACCGGGAATCCGATGTATCTTGATCTGCTGCTGCAGATCAGCTTTTATCCGGTCTCGGTCATCTGCTTCCTTTGGTTCCCACTTTATTACTCTGTTTATGCGATCCTGATGCTGATTCAAGGCGCCGGTGTTCCCATCTTCCAAGGTTATTTCTCAGCGGTTCAGATCACGAATCATTATGCCGATATGTACGGATTGAACTTCAGCTACTGGCCGGATGCTCTTTTCCGTTCTCTTCCTCAGGCGACACAGCTCTCTTACCTCGGCCAGGCGGCTGTCTTCGATCTGCTGATGATGGCTTGGGAGACGATTCTTCTCTTCTGTGTTCTATGCATCGTTCAGTCTTGGCTCGCCTTCTTTCTCGATCGGAGGAAACTTGGCTTAGACTGGAAACTCAAAGGTCTGTGGAAAGGCATTCTCCTCTCTCCGATCTTTGTAACCGTCTACGGTTTGTGCAATGTCATCGGCGTGCTATCCAATCCCTGCTGGAAGATTGCTAAGCGCAATCCTCAGGCGACGAAGATTCTCACCCCTCTTCCTGAGCGGAAGAAAAAGACACATTATATCGTTCTATCGGGGCGGGAAAAAAGGCGCTATGATGGGACGGCAATCCTTGCTGCAAAGAGAAAAAAGCAGAAGGCAAGAAGCTGATTCTCATCTGTTGAACAACGACATCAAAGCGAAGCGAAAACCTTCGCTTTTTTCATATCGTGTTTTGCCTCCTATGTTACAATGAAAGCCTAAGGAAAAACAGCATGGAAATCAAAGAAGGGTATGTCTCTTTCCAGGGATACAGAACGTATTACCGCATCGCCAACCCAAATGGCAGGAAGACTCCTCTTTTGGTGCTTCACGGCGGTCCCGGCTCGACACACAACTCCTATGAGGTGCTTGACGATATGGCTCTTGAGGATGATCGGCCGATCATCTCCTATGATCAGATCGGCTGTGGACTTTCTTCGTTAGATGATCCTCATCCTGCTTTATGGAAAGCCAAGACCTGGGTGGATGAGCTGATCAACCTCCGTCAGGCGCTACAACTGAAAGAAGTGCATCTTCTTGGACATTCCTGGGGCGGAATGCTCGCCATCATCTATCTTTGCGATGAGAATCCGGAAGGTGTTGTCGATGTCGTTCTTTCTTCTACATTATCCAGCGTTTCCCTTTGGCGTGAGGAGACCCACCGGCTGGTGAAATTCCTGCCTTCGGAAGAGCAGGAAGCCATCCGCAAAGCGGAAGAGACACAGGATTTCTCCTCTTTGGAAGCTGAGATTGCTAACCGTCACTATGCGCATCTTTTCATCGGCGGTCCTTGGGGCAAGGATGATCCTTCCTGTCTTACCCGAGAAAAGAAAATCGGCACGGAGTCGTATATCTGTGCGTGGGGAGAGAGTGAATACTCTCCTTCTGGCACTCTCAAAGATTATGAGTACACCGAAAAGCTGAAAAAGATCTCCTGTCCGGTTCTGCTTCTTTCCGGAGCCAACGATGAATCGACACCGCTGCAGAACAAGAGGATGTTCGAAGCCCTTCAGAGTGAGAAGGAATGGGTGTTATTTGCTAATTCCCGACATATGAGTTATGTCGAAGAGCACAAAGCATATGAAGCAAAAGTCATAGCATTTCTGAATCGTCACGAAAGAAAGGAATAACAAATATGTTCTCTCTGTTGAAAATGCTTCCTGAATATACCTTCTGTTTAGGTCGGGAAGATGATTATGTCGCTGTCAATACCTCGGGCATCTTTCTTTTAGATAAAGTCACGTTCGAAGTGAAGCGTTCGCTTTTGGACTTCTTCGGTGCCTCGTTTGGATTCCTCTCCTACGATAGTAGATTTGCCGTCTTAGGAAATCCCAGGCTTGGCATCCGAGTTTATGATCTAAGCTCGCTGAAGAACGTCGGTTCGTTTCTTCCGACTGCTTTGAAACCGGCCTATCTGATGGGTATGGATATCTCTCCGGATCAGGAGCACATCTATGTCATCATCAATGAGGCGAAGGATCCATCCATTCCCCCGATCTTTTTTGACGACTTTCTCTCTAACAGCCAGTCTTCGATCTGCCGGTTGACGTTTCCGGATTTAAAGGAAGAAGAGCGTTTCTCTGTCAAAGAGCATCTCTCTGACTTTGCCTATCTTTCCTTTTTAGGGAAATATATGACTTTATCGGATCAGGGCGAATGTTATCTTATGGAAGCAGATAGCAAGCTGACGAAAGCAAATCTGCAGACCAAAGGAAGAGACATCATCTGCTTCGGGCAGAAAAAGCTTCTTGCAACCCTGACGGACATCGGCATCCGTCTCTACGATGAGAAGTTCGAGGAACAGAACAAGTTCGATATTCTTTCGGATGAGAAAAAGACCGTCTCCTCTTCGATGTTCGGTTACGAGAACAATCTACCTCTTGTCAATGATGATCCTTCAGCGACCAAGGAAATCTACCGAGAACGGATTGAGTGGGTGCGAGCTCTGGACGAAAATCGCTTCATTGTTCTGATTTCGGATTCGATGGGTGCTTATCAGAAGCTCCAGATCATTTCTTTCTCGGATGGTCATGTCATCGATGAGCGGTTCATGGGTCAGGTAGTCAACAATCCAAATGTCTTAGATGCGCATCACATCAGTTTCTACTGCAATACAGGCTTAGTGATCATGGAGGTGAAAGATGACCGAGAATGAATTTTTCGAGGATTTGATGTCAAAGACGAAATTTGTTGAAATCAAACCAGTCAGAACTGTGCAGACCCTTTCTCAGGCCCTTCGCCTTTTGGTGATTTCTCAACTCACGGACGAGAATTTGAAGGATTTGGAATTGTTTTCAAAAGAAAGCAGAATAAAATCACTTCTTAAAGATTACGATCCGATAGAAATCAGACGAATCGGTTCTTATACAGATCTTCTTTCTGAAGGATTGATCGTCTTTGGAGAAGCGAAGAAAAGCCCGGTGAAAAAACTTTGTCAGGCCGCCTGTCTGTCGGCAAAATACCTAAGCCATTTTCAGAATCTTGCGGATTTCACCAAAAAGCTTTATCTCTCCTGCAGCGATGCTGATACAGCCTTTGCTTTTCTTCAGAATTTCCGCAAGATTTCCTCTCTTTCCAGCATGTATTTCATAAAGACTTGCGCATTTTTTGAAGCGACAGGACTATTGGATGTACCCGTTCCAGACAGCCATGTCAAGGAGCTGCTGATGGCTGCCTTTGGGTTAGAGAATGACAACAAAGTCATCTACCATAAGATCGCTCACATCGCTAAAGTCAATAAAGTTTCCTGCTATGAGCTACATCAGAGGCTTTCTGCGATTGCCGTCTGATTTTTCGCTTAAAATCGTAGATTTTTCATCGCTGATTTCAGGCGTATTCTAATTTTTTCTTGTCTATATTTTGTGATTTATTTATAATAGTACCCGGTTTTCCAACCAAGTCATTTTTTATGACCACGGAAATACACTATAGAAAGAGGTAAAACTATGGGAAGAGCACACGAAGTCAGAGCGAAGAAAATTGCTCAAACCAACGCGGCGAAGTCTGCGCTGTATAACAGAGCCAGCAAGGAAATCTATCTTGCTGCGAAATCGGGTGTTCCTGATCCCAATGATAACCTCGCGTTGAGATCAGCCATCGAAAAATGGAAGGCTCAGCATGTCACCCGCGATGTCATCGACAGAGCGATTCAGAAGGCGAAGAGCAAGGATGCCGATGCTTTCGTTGCCGGCAGATATGAAGGCTTTGGTCCTGGCGGAGTCGCCATCATGGTCGATACGCTCACCGATAATGAAAAGAGAGCGTTCTCGGCAGTCAGAGCCGGGTTCACGCATCATGGCGGAAACATCGGAAACTCCGGATGCGCTGCCTTCAACTTCAGCTATATGGGCGTCCTCTCCTTTGATTCTAATCACACGGAAGAGGAGATCGAAGAGGCCCTTATCATGGGTGAAGTCGATGTTCAATCTGTCGATCACGATGAGAACACGTTCGTGGTTCAGGTCACGCCTTCCGATCTGAACAAGGCCAGAGACATCTTGATGAAGGACCTCAGCATCACTGAGGATGACTTCTCCACCTCGGAAGCGACTTTCGTTCCGCAGGTCACTGTCGCTCTCAACGATGAGGACAAAGAGAAACTTCAGAAGATGCTGGATGCCTTCGATGAAATCGAAGACGTTCAGGCTGTCTACCACAACGCAGAACTCTGATTCTAGAATTGTTACGATAAGACCGGCGAAAGCTGGTCTTTTTGTATTGAAAACGAAGCGTATATGTTACAATTAAAACACGATGAAAACTTACTTTGAACGTTTTAAGAAATTCACGAGAGAAGACTGGATCATCATCGCTTTCATGGCTTTGTTTTTCTTGGTCGGTCTTTATTTCTCTATCTCCTTTTCTGTCAAGCTCGGACAAGGACTGACCTTGTTTGGCGATAGCTCTGTCAGCTATAAGTCCGGAGAGGCGGAGATGGTAGGACCGACGAGAGCGGACATCATTGTCCTTTCACTGTACTGGGTGCTGACGGCGCTGCTCTTCCTTCTTCTGAGTTATTATCTTTTCTTCCGCAAGCAGAAGAAAAACAAGGTGATCCGAAAAGACATCGTCGATGGAAAGACGGTCATTCTGAACCGAGACGAAGCCTCAGAAACGGAGCAGACTCATGAAGGCAAGTGAGCTTCAAGCCGATCTTCACCTGCTGATGGATTGTGAACTGGTCCGTTACGAAAAGAAGGGAGAGACGCTTTCTCTGCTGGTTGTTGCGGATGCTGAAGAGCACGAACATTGCCACGAAGAGGGGGATGAACCTACCCTTCTCTCCGATGAAGAAATCCAGAAGCACGGCGATGTCGATGATTGCTGTGACGGTCTCAACGGGCATCTCTTCCGTTATCTCTTTCAAGGCGCGAAAGAGTTCTCCGTGATCGGAGAAGAGTGTGACAATTACAAGACGGTGAGAGTCGATGTGGAAGACAGGCACCTTCATCTAGAGCTATCCGGACTGAATCTCATTGAAGAAAATCATGATGTCATCTTGGACTTTTCTTTTGAATCTTATGATGTGATAGATGAAGGGGGGATTGCCAGTCCGGGAGTCTGAGCGAAACAACAATTTCAATTAAAAAAGGATGTCTGACATAACAGGCATCCTTTTTATATGTAACGATGACAGGTTGTTATTTCTTCTTCTTTTCGTCTTTATGCTTTTGATTGACGGTTTTCCGGATTCCGGAAATCGCCTCATAAACCTCATTTGGTGAAGCGTTTGGATGATCTTTTACATAGCTGTCGAACTCAGTGATGATATCACCCATATAAGGCTCTTCGTACTGCTCCTCAAACTCTTCCTGAGCGGACTCTTCTTCCTCTTCCTGATGCTGACGCTCCGCTTTGACAACGTTGTTCGGCGTCATGTATTCGGGGTATTCATCATCGATTTTGAGATATTCGCGCTCCGGATCAAAGTAGGTGAAGAGAACCCGCATATGGATGGCTGTGTTTTTAAAGTGATCGAAGAGAATGTCCCGGACCTCAGCTTCTTTATCCTCGGTTCCGATCGGAGCTTCGATTTTGATGTTGAGGCGGAAAGAGGTCTGTTCGATGCCGTCGTGGATGATGAATGACTGAGGGGCGAAGAACTCCAGCTGGTTGTCAGGGATGTGATAGGCTTCTGATAGCTTGGTGTGGAGGCCTTCTGTCTTCTCGATAGCTTCATAGTAGTCCATTCCTAAGATTGAAACGATGATCATGTCTGTGATCTCCTTTGCTTATATGCTTTCCGAACCCGGATCCATATTGATGGCAATCTCGGCATCCTTATTGGCTAAGCGAAGCACTTTGATGCCATCGAGGATCTGGCTGGCTTCATCCCGGTTTTTGTATTTGATCAGGATGTACTGATAGTATCTGCCGTTGATGTGCGGAATGTAGGGAGAGGTTGGACCATAGACGTTGAATTTCCGATTTCCGATCTCCTGAAGCAGATAACGCTTGACCTGATCAGCCACCTCCATCGACCGCTTGCGGTCAATCGATCGGATCGTGATGGAAGTCAGATAGACGTAAGGAGGATACAGGTAGGACTTTCTTTCTTCCATTTCGTAGCGGTAGAAGGTGGCGTAGTCTTGTCTGGCAGCCAATTGTATCACCGTGTTGTTCGGATTGTAAGACTGAATCAAGACCCGGCCTCTTTTTTCACCTCGTCCTGCTCTTCCGACAAATTGGGAGATGAGATCGAACGTCTCTTCGTTCGCCATATAAGTGGGAAGCCGAAGCGAGGCATCGGCATCGAGGATGGCAGCGAGCGTCACCTTCGGAAAATCATGCCCTTTGGAGATGACTTGGGTGCCGATGATGATATCGGTTTCCCCGCTGGCAAAATCAGAGAGGACTTCGTGCCGGATCTCTTTAGAACCGATATCTGAGTCTAGCCTCGTGATTTTCGCTTTCGGGAAAAGCATACGCAGTTCCTCGTAGGCTCTCTCTGTTCCGTAGCCTAAGCTGGTGAAGGAGGTTCCCTGACAGTTCTCGCAGTGATACTGATACGTCATCGTGCGATAGCCGCAGTGATGGCAGCGCAGCGAGTCGTCTCTCTTGTGGTAGTTTAGCGGGATGCCGCAGTTTGGACAGAGCGCTGTCGTGTTGCAGTCACGGCATATATAGACCGGGGAGTAACCTCTTCGATTGATCAGAATCATCGATTGCTCATGGTTTGTCAGGTTCTTCGTAAGCTCCTGTTGGAGCCTCGTTGAGATCATGGCAGAGATCCTAGGATCAAAGGCGTTGCTCTGGTTCATGTTGACCATGATGATGTCTTTATCCTGGTTCTTGCTGAACCTTTGCTTCATATACAACTGATGGTAGAGACCTTTCTCTGCTCTTGCCTTATCGATGATGCGGGGGGTAGCTGAACCTAAAACGAGTTTACCGTCAATCTGCTCTGCCCGCATCTTGGCGATGGTGATGGCATCATAGTAGGGATCGTTATCCTGCTTGTAGGCACTTGAATGCTCTTCATCTATGATGATGATGCCGAGGTTTCTGATCGGAGCAAAAACGGCACTTCTGGTACCGAGAACGACTTTAGCCTCCCCGTTGTTGATGCGGAGGTACTCGTCGTATTTCCGGGCATCGGAAAGAGAGGAGTTGAGAATCGATACGGCATCGCCGAAATACGAGGCAAACAGATCCGCCATCCGATCGGTGAGAGAAATCTCCGGAATCAAGACCAGTGCCCCTTTATCTTCCTTCAGATAATGTTCGCACAAGCGGATGTAAACAGCTGTCTTTCCGGAGCCTGTGACACCTTCCAACAGGAAGATACGGTCTTCGGAAGAGAGGATCTTGTCATAAACATCCTGCTGTTCTTTCGTGAGATCGAAATCTTTCATTACTTTGACAATCTGCTGAGGAATCCGAGAGACTGGTACGCTTTTAACCTCTGCCAGACCTTTGGCAATCAAGCTTTTCAACGAGGCTTTTGCGGTGATGACATTGAGTTTCAGACCATCGGGTTCTTTTGCGATCTTGTCGTAGAGATTCCCTTCGTTCTTGCTGATGAACTGACCGGATTCCGGAAGAGCGAAAACAAAATCCGCAAATTTTCCCTGAGGCTTTTTCAAAGCGGACTCCTTCGGTTTCAGCGAGGAGGGAAGGAAGGCGCTTAAGACTTTGATCAAATCGGATTTATACCAGCGGGTCACTTGCTTTGCCAAATCCATCAGTTGGTTATCGAGAAGAGGTTCCTCATCGACTTTTCGGATGATCTCTGATAGTTTGATTCCTGTCGATTGGAAGTAGTCTTCCGGTGTTCCTTCGGTCTCTGTCGGCTCTTCGATGACGAAGGCGATGGTGGATTTAGAGGAACCGAAAGGAACCAGGACTCTCAGACCTTGGTGGATGGTATCATCGTTAGACCAGTAGGAAAAAGGGTGGTCGAGAGCGACCGCAACTCTTCCGATCAGAACCTTCACAAGATAAAACATAGCTATGGACGCTTGATGATGTAACCTTCTGGGGTAGGTGCGTTGTTTTCTTTCGCCTCAATATAGGCGACTCTTCTGCCGACAGCCTGCATGAAACGCAGGGCGGTTTTATTCACGGTATAATTGGTAAGGCAGCAGTCGTACTGTTCCTTGCAAGTGAGCTCTCTCTTGGCGAGATCGATACGTTCCTGAATTTGCTCCTCGCTCTCAGAGTGCCGGAGACGGATTCTTCTCTCTAGCTCTTCGATGGTAGGCGGAACGAGGAAGACAGCGAGCGTGTACATGCCCGGATAAAGGTCCATGACGTTTTTGGCGCCTTCTGTCTCAATCTCAAGCAGAACGTTTTCTCCACGCTGTAAAGCCCCTTCGACATCGGACTTCAGCGTGCCGTAGTAATGTCCGCAATACTTTGTGTATTCGAGGAATTCCTTGTTTTTGATCCGCTGCAGGAAATCCTCTTCAGAGACGAAACGATACTCTTTTTCGTTCGTCTCTTTCAGCCTTCTCTGTCTCGTTGTCAGCGAGACAGGAAAAACAGCATCGAGCAGATGCTCGCGCTTCAGCTTTTTCGTCAACGTTCCTTTGCCGACACCAGAAGGGCCAGACAGAATAATCAATAATCCCTGTTTCATAACTTTATTCTATCACTTCGGCATTCTCTTTTGCTGGGAATTCTTCAAAGTCGGTCAAACGTGCTACTGCGTTGCTCCTGACTTAAACCGATAAGGTTTCTTTTATCGTCTTCTGATGATATTTTCTAAGCAGAGGATCGACTTCTTTTCGGATGAAGAGAAATGTCTGTTCTGCGGCAAAGCCGGTGAATTTATTAGCATCAACAAGATGATTGATCTTTTCTTGTGTCAGCGGGAACAGAGGATCTTTTTCAATCCAGACCAGCAGACGGTTGGTTTTTCCTTGTTTGGTTTCCGTGGCCGCTTTCTGAGAATAGACGCGTAGTCTCTCATGAAGGATCTGTCTGTCTCCACCCTTTTTCACAGCTTCCATCATGATGTTCGCACTCGCCATGAAAGGTAGGTTTTCCTGGACGCGATGAGCGATGACTTTTTTGTTGACGACAAGTCCGTCGGTGACGTTGATATAGAGGTTAAGAATGGCATCAGCGGTCAGAAAACATTCGGAGATCGTCAGTCTTCTGTTTGCGGAATCATCAAGAGTTCTCTCGAGGAACTGGGAGCTGGCATTGAAATCGGAATTGACGGAATTCAGGATGAGATACCGAGAGAGAGCGGAGATCCGTTCACAGCGCATCGGGTTCCGTTTGTAAGGCATCGCTGAGGAGCCGACCTGTGCGGATTCAAAGGGCTCTTCCGCTTCTCGGAAGGACTGAAGCATACGGATGTCCTGAGCGAATTTGTTTGCGCTCTCTCCGATGCCGGCAAGAGAGCGAAGCAAGTAGGCGTCCTCTTTCCGGGTGTATGTCTGACCGGAGACAGGAACGGCTTTCTGAAATCCCATATCTCTGACGATGCTTTCATTCAGCGTCTTGGCTTTTCTGTAGTCGCCATCAAAGAGGTCGGCAAAGGATGCTTGGGTTCCGGTAGTTCCTTTGCATCCTAACGGCATCAGATGATCGATCTGATACTGAAGGCTCTTCATATCCAGGATGAGTTCGTTCATCCAGAGGGTTGCTCTTTTGCCGATGGTGGTCAGTTGAGCGGGCTGAAGGTGGGTGTAGGAAAGAGCAGGGAGAGATTTATACTTCAAGGCAAAACACTTCAGGTTGGCCAAGACCTGAGCTATTTTGGCAAGGAGGAGCAAGGAAGCTTCTTTCATGATCATTATATCGGCATTATCGTCGACATAGCAGGATGTCGCGCCGAGATGGATGATGCCTTTCGCTTTCGGGCACTCTAAACCATAGGCGTAGATCTGAGCCATCACATCGTGACGGATCTCTTTTTCTTTCTCTCTGGCAACAGCGAGATTGAGGGTGTCGACGTGGGGTTCAAGCTCCTGAATCTGTTCGTCGGTGATCGATAGTCCGAGCTTCTTCTCCTCTTTTGCCAGCATCACCCATAGCTTGCGGAACGTGGTGATTCTGTAGGTTTCGGAAAAAAGACGCTGCATCTCTTCTGATGCGTAGCGGGATGAGAGCGATGAGACATAAAGGGTATTTTCTTCGTCCATAGTATTCCTCCCAAACACAGGAGCATTATAAAGGAAGGCTTATGAAGCGAAACAATTTATCTCTTGTTTCAGATAAGATTCCCAACGGGATCTCAGATGATCGGAGGCGTGAGACTTAATCGCTTCGATGGGAAGGTCTTCCTGTTCGATGGATAAGGAAGAAACAATACCGAACGAAGAGAATTTTTCTTTCGCTTCCTCAGTGATGCTTCCACCGATGACAAAGACAGGGACATGATGCTTTTTAGCGAGAGAACTGATGACGGAAATCGCTTTGCCATTGAAGGAACTTTCATCGATTCTTCCTTCTCCCGTGATGACAAGATCGGTCTTCGTTAGCAATGTTTCATAATCAATTGCTGATAAGATGGCTTTAGCTCCGTTAACGATGTCTGCGTGAAGATAGTATAAGGAAGCACAGCCTAATCCCCCGGCTGCTCCTGCACCTTTTCGACGAGAATAATCTTGATTTGTTTCTATCGTGAGCAGCCGATTCATGGATCGCATACCAGTTTCCAGCTCAGAAAGATGATGTCCGCCTTTCTGTTTAGCATAGACATAGGTAGCGCCTCTTTTTCCTAGCAATGGATTTGTCACGTCGGAAAGAACAAGGAAGTGAGAAGAGGAAAGGCGCGGATCAAGTCCGGAGAGGTCGATATGGTCGCATCGACCTAACGTTCCGCCTGTGGGAAGATAGGGAACTTCGTCATGATAAAAGCGGACGCCTAGTCCTGCTGCCATTCCGCTGCCTAGATCGTTGGTTGAGGAACCGCCAAGGCTCAGGATGAAATCCCGAAATCCTTCATCAAGAGATTGACGGATCAGCTCTCCGATTCCTAACGTTGTTGTCAAAGCGGGGTCCTTCCTTGCACCGACTTTCGGTAAGCCGATGATCTCGGCACTCTCTATGAGAATGGTTTTCTGATCGATGATTCCATAAGAAACCATCATTTTCTCACCCGGAAACGGGCCGTTGACGACGCCCTGTTGAATCTCGCATCGTTTTTTGAGCGCGTTTTTCCATGCCGATAGAGTACCTTCCCCTCCGTCAGCAAAACAGTACGACTTGACGAAGATTTCCGGATGAAGACGATGCAAACTGTCTTCGATGATCTGATTGGCCTCATCCGAGGTTAAGGTTCCTTTGAAAGAATCTAAGAGTAAAAGAACATTCATACAAAAACATTATATATAATATTGACTCGGAGGATTTCTTTCTATGAATACAAAAACACAGAATCTGATGAAGGCGATCATCTTCATGGTGATCGGCATCCTATTGTGTCTTTCTGTCATCGGCGTCAACAGCTTCTTAAATTGGATGATCGCCATCTCTCTGATCGTCGGCGGCGTCTCTTTGGTCGCTTTGTCGCTGAGTGCAGTCAAAACCATCATGACAGACACCGGTCTTCTCGGGGGAGCCGTCTTAGGATTGGGAGTCTACTGCATTCCGGTCATCGGCGGATTCGATTTCTTAGGCATCATCTCTATGATCATGATGGTGATCGGAGCCTTGCTTGTCGTCGATGCCGTCATCGGCTTCGCTTTAAGGAGAATGCTCCTTGGCAACACGCTGATTCTCATCTCCGGTGCTGCCGCTTTTTCAATCGGCATCTGCTTATGGCTCATCCCTGACTTCAGGAAGTTTGCCGGTTTGATGTTAGGCATCTTCTTTATCGCCTATGCGATTATGCTGCTGATTGAGGCGACAACCAGAAAAGAGATCATCGTGATCTCTAAGCGTCGCAAATAAGAAGAGGCTTCTGTTTTTTGCTTTGACACAGGATGGAGTATCAGCATATCACGCATGAGTCTCTTCCTCCCTTTTACTGTCCGGACTCGGAGATTCTCATTTTAGGTTCACTTCCTTCAATTGCCACAAGAAAAGCCGGATTTTACTATGCCCATCCTCAGAACCGGTTCTTCCTTGTTCTTTCGATTCTCTTTCATGAGGAGGAACCAAAGTCAATTTCAGAGCGGAAATTTTTTCTGATGAAGCATCATATCGCCTTATACGATGTGATTTATGAGTGCGATATCAAAGGGAGCTCGGATTCGTCCATTCGGAATATTGTCGTGAATGATTTCACACCGATTCTGAGTCGTTCCCAAATCAGAAAAGTGTTTACTGCGGGAAAGACCGCTTATGAGAATTATCGGAAGTTTGTCTCAGATGATGTCATTTATCTACCCTCTTCCAGCCCCGCAAATGCCAGTATGAAATTGGCCGATCTCGTGAATGAATATCAGATCATTCTTCAATTTGTTGATTGAAAGACGAACCCCTTTTTGATATGATTTTATAGCGTTGGGGCCATAGCTCAGTTGGGAGAGCGTCTCGTTCGCAACGAGAAGGTCGCCGGTTCGATCCCGGTTGGCTCCACCATTAAGGTAAATATTCCCGGGAAATCGGGATTTTTTGTTGCTGTGGTGCAACAATGGTGCAACCAATGATGTTCAAGTGTTATTCCAGAGACTTCAATGTCTCACCCCTTTTCTAGTTGCCAAGTTCGATCTGTTTATCATACTGATTTATCCTCTCTATATTTTGCCCAGGATTATCCTTCCTGACCTCAGGATGATTTCAGATAGGATTTTACTTAGTAGTATCTGTGTTTTCTTTTGATGAAATTTTCAGGGGAAACGCACTGGCAGGTCAGGTTACATGAGCGGTCAATGAACGGAACAATCATTCAAATCTGTTCAGAAAAGTAATCGTTGCTGTTTTTGAAATGGTGTGGCCCTTTTCGACTGCCTTGATTTCGATTCGTGCTTCTGAGTGCGAGCGGGTTGTCACGATTGTTCTTAGACAAAAAAGATGGCTGATCGTCCAAGTTAGGGACTCATATCGGTCATCTGTCAAAAGTGGAAAAGATGAATTTATTGAAGTCGACAAAGAAGAGATTGGTAAGATAACAAGGAAAAAACAAGAAATCAGACCAACATCAAAAAAGTGTCCAATAGGAGTCATCCGTAACCCAAGGGGATAGATATCGTTGATGCTCAGTATTGTCCCAGTGTTCAAACCACATATTTTCTTTAGTCATAAGCATATTGAAACATTTATAATGTGACATGCTGTATGATGAACATAGCATGATGACCGGGAGGTCGTTTTCTCTCTGAAGAAAGGGCAGGACAGCATATGATCTATGATGAAACCTTAGATGGTAATTTAGGTATTGACGATCCGAAAGTCTGCGTCATGAAGAGGTCCGGAGAACGGGTTTCGTTCGACAAGACCAAGATTTTCAATGCGATCCGAAAAGCTAATCAGGAAGAAGGCGTCCCCTCGGAACGTCTGACGGAAGAGGAGATTTCTGGCATCGTTCACGGCATTATGAAAGACGCCTCCAATGCAGGCAGAGACCTCTCGGTCGAAGAAATTCAGGACAAAGTGGAAGATGCCCTGATGAACACCGGAAAGCACAAGGTTGCCCGTCTTTACATCACGTATCGCTTCAAACACAACGAGCAGCGGAAGATGTCGGACATCGATCAGAAGATCTCCGGTGTCGTTGAGAGAGACAACGAGGAAGTCAAGCAGGAAAACTCCAATAAGAATCCGACGATTCTTTCAGTTCAGCGAGATTATATGGCCGGAGAATGGAGCCGGTATTATACCAATCGTTACCTGCTTCCTAACGAGATCTCCCAGGCTCATAAAGAGGGCGTCATTCATTTCCATGATGCTGATTATTTTGCTCAGCATATGCACAACTGCGATTTGGTCAACCTAAATGATATGCTTCAGAATGGCACTTGTATTTCTGGCACCCATATCGATCGCCCACGCTCCTTCATCACAGCCTGCACGGTCGCTTCTCAGGTCGTCGCACAGGTCGCCTCCTCTCAGTATGGCGGACAGACGATCACCATGTCTCACCTTGCTCCTTTTGTCGATGTGAGTCGAAAGAAGATTGCCAAGCGTCTTCAGGAAGAGTTCACTTCCTGTGGCATCGATACGACAGATGAGAAGTTCAGAGAGCTGGTCGAAAAGGAAGTCCTTAAGGAAGTAGAAGCCGGATGTCAGACCATTCAGTATCAGCTGATCACGTTGCAGTCCACAAACGGACAGGCGCCTTTCGTCACGGTCTTCCTTTATCTGAATGAAGTGCCGGAAGGCCAGATCCGAGACGATTTAGCCTTAGTCATCGAAGTGATGCTCCGTCAAAGGATCCTTGGGGTCAAGGATCGGACTGGCGCTTATATCACGCCGGCTTTTCCAAAGCTGATTTATGTCCTTCAGGAAGACAACATCGACGAGAACGGAAAGTACTTCTACCTCACCAAACTTGCCGCGGAGTGCTCAGCGAAGCGGATGGTTCCGGATTATATCTCTGAAAAGAAGGCTTTGGAACTGAAGGGCGACTGCTATCCCTGTATGGGATGCCGTTCTTTCCTGACACCGGATCGGTTTACCGATGCCGGAGTCGGCAACGTTGCCAATGCTTTGGACTATGTCCCGGGAAAGCATCGTTATTACGGCCGTTTCAATCAAGGCGTTGTGACGATCAACCTGGTGGATGCTGCCTGCTCTTCCGGCAAGGATGAAGATAAGTTCTGGGAAATCATGCACGATCGGCTTGAGCTCTGCCACAGGGCCTTGCAGATCCGCCATGAACGTCTGATGGGGACGCCCAGCGATGTCGCTCCTATCTTATGGCAGGACGGTGCTCTCGCCAGGCTGAAGTCGGGAGAGACGATCGATAAGCTGCTATTCAATGGTTATTCTACGATCTCGTTAGGATATGCCGGTCTTGCGGAGTGCGTCTATTACATGAAGGGTGTCTCTCACACCTCTCCGGAGGGTGAAGAGTTCGGTCTTCGCATCATGCAGCTTCTCAACGATTCCTGCAAAGCCTGGAAGGCAGCAGAGAACATCGACTACTCTGTCTATGGAACGCCTTTGGAATCGACAACCTATAAGTTCGCTAAGTGTCTGCAGAAGCGCTTTGGCATCATCAAAGGTGTCACCGATCACAACTACATCACCAACTCTTATCACATCAATGTCAGAGAACATATCGATGCCTTTGATAAACTGACGAAAGAGGCGAAATTCCAGAGGCTTTCTCCAGGCGGTGCAGTCTCGTATGTCGAAGTGCCCAACATGCAGAACAACCATCCTGCCGTCATCGCCATCATGAAGCATATCTACAATACGATCCTTTACGCGGAGCTCAACACCAAGAGCGATCTCTGCGAGAACTGCGGGTTCACCGGTGAGATCAGGATCGTCAAGGATGAGACTGGCAAGCTGGTCTGGGAATGTCCGAAGTGCGGAAACCGCGATCAGACGAAGATGCATGTCGCAAGGAGAACCTGCGGCTACATTGGAACACAGTACTGGAATCAGGGCCGCACTCAGGAAATTCAGGATCGGGTACTTCATGTGACCATCTCTGAATTCGATGAGGAAGAAGAGAAAGTGAAGCAAAACAGCAAGTGACGTCTATCCCTCTCTCGTCATGACAGAGGGATTTTTCTTCAGGGAGGTAGGTATGAACATCGGTCAGATCACGAAGTGTGATATCGCTAACGGAACAGGAATCCGAGTCTCTCTGTTTGTCTCGGGCTGCACCAATTGCTGCCCAGGCTGCTTTCAGCCGGAGACCTGGGATTTTTCCTTCGGCCATGAATACACAAAAGAGATGGAGGATGCTTTGATCGAAGAGCTCAGAAAGCCTCAGTATGAAGGACTTACCATCTTAGGTGGTGAACCGATGGAGTTTTCCAATCAGGAAGGTATTCTTCCTTTGATTGAGAGGATCCGGAGAGAACTTCCGGAAAAGAATATTTGGATTTATTCTGGCTTCACCTATGAGAGCGATCTCTGTCCCGGCGGGAAGCGATATGGTACATGCACCGATGCGATTTTAGATCAGATCGACATTCTGGTGGATGGCAGATTCGTCCTAGCCTTAGCCAATATATCACTTAATTTCCGAGGATCGGAGAATCAGCGCATCATCGATATGAAGAAGACCAGGAAAGAAGGGAAAGTGATTCTTTCCCCGCTGAACAACTAAAAAGTTTCCGCTATGACTTAAGTCCTGAAGCAGGACTAAGATCAGCGACGGAAACTGTTTTGGATGGGATCAGTCTTTCTTCCTGTTCGGGAGTAGGCTGAGGAGGAATTTTCCCAGCACGACGATAAGAAGGAGAGATATCGCCACCATCACGATGGTGGCACCTGGTTTCAGGTTGGCGTAGTAAGCGATGGTCAATCCGCCTAACATGGCTGTGAGAGAGAAGAAGACGGAAGAGATCATCGTGAACCGATAGCCTTTTTTCATCTGCAAGGCGATAGCGGTAGGAAGAACAACGAGGCTGGAGACGACAAGAGAGCCGACCACTTTGGCACCGACAGCGATGGTGATGGATAGGAGGAGATCCTGAACGAAGGTGAGGATGCCGACTTTGACGCCGTTGACCTTGCTTTCACTCTCGGAGTAGAGGGAGGAGAAGATCTGAGGGTAGAAGAGCAGGGAGAAGAGCAGGATGAGAGCGGTGAGAAGGATGGTGATATAGAGCTCCGGCCTTGAGATGAGAAGGATAGATCCGAAGAGATAGGAGTCGAAGTTGCTGGCTTTGGTGTAACTGGAGAGGATGCCGGCTAAGCCGATCGCAGCCGAGAGGACGACCGCGACGCCGATCTCCGAATACTTGTTGAACTTCCTGCGGAGAAGCTCGATGATGAAGAAGGAAACGACGCAGGTGAGGATGGAGAAGGCAAGCGGGTTGAGTCCGGCGGCTAGGCCGATGGCGACACCGGCCAACGAGGAGTGGGCAAGTGCATCCCCTGAAGAGGATAACCGTTTGAATACCGCAGAGGATCCAATCAGAGGGATAGCGATGCCAAGCAGGATTGCCACAACGAAGGCAATTCGCATAAATTCAGAGGTCAACATGGTGATGTCCTCTTTCCAATTCTTTTTCGTAGGTAAGGATTTTACCTTGTTCGATGAAGTAGACGGCATCGGCGTCCTCTAAGTCGTGAGGATGATGGGAAACGAAGAGAATCGTCGTTTTCTTCTGATGGAGTTTGCTGATGATGCTGATCAGATTTTCGTGTGCACTGTCATCCATTCCGGCATCCGGTTCATCGAGGACGATGAGGTCAGGAGCGGAGATCAGGGCTTTGGCAATCTTGACTTTTTGGAGCTGACCGCCGGAGAGTTCATTGACCAGTCTCTTTCTTAAGGGAGTGAGCTGAAGCTGCTCTAAGACAGCGTTCACTTTCTCTTTTCTTTCTCTGAAGCGAAAGCGGATGGAGGCATCCACAAGACCGAGACCGACGACCTCTTCGACTGTCGCTGGGAAAGAGGAATCTGAGAGAGAGGTAGTCTGAGCGATATAGGAAATCCGCTGGCAGGTTCGTGTGATCCTGCCTTTCGTCGGCTTGAGCAGGCCTAATGCCAAGCGGAGGAAAGTGGACTTACCTCCGCCGTTAGGACCTAGGATGCCGATGAACTGACCGTCCTCCAAAGTGAAGCAGATATCGTTGAGGACAGGTGTGCCGGGAAAGGAAAAAGAGACATGGTCGAATTGAATCACTAACGGTTGGCCTCCTCGATTCGTTTCAGGTTATCTCTCATGACGGAGAGATAATCTTCTGTTTTCAGCTCTTCTTCTGTCAGACCTTCTAACGGGTTGAGGGTCTGGGTTTTGACATGAGCTTCCTCAGCAATCTTTTTGGAGATTTCCGGAGAGACGAGCTCCTCATAGAAGATCGTAGTAATATTATACTCTCCGACTTTCTTGATGATATCCTCCATCGCTTTCGGTGTAGGTTCATCATCCGGAGTGAGACCGGAGACATAAATCTGCGTCAATCCGTATTCTTGGCAGAGATAACCGAAGGCAGCGTGGGAGACGACAAGATATTTGTTTTTGACGCCGGCGAGTGTTGTCTTGTACTCGGTGTGAAGCTTTTCGAACTCTTTCACCGCCTTGTCGTAATTGCTCTGGAAATAGGTGGCGTTATCTTTGTCGATACCCTTCATCTCCTTCAGGATGTTTCCCATCTCCTTGATGGCGTTAGGAACAGAGAGCCAGATGTGGGGATCGACGACACCGTTGATCTTATTGGTCTCGATGCCAGTAGAGACGACATGGATTTTTTCATTGATGGCTTTAGGCAGAGAGCCGGTCCAGGTTTCCAGACCGAGGCCGTTGGTGAAGATGGCAGCGCCGTCTTTCATCTCATCGACGTCTTTGGCTTTGGGCTCATAGTCATGTGGTTCACTTCCCGCAGGCGTGATGTTGACGACTTTGTATTTATCGCCGACGATGCGCTTGGTGAAGTCATAGATCGGATAGAAGGAAGTGTAGATCGTATGAGAGGTGGCTTTGTTGGTGCGGCAGGATGCTAAGCTCAAGAGGAGACCTGCAGCGACGAATAACGTTCTTTTTTTCATGTTGTGTTGCCTTTCTGTAATGCAAATGATTTGCATTTACAAAATATACACTTCCTGTATTGATTTATCAAGTAAAATGTTTCAGAATAAGACATATGATTGAAAATGCATTTGAACATTTTGGCTTGAAACGGACGAAAAATCGTGAGCGGATACTGCAGTCCCTGCGGAAGCAAACCCATCCGGTGACAGCGGAAGAGCTTTTCTATACCTTTGAAAAAAAAGACGTCAATCTCTCGACAGTCTATCGGACGCTCAACACCTTTGAAAAGGTTGGCCTGGTTCATCGGGAAGTGAACGAAAAGAAGGAAAACATCTATTCTCTGATTCGGGAGGAAGATAGTCACATACTGGTCTGCACCGAATGCCATAAGCGGATCCCGCTCGAAGGCTGTCCTTATCATGAGGTGAATGAAGAGCTTGAAAAAAAGACAGGCTTCATCCTGAGGGATCAAAACATTGAAATCTACGGGGTCTGTCCGGATTGTCAGAAGAAAAGCAGAAAAGCCTAGCTGTCGTTTGGAAAGAGAATGATCCTTGATCGCTATCCCAAGGTGGATAATCGTATCTTCTGACTTGCGGAAACGATATAATGAAGATGTTCTGAATGTCTAGTATGAAATCGGAGGAAATCACATATGGGAACGTTCGATAGGCTGCTCGATAATCTGAAGGCTTCAAGGAAGACTCTTGTTCTGACCGAGGGAACGGATGACAGAATCCTTTCTGCGACGGACAGGCTTCTGAAGGAAGATCTGATGGATGTCATTCTCTGCGGTGATGTGGATGCCGTCAGAAAAGCTGCTGCCGGTAAGTTTGATATCTCCAAAGCCACGATCTTAGATCCGCTTCACTATGAAGGCTTTGCGGAGATGGTCGCTAAGATGGTCGAACTCAGAAAAGGCAAGATGACCGAAGAAGAGTGCACAGAATTATTGAAGAAGAACAACTACTTCGGCACGATGCTCGTGAAGATGGGCAAAGCTTCTGCCTTGCTCGGCGGAGCGACGTACTCGACAGCGGATACGGTGAGACCGGCGCTTCAGCTCATCAAGACAAAGCCGGGCGCTCATCTTGTCTCCTCTTCCTTTGTTCTCGTCCGTGAGAAGGATGGTGTTGAGGAGAGAATTTCTATGGGCGATTGCGCCATCAACATCGACTATACGGATACGGTGGATAAGACGACGGGTGAAGTCCTGGTCAAGGCTGCGGACAAACTGGCTGAGGTCGCTATCGAAACCGCGAAGACCGCAGAATTCTTCGGCATTGATCCGAAGGTCGCTGTCCTCTCCTTCTCCACGTATGGATCTGGCAAGGGCGGAACCGTCAAGCTCTCTCACGATGCGGTCATCGCTGCGCATGAGAAGGATCCTTCCTTAGTCATCGACGGCGAGTTCCAGTTCGATGCGGCTGTCTCTCCTGTCGTCGCCAAAGTCAAATGCCCGAACTCTCCTGTCGCTGGTTACGCCAACACCTTTATCTTCCCGCTCATCGAAGCCGGCAACATCGGTTATAAGATCGCACAGCGTCTCGGCGGATATGAAGCCTATGGTCCGATTCTCCAAGGTCTCAACGCCCCGATCAACGATCTCTCCCGCGGCTGCACGGCGGATGAGGTCTATAAGATGGCGATCATCACTGCCGGTATGGCAAAGTAAATTACGCTCTATAAAAAAGGCCATGGCTCCTCTTGCTGCCGTGGCCTTTTTGTTACCAGATAAAGTTGAATTTTGCCTGTTCTCCGTTGTCGATAAGAAGATCCTGAGCGGTCATGGAACAATTGATGACGGTCAGGAAATAAGCGAATTCAGCAATCTCATCGGCATCTGCCCACTTGCGAAGCAGGGTTTCATTCAGGACGGCGTTCCAGAGCTTTTCATCCTTGAGGATATGGCTGTTAAGATCAGTGATGACACCTCCCGGAGACAAGGAGTTTGCAGTTGCCTGATAGATGGCAAGGCGGGAAGCGACGTTTTTCATATAGGCGATGACGCCACCTTTGGAAGCGGCGTATTCTGGGAACTCTGCCCCGTTGCTTCCTGAGGATGAGGCGATGAACAGAACGGAGCGGATGTGATCCTGGAAGGCGTATTTCTCCGTGACGCGGATCGTGCCTTTCAGGTTGACATCGATGACTTCGCCGGATTGGATGCCAGCGTTGTTGATCAGGATTTCAGCATCCGGTATCTCGGGAAGAGCACCATTCAGAATGTCACAGATCACGTGTTGATAATGAGGATGATCGATACAGGATTCTTCCTTGTCGATTCCGATGATCGTGTGATTTTCCTTCAGAAATTTCTGGGCGATCGCTTTGCCGATGCCTCGGCTTGAGCCGGTGACGATGATTCTCATCGCGTGTTTTTTGCTCCTTCCTTTTTTTCTTCGTCTAACCACTTCTTTCCGATATGGTTTTTATCCCAGTTCTTGGAGATGCGATAGGTCAACGCCGTGAAGAGCATCTCCACGGCAAGTTCAAGGAGAGCGCCATCGAGCGAACACATCAGGGCAGTCAGCCACGTCCAACGGAAGAAGTGGACAGAGACCAAAGAAGCAAAGACAAAATTATCCAGGATCTGGCCGAAGATGGTGGAGAGACCTCCGGCGAGAAGATAACCCCAGTAATGATCGCCGTGCTTAGCGGATATTTTTTTCAGGATCCGATCCTGGGCGATGTTGTTGATGATTAAGCCACAGGCGGAAGCAATGGCTGAACCTAAGATGACATACCAGACGTTGCCCATGACCGCATTGATGGAATCACCCACCGCTTTGGCAATCTGAGGATCAACATAGTTGAATTCCGGAGACCACGTTCCGGGAATATAGCCGACTAAGACGAGCAAGAGAGAGACAAAAAGCGAGATGATCAGTGCGGTGAGATTGACGCGGATCGCATGCTTTGCGCCGAAGTTCCTGACGATGAGATCGCCGATCAGAAAACCGATCCAGCTTAAGCAGATACCGGCATCCTGAATCAGCCAGTAAGAATCCGTTCCGGGTATCTTCAGCTCGATGATGGATTTGTTGGCAAGGACATTCATCAGGATGTTGGCGACCACGATCAAAGCTAGAGCAAGCCCTGGCACAGCGCGCAACGTCTTGATCCATTCCTTCGGACTGAAAAAATCTTTTATTTGGTTCCACAGCGGCTTCACAAAGTTTCTTTTCTGCATGATTTCATCCTCCGTGACAAGAAAAAAGGCGTCGATGAACAATGGCGCCTTGAAAAATCTGTTTCAGCGGAATTGTTCCTGGTTTTATTTAGAGACAGGATGGTAACGGCGAACTGTCTTGGACGAAAGTCCGGGCAATAGTTTAGCAAGGAGCAGAGGAGGAAACAAGAAGATCAGGCGAAGATTGCTAACTGCAGAGAGAGGCGGATGAGGATGAGACAGAGCGGAATCGAGAGCACACAGAGGAAAGTCGAAAGAAAGACAGTATCGCTGGCTAAGTAGCCTTCCTTGTTGTACTTTCCGCAGTAGACAGAGACGACAGCACCGACAGGAGCGGCGTTTCCGATGACGAGAGCAGCAAGTTGATACTCGGTGAAGTTGAACCAACCCAAGGCCTGAAGCAGCAGACAGAAGCCTAGGATGAATAACGGAACGAGAAGCGAACGGGAAAGGGCAATGATCCAGGCGGTTGTATTTTTCAAAGCCTTTAAGAAGTCCGCTTCTCCTAAGGTGACACCCATCAGCAGCATGCAGATCGGTGTGGCCATGCTGTTTCCGAAGCGGAAGATCTGGTACAGAGCAGGTAACGTTTTGTCGATGCGTAGAAAGCCGAAGGAACCTTCTTTGGTATGAACCTGCCAGGTGACATTCTGCGTGATCCAGACCAGGAATCCGGCGAGCATGCATATCATAATCGGAGTTAAAAAGATGTTTTTCATTGTCTTTCCGAATGTCTTCTTGGAAATCTTCGTTGCCGATATGACAAGATACGCGTAAAGATACGTGATGAAGCGGAAAGGAAGCGTCATCATCGAACCAGGGATAAGAACCTCGGAAAGATGATCCGCATAGATGGAGCTGAGCAGAGGAATAGAGAAGAAGGTCAGCTGACCGACTGCGATCAGGATGGCGTAGATTCTTCGGTTCTCGGATTTTAGGAAACAGAGATTTGCGATTGCCAGCACCGCAACATAGAAGAAGAGATCCAGCAGCAGGATGATGATATTCGAAAGGAACTCCTCTTCTTTGAAGTCGCTCATAAAGGCGACAAACGCCATGCAGGGAATGGCGACCCACATGACGATCGCATTGATGACTTCTCTTCCCTTTTCCTGAATGATTTGAGACCGCCTCAGCAGAAATCCGATGAGAATGAATGCGATCGATGAGATGACGGCGCCTAGGAAGTTCTGATCGGTGAACACGTCTTTGATGATTGTCATAAGGTCCTCCGGGCAAACGGGTCTATTGTATTCTTTCTGCAGAGAGTTTCAATCTCTGATTTCTTTCTTTTTCATCAATGTTTCTCTTCCTCCAATAAAATCACGCATAATATTGTGTATATAGTGAATCAGATCAATCCATGGACACAAACCATCTAAACGAGCTGCTCATCTTGCTTCAGGAAGGAAGAACGGAATACTTCGATGAGTTTTACGAACTCACGAAGCGGGGCGTCTACTCTTCTGCTTACGCTATCCTTCAGAATCCGGATGAGGCAGAGAACATTCTTCAGGATACCTACCTGAAGTTCCTGGAGAAGCTTCCCAAGCTGAAAGCGGATCGGTCGGTTCTGGCTTATCTGATGAAGACGGCGACAAACCTTGCTATCAACACCAAAAAGCAATACCGTCACCTCGCTTACAACGTTGATGTCAGTGAGGTGGCCGACGACGAATCGCCTCGAAGCGAGGATCATCATGTCTTTGACGTGATGAAGGAGGTACTCAATGAGACGGAGATGCGGATTGTCATCCTTCACTCGATCGAGGAGCTCTCGCATCAGGAGATTGCTTCCCTATTACACAAACCCTTAGGGACGGTGACTTGGACGTACAACAATGCGATTCAGAAAATGAGAAAGGCATTAGAGAAAGATGGATATCGATAAGGAACTGAAGAAGGAGAGCGAAACATTCAGTATCAGAACCTCTTCTCAGGAGATTCTTTCTGTCTATCAGGCAAAGCAAATTCCGGAGAGAAAGCCTGCTTCGAAGAACCGCTGGTGGATTCCAGCCTCTGGCGGACTTGTTTTCGCCTGCACGGCAGCCGCAATCTGCGCTGTCATCTTTACGCCGAAACAACCCTCTTCCTTTCAGCCCATCTTAGAAGAGGAACTTCCGTTAGACGATGCCTCTCTTGTCGGTCAGACCGGGCTTCAGCTCTTCTATGGTTCGCAGTTTGCTCCCAAAAATCAGACGAACTCCAATGCGAAGCGCTCTATTTCCATCAATGTTTCGGATGTTCAGGCCCGAGTCAGGAAAAACTATGACGGGCTCTATGAGACGATCCATAGCTTTTTCGGAACCGGAAACAAGCTTTCTGTCCGCTATGGAAAGACGAATTTTACCTATGAGGGAGAAAAATATCCCTATGTTCTGATTCAGGGCGACAGCAAGGTCTATACAAAAGAGGATATTCGCGATGGACAGAACGAGAATATCGCTCTGTATCAGATGTCGGATAAAACCTATAAAGGATATATCTATTGTGACAGCGATGAAGATTTAAAACTTGTCCGTTCTGTCTTCTACAGCACGGATAAGAAGATCACGATCGCTCAGGGCAGCGATGAGGACGGAACAGGCTTGTTCTGCCGCATCTCTGACCGCACTCGGGACAGGAATGACTCTGAATCCTATCTCATCTCGATGGAGTTCAGCAAAGGTACCTCTGATTTTGACCGCTGCTTCATGGCTCATCGGACGGGGTTAAGCTTAGTCAAGGCAACGACAGAATACGATGACAGAAAGAAGCAGTATCATGTCGATTATCTCGACATCGTCGCTTCCGATCTATCCGGAATTCATACTGAATTCACGTACACCGTCAACACGGATGGCTCACTGTCCTACCACTTTTCGGAATGAGATTCAGGGGAGAGAACAAGCAGAAAGCAATAAAACCTTAGATCATCTTTTTTTGGCCGATCCGGCAAAACCAAAGAAGTCGTTCAAACAAGTTTCAAAAATTTTTCTTTTCCTCCAATAAAACCTCTTCCTTCTCTGTGTATTAAGTGAACGAGGATAAAAAATATGAAAAAGCTGAAATTCTTGCCGTTAGTTGCTTCTCTGTCGCTTCTTGCGGGCTGTGGGAACAGCCTTCCCAAAGAAGGCGGCGCTGTTCCGAAGGGGAAAGAGATCTCTGTCAAAAAAGCCAAGGAGCAAATGGATGTCGCTACCCAGGCCATGGAAGATGATGATGCGTTAGGCCTGTCGATGGATAAGGCCTATATGCATTATGACTTTTCCGCCGAGACTTCTTATCCGAAAGGAAAGAGCGAGAAAGGATCCGTCAAGTTTAAACGTCATGCTCATCTCGATGACGTCGCTTTTCATGCTGGCGTGAGAGGAATGACAGCGACAAAGGTGGAGGATCTCAAAGCCTCCGCTTCTGCCAACGGCAAGTTCGATGTCGGGGGAAGCTTGGTTGCCGACAGCTTCAGGAGCAACTACAAAGCACCTTCCGGCACCTATGGGCTGAAGGCATACTTGGATCAGAATCAGGTTTATTTTGATCTCTCGGATACGAAGCTTCAGTCGATGTTTGAGACCATCAGCAACGAAAACAAGGACTATCAGGGTTTCTCTGATAACGCCATCTCCACTCTGACGATGGATGCCAAAGTGAAAGTCGATGCCGGTCTGACGCAAGAGTATCTTCCCCTTGTCTCCAAAGACAACCTGAAGAACTTCACGGATGGCGTTTCAAAGAAGATCGAGCGCATCGCCTCGAAGGGCGGAAAACTGAAAGCACAGGAGCACGGAGACGGAACTTACTCCTATTCGGTTGAGACAAAGGATCTTGATGGGGCCTATGATTTCATGGACGAGGTCTCCTTCACGGAAGCATTCCGCTATGAGAAAAAGAGCGGAGAGAAAGAGGGAGATACTACGACCTCCGTCCTCAATGTGAAGCACGACATCAAGCGCTCATTCAACGTCAACAATTACTCTCTCTCCTTCATTTTCAATGACAAGGGAATCTCTTCCATCGGTGCTACAATCGATGTTCATTACAGCTATGAGAACACCTACAGTGTCAGCGACTATACGTTCGGAACGAAGGTCAATATGAATTACGCCTTGAACGGACGTATCCTATTCTTTCAGGGACAGGATTTGAAGGTGGATGAAGTGACGGATAAAGACGCCTATAAAGTCAGCGATCAGGATTTGAAGAGTCTTGCAGATGCTGTTGATGATCTGATCTAAACACACGAAAACCCCATATGCCAATTTTCCTGAAGCATATGGGGTTTTCAATTTAATTGTATTTTTCCGAAGAAAGCTGCTTTGTTTCTCTTCAATGGAGGTGGATTGGATGTGTCTGCCAGTGCGGATTTTCTTCTGAGCCTGATTGTGGAATCTATCGGTAGAACGGATGACGTTATTCAACGCAAAGATGACCGCTTCTACGATGGTCAGTTGTGTTCCAAAAAACCTAAGGCTAATGTGGTCCAATATCGCATATTGAGTCCATCAATCTCATCTTTGGATTTAACCGTTTCATCGCAGAGGGAAACCCCGTGAGGTCCATCTGCAAAAAGATGTAGTTCAATCGGGACATGAAGCTCAACGAGTCGCCTCGCAAGTTCGGTGAGATCCGAGGCCTGAATGATGGTATCCTGATAAGAGCCGAAAGCGAAAATGGGTGGTAGATCATGTCTCAAATATTGCAACAGGTTGAGACTTTCAAGCTCTTTCTCAGAGGGATTTTCTTTTCCGAGAAGAATTTCTCGGATGGTCGGACCGCGGAAGTCCGGCATCTTTCCGGCTTCAATCAAAGCGATGACAGCTTGCGGAAGATCCCCTTTTGGATGTATCGGATGAAGCGTAATGGCAGGGTACCCTAAGAGGATGTGAGACGGTGTGAGAGAATTGTTTCCAGGATAAAATTCTTTCAGTAAGTCTTTGCGATCGAAGAAACATCCGAGAGATAAGGCGAGGTTCGCTCCGGCAGAAAAACCAATGATATCGATTCTGTCGATGCGCCATTCCTGCATATGGTTTTTGACGATGCTGAACGCTTCTGCCAACTGCTGAAGCTGAGTAGGAAAAGGATGTTTGATTCCACAATCATAATGCAGGACAAAGGCGTGGTAGCCATGCCTGGCAAAGAAAAGAGCGACAGGCTCCCTTCATCTTTTGAACAGAACGCATATCCGCCTCCAGGGCAGACAATCATCGCATGATGAAGTCAACCCTTGCGGGAATATTCTCCATCATCGAGGACATAGGTTTTCAACCAGGCATCATCGCCGCTGAGATGGAATGTCAGATTGATCATATTAAGTTTCCTCCTAGAGCCGTGCACCCTATTTCCCGAGAAGGAATCGACGGAATTGTATCCACAGATCGTATCTCTTCTCATCAGTATAGCAACGAGGCAGAACAAGGTGTAGTCATTCTGTAGTGAACGCCTAACGTTGAATTTCAATCTAACTATAGAACGGTAGTGAAACGAGAACAAGGCTTCTTTGTTTTGCAGGCAAGCCAGATGATTTACTTATAACAATATCAAGAATCCGGTTTAAAATGCTTAGATGATCGTAGCAAACTGACGATGATGGAAAATATCAGAATTGCCTATATCACCATCTTTCTTAATCTGAGGATTATAGTTATGAAAAAGAATCTCACATCAGCCTGCGTAGACTCGATGCCTTCATCATCGGAAAGCAAAAGATAATTCAGGTCCACGTGGCTCTGATTGGTCGATATCTGCAGAAAGAAAAGATCATCAACACGAGCATCGCACTGTCCATGATGTGTGGTTCAAGACAAGCGATGCCGAAGTATCCTATCTTACTATGCGAGGTATTATTTTATCTCTCTTCGTCCAGCGAGATGAATCACGAGCCGAATCTGAAAGGGAATGACAACCCGATCTTCAAGATTGAGCCCTATGAAGTCAGACTGATAGAGCTCATCCGTGAATACTGGACTTCAGGCTTACGAGCTGTGATGGCATCCGCATTCGTGGATAACGGAGTTATCTCCAGAGAGGGTTCCGTTGAGAAAGGAAAGGAGAGCTGCGTCTGCTGATCCGGTGATTCCCGGGATGACACGGATGCTCTTTTCTTTGCAGAGCTCGATCGCTGGAGTGCCGACCCCGCCGCAGATGATGACTTCGATGCCTTTCTCACTCAGGTAAGGAATCAGTTCTTTGTGAGAGAAACCGCCGTTATCGATGATGTTCTTCTCTTTGGTCTCGGTATCATAAACCAGATAGTTTTCTGTCTTTCCGAAGTGCTGGAAGACTTCTTTGGTCTTGCTGTCGTAGGTAATTGCGATTTTCATGTCTATGTTTCTCCTTGTTTCTTTATTGTATAGTACTTTTCAAAGATAAGCCACGGATTTGCCCGATCAGTTCCTGAAGCTGTGGAGAGGAGCTGGTATCCGGCCTTTGCGGTTGACAAAATCAGAGCAATCTGCCTCGTTGACTTCCATGATCGGAGCAGATCCTAACAGACCGCCGAATTCCACTTGCTCTCCTACTTTCTTTCCATAGGCAGGGATCAGTCTTGTTGCGGTCGTCTTATGGTTGATCATTCCTAGTGCCATCTCGTCGGCGATGATGCCAGAGACCGTCTCTTCCGAAGTATCTCCTGGAATGGCGATCATATCAAGACCGACCGAGCAGACGCAGGTCATGGCTTCCAGCTTTTCAAGACGCAGATAGCCTTGGTTCACGGCTTCGATCATGGCGTGATCCTCGCTGACCGGGATGAAGGCGCCGGAGAGTCCGCCGACCGAGGAGGAAGCCATCATTCCGCCCTTCTTGATCTGATCGTTGAGCAGGGCGAGGGCGCAGGTGGTTCCTGGAGCTCCGGCCGCCTGCAATCCCATCTCCTGAAAAATCTCGCCGATAGAATCGCCTACGGCGGGAGTCGGAGCCAAAGATAGGTCGATGATACCAAACGGAATGTTCAGCCGTTTTGCTGCCTCTTCCGCAATCAGCTGACCGGCTCTGGTGATTTTGAAGGCGACTTTTCGGATCTCTTCGCAGAGCGATGTGAAATCCTTTCCTCGGACTTTCTCCAAAGCACGTTTGACCACGCCTGGTCCGGATATACCGACATTCAGCACACAATCTCCTTCGCTGATGCCATGGAATGCTCCCGCCATGAAAGGATTGTCATCCGGAGCATTGCAGAAGATGACCAGCTTGGCGCAACCGATTGAATTCTGATCTTTGGTCTGATAGGCGAGAGATTTGATGATGTGTCCGGAGAGCCGGACAGCGTCCATATTGATGCCGGTGCGGCTGGATGCGACGTTTAAGGAAGCGCAGACGCGCTCGGTCTGGGATAGTGCTATGGGGAGAGAGGAGATGAACAGCGCCTCGTTCTCCGTCATCGATTTGTTGACGATGGCTGAATATCCACCGATGAAATTGACGTTCAGCTCCTTGGCGATATCATCCAATGTTCTGGCGATTTGGACATAATCGCCGATGGTTTTGCAACAGCTGGCTCCGACTAGGGAAATCGGGGTGACGGAGATTCTTTTATGAACAATCGGAATGCCGTATTCGCTGGAGACTTCATCTCCGACTTTGGTCAGATTTTTAGCGGATCTGAAAATTTTTGCTCTGATGTTTTCACAACATAGGGAAACATTTTTGTCGCAGCAGTCTAACAGGGAGATTCCCATCGTGATTGTGCGGACATCCAGCTTCTCTTCCTGTATCATCTGGTTGGTCTCACTGACCTCATTGATGCTGATCATACTTAAATCCTGTGCATGCAGTCGAAGATTTCTTCCCGCTGCATCTGAATCCGGACACCGATCTCTTTGCCAAGGAAAGAAAGTTCTTCCTCAAGCTGATGAAAATCGGCCTTGGCCTTGGTGATGTCCGTGATCATCATCATATTGAAATAACCGCTGACGATCGTCTGAGAGATATCCAGAATGTTGATATCGTTCTTTGCGAGGAAAGAACAGACGGCGGCGATGATGCCGACTTTGTCCTTCCCGACGACAGTGATGATTGTCTTTTCCATAGAGTTTCCTTCTTCCGCAGATATTATATCGGCTCAGTGATGTAATTTCATTCTGACAAAGCTGTTTTGTCAGATAATTTCCGTGTTTCCTGACACGGGCTTAATCATCGGTGTAGTAAAATATGAGCTGTGGTAAAAGAAGAACACATCAAGACGGTCAATCACCCGGAATCGCTGCTCTCCTACTGGAAAAGCCGACCTTTTCTCTGTGTGATCATCCTGATCTCCGGTCTGCTCTACAACATCGGAATACTGGCGAGTCCCTTCTTCCAAGGACAGCTTGTCGATGCTTTGCAGGCGGATGCCTGTGACTTCTCTTCCGTGCTTAAGATGACATCGATCTATCTGGCTGTCATCCTTGCTGTGGAAATCGCCAGAGCCATTAAGCGTTATGCCATCAGGCGGTTTGCTAACAACGCCATCACGTCGATGCGGATTCATCTTTACAACAACATCCTTCACGAGAGCATGAATGAGTTGGAGAAGGAGAATGTCGGCACTCTTCTTTCCCGGTGCCAGTCGGATGTCTTCCAGACGGTCGAAGGCATGCGCAAACTGACAACCGAGATCTTCGATACACTCTTCCTGTTCCTTGTTTATATCGTCTATCTGATGCTCTTTGAGTGGAAAATGACGCTCTTTGCCTTGATCCCGATTGCGGTAGCGATCATCTTTGCCTTCTCGTTCCGACAGAAAATCTATCTGGCAAGTGCAACTTCAAGAAAGCAGAACTCTCTTCTTTCCGGCGAGACGTTTGATTTGTTCGACAACGCCTTGCTTTATCGCATCAACTCTCGGGATCAAGATAATCTCACTCATTACGATGATACGCTGAAACAGTACGAGTCCAAGAATGTGATCTCTGCCCTTCTTTCCAACACGATCATCCCGATTGCTGAAGTCATCGCTTTAGCAGGTTTGATTCCGATTCTGCTCCTTGCTCCTACCTATGTCATCGCTGCCACGCCTCTTGTTGTCTATATCCCGGTCCTGATGAAACCGACCTGGACGATCGGTGTCTTTACGACCTATGTCTCGACATTTGTCATGCTCGCCTCCAAAGCCAGCCATACGGCCAGGCTTTTTTCCTCCGTGGAACAAGGCCTCTCTGCTTGGAAGAGAATCGAGCCCTTCATCCAACCTTATCAGGAATACAGCAAACCTGTTGCCTTCGATCAGAAGGATGGGCTTGAGCTGAAGGACTTCGGCATCTCTTTAGAAGGAGGTCCTCTGTTTGAACACATCAACCTTCAGGCACATCGCGGTCAGATCATCGCTCTTACGGGTCCGATTGCCTCCGGAAAATCCGCTTTCGGCAAGGTGTTCCTTCAGGAACTTCCTTATGAAGGAAGCGCTGTTCTTTTCGGCAAGGAAATCCGGGATTATTCGGAAGGCGAGATCAAAGGAAACGTCGTGTATATGGGACATAAATCTGACCTTCTTACCGAGACGATTCAGGCGAATATCGCCTTTGGAAATCCCGAGTCTGTACTTCCGTATCTGAAGATGGTTTCGTTTGAGAAAGATCTCAACACCATGCCTGAAAAAGAGAAGACGGTGATCGGAAACGAAGGGGTACGTCTCTCCGGCGGACAGCAAGAGAGAATCGCCTTGGCTCGCACCATCTTCCATCAGAAAGGCCTTGTCATCTTAGACGATCCCTTCGCTTCGGTGGATATCAAAACGGAGCATGAGATCATGAACCAGCTCCGCACCTTAGCAAAAGATAACATCGTTCTTTTCTTCTCCCATCGTCTTTCCTACTTCCCCATGTGCGATCAGGTCGCCGTCATCAACAGCGACAGAACCATGTCGATTGGAACGCACGACAGTCTGCTTCAGGGAAACAGGACCTATCAGGAGTTATATCGCCTTCAGGCGGTGGAGGTGAACCATGAGTGAGTTTCGAATCCGGGATTTCCTCCTCCGTTTTCTCAAACGCCATCTCGTCCTTCTACTGTTTTTAGCCATCGCCATCCTTGGCGCAGCGCTCTCTGGCCTTCTTCCTCCTTTCATGCTCCGCTTTGTCATCGATGATTTCATTCAGCCAAGCCTTGCTTCTGCTACACCAGCAAGCGGAAAGATCGCTTTGCTTGTCACCCTTTATTTTGGATCTTATTTCTTCGTCGGTGCTTTCACTGTCTTTGAGAACTTCATGATCAGTTTTTTCGGTCAGAAGATGATTCATGAGCTGCGCTATGAGATGATGCAGAAAACCCATCGGATGAAGCCATCCTATTTCACCAGCCATGGAACCGGCGAGATGCACTCTCAGGTTATGGATGATGTCTACTCTATCGAGACCTTGTTTGCGACAGGCATCGTCTCTATCCTTGTCTCTTTGATCAAAATCATCGGCATCATCGTCTCTGTTTTCACCTTTTCCTGGATGCTGGGGCTGATCATCTTTGCCTTGCTTCCTCTGATTTTTCTGATCACTTCCTCGTTTCGGAAATCAATGCTGAAAAATCAGATGAAGAATAGAAAGCTGATCAATGCCCAATCGAACTCCTTGAGCGAAAGCATCGATGCCAGCCGGACGATTCATAACTTAGATCAAGAACAATATCGCGAGGAGGAGTATGCAGTCCTTTTGGGGCGTTCCTTCCAGGCCCGAGATCAATCCTCTTGGTTCGATGCTGTCTATTCCCCAATCATTGATCTGATCAAAGCATCACTCATCTCAGCGGTCACCTTGCTTGTCTGCTATGGATCCGGCCATGCGGATTTCCTCTCGCTTGGCATCTCTGTCGGAACCTATGCTGCTTCCTTGACGTTGATTTCCAACATTTTCTCTCCGATTACGGAGATCGGAAAGGAACTAGAAGAGATGCAGGAAGGAGTGTCCGGCGTAAAAAGAGTTCGGCAGTTCATGAATGAACCGGAGATTGAACCTAAGGATCCTTCCTATACTTGTGAGAGGCTATGGGAGAGTCCTACAGAGCATCTGATTGAAATCAAGGATATGTCGTTCCGCTATGATGATGGCACAGAGAATGTCTTTACGGACGCTTCGTTTGTCATTTCTCCGGAGGAACGGGTGACGCTAGTCGGAAGAACGGGTGTCGGAAAGACGACCTTGTTCAAACTGATCCTCGGTCTGGTTTCTCCGACCTCAGGAAAGATTCTGATCAACGGATTTGATGCGGCGAAGATTCCCAATGGCGAAAAGCGGAGAATCTTCGGATATGTCGAGCAAGGCTTCCGGTCAATTCCGGGAACGATCGAAGAGCAGATCACCCTGAAAGATCCTTCTATTACTTCTTCGAAGGTTGAGGAAGTTATGAAGGCGGTGTTCTTGGACGAGTATGTGAAATTCTCTATCAAAGGCGGCTATCAGGCTAAGTTCCAGGAAAGTGATTTCAGCCGTGGCCAGCTGCAGCTTCTCTCGCTAGCGAGAGCGCTTGTCGTCGATCCGAAAATCCTGCTGTTAGACGAAATCTCGGCAAACTTGGACTCCAAGACCGAAAAGCAGATCATCGAAGCGCTTGGAACAGCCTCAAAGCAGAGAACCGTCATCTCCATCTCTCATCGACTTTCGGATCAGCTTGGCTTCCAGAGAACCATCGAACTGAAATAAGGAAAAGCATTGAATTCCAGAATGGAATTCTCCTTTTTCCACAGGTACAATATAGATATGAGAACCATCATCATCGGAGCGGGACCTGCCGGAATGAGCGCAGCGATTCACGCTGCCAAGTCAGGTCAGGAAGTCCTCATTCTGGAAAAGAATGAGAAGGCTGGTCGGAAACTTTTCATCACAGGAAAAGGCAGGTGCAACGTCACCAACGCCTGCAATGAAGATAAATTCATCGCCAACGTTGTCAACAATCCTAAGTTCCTTTTTTCAGCGATTCACGCTTTTCCCAGCAAGAGCACAATCGATTTTTTTGAACGGGAGGGCACTCCGCTTGTCATTGAACGGGGAAACCGTGTCTTTCCGAAAAGCTATCACGCCTATGACATCATTGATACCCTAGTCAATGCCTGCCTAAAATCTGGTGCTACCTTCCGATTTCATACCGAGGTCAAGGAGATCGAAAAGGAAGAAAACGGATTTCGTCTGATGACAAATCATGGTGTTTTATTTTGCGATTACCTGGTCATTGCTACAGGAGGGCTATCCTACCCTGCAACAGGATCGACGGGAGACGGATATCGATTCGCTCAATCTCTTTCTCATACGATCGTCGATCCAGTCCCGGCTCTGACGGGAATTAAGATCAGAGAGCAGATCCCGGCTAGCCTCTTCCAATATACGTTGCGGAATATCTCTCTTCATGTCACAGAGGGAAAATTCCATCATGAGGAATTCGGTGAGATGGCCTTTTATGACGGATATCTCGATGGACCGATCGTCATCACGACCTCGTCTCTCATCAACCATAGGAAGAAAGAAGGCATTCATTTAGAGCTGGATCTTAAGCCGGCTTTGAGCGAAGAGGTGCTTCTGAACCGCATCGCCAGAGAAGTAGAGCAGAATGCCAAAGGAACGGTTGACAATCTGCTCAGAGGGCTTCTCCCAGCACCATTCATTTCCTTTTTCAAAACGATTGTTTCTTTGGATTATCAACGTAAATTAGATTGCTTTTCCAAAGAGGAGAGGCTGAAACTGATCCAAGGCCTGAAACATTTTCCACTCACCTATATTGGCCTGAACGGCTTTGATCGAGCCGTTGTCACTTCTGGCGGAGTCTCCGTTTTGGAACTCAATCCCAAGACGATGGAATCCAAACGTGTTCCGAATCTTTTCTTTGCCGGAGAAGTGATGGATGTCGATGCGTTTACTGGCGGGTTCAACATTCAGATTGCGCTTTCTACCGGTGCCCTGGCTGGTGAATGCATCCGTCAGCGGTTGGAAGTCTCTGTTTCATAGAGAAAGGAAGGACAAGTATGCTGAATCACGATCAAAGGCAGCGGGTTTCCCTGCTGAAGACGATGCGTCAATGCTCTCGGAAAGAAGCGAGTGAAGCGCTAGAGAAAAACTTCTGGGACACATCGATGGCTTCAGAGTGGATCAAGCTCTCTCAAGAGAACTCAGATCTTACTTTAGAGGCGTTTCACCAAAAATATGATGAAGCCAGGAGCAAAGCCGCTGAGCTTCCTAGCGATCGGTACGATCTTCAGGACAGCAACAGAAAGCCAAACCGCGCCGAGCGCAGGGCGGCAAAGAAAAACAAAAAGGCGAACGGAAAGGGAAAAAGCTAAGTAGCAGATTCCTTATTTGACTTTTTCAAACGGATAGATGATGTTCATCTTCTTTCGAATGTTATCCATCAGTTTCATCATCAGGACCGTTTGAGCATGAGGCATCGACGGGCATTCTGTCTGATGGTTCAGGATGGCATCTCTCGCTTCCCTGACTTCATATTCGTAGCCGTTGATCTGCTTTGGCATCTCAATGGTTTTGATCGCGCGGTAGCTTTGATCGTAGATGCGGACAAGAAGAGGATTGTTGATGTTATCCACCTCGATATATCCCTTGCTGCAGTAGATGATGCCACGGCGATCTGATTGTGCAACCATAGAGCAGTTCAGATCGGCGAGTTTTCCGTCCGGATAGATCAGGGTGAAAACATCAGTCTCATCGACGCCTCTTTCTGTGTAGGTGCAATGAGCGTGGACTTCCTGATAGTCATCTCCGAAGACCATGCTGGCAAAATTCAGAGGGTAGATACCGACATCGAGCAAAGCTCCGCCTGCCAGAGCAGGATCGATCAGCCTCTCTTTTTGGGAGATCGGATAGCCGAGGTTTGCGCTGAGATAATAGGGTTCACCGACCGGCTTTTCGGCAAGAATATCGTTCAGAATCTTGCGGGAAGGCATATAGCGGGTCCAGATTGCTTCTGTCAGCAAAAGACCTTTTTCTTCCGCGAGATGGCAGAGCTCTTCTGCATGTCTGTGATCGGTGGTGAAGGCTTTTTCTAACAGAACATGTTTCCCGTGATTCAGACAGAGTTTTGCGTTCTCAAAGTGCTCGGAATGCGGCGTAGCGATATAGATCAGATCAATGTCCGGATCAGAGACGAGCGCTTCGTAAGAGCCATAGGCTTTTTCTGCGTGAAATTTGTCTGCGTATTGTTTTGCTTTGCTTTCCGTGCGGGAAGCGAAGTCGGAAAGCTGAATTCCTTCCTCTTGCATCTGGGACAGAGTCTTCGCCATCGTCCTGGCGATTCTGCCACAGCCGAGTATGCCGATGCGGATCATTTGCCCTCTCCCATCTTCTCATCGGCATAGATGTCCTTGATCAAGAGAGCGAGGTTGTGGGCGACCTGCTTGACATCAACGTGGCTGGTGTTGATCATCAGATCATAGTTCTCCTTTTTGCCCCACTCTACACCGGTATAGAAATCGTAGAATTGGCGTCTCTTTTTATCGACAGAGCGGATAAATCGGATGAACTGCCGATCCGACATTTTAGCCTCATCCTCTTTCTGACGCTCTCGGCATCGTTTGAGCCTGATCTCCATGTCGGCATAGACAAAGATGCGGAAAGGATGGAAATCCCTAAGCACATAGTCGGCGCCTCTTCCGATGATGACACAGGAGCTTTTTGCCGCGGCTTCCTTTAAGATCTTGTCCTGAGCAGCATGGACTTCGTTGCTCTGCTCAAAGTTGACATCCCGATAAATCATAAACGAGTTGCCGTAATTGATCGGTGGAAGGATGATCGGTCTGTCCTCGGATACGTTTTCAATGTAGTTCAATGAATAATCGGTCTTCTTCTCCACTTCCAAAAGAATCTCTCTGTCGTAATAGGCAATGGCAAGCTCATCGGCCAAACGGCGTCCGAGCTCTCTTCCTCCGCTGCCGAACTGTCTGCCAATGGTAATGATGTAGCCCATAGTGATTCCCTCTTTTTCTGTATCTATTTTAGCGTATTTCAGCAACGAACAAAAAGGAAAACGAAGGCTGGACAAAGACAGCATTCAAAAACCATGCACGTTTTTATGCTTTATTTTCTGTAAAAATCCATTGTATGAACAGCTGATTTTCTTAGTTGATGTAGAGCGTCTCCGCCTTGATGGCTTCGTGTCCCGGCAGAGCATGGACATCGCGGTCCTCGAAGGACAGGTAAGCCTCTTCGCCGATGGCGAAGATCTTTCCGCCGCGCGGATTGTACTCGGTGATCTTGATCAGGTCGTCGCCGAGCATCGCATGATAGAGCTGATAGGAACCCATGAAGGTGGAGAGAACAACTCTCACCTTGATCTCACCTTTTTCAGAGAGGTGAGAGGCTTCAGGACGGAGCACAAGCTTGACATCGTCTCCCTCTTTGAAACCGAAAGGATTCGCAGTATGGATATCGCGCGTTCCGGCTTTGACAACCATCTCTTCTGAGGTGCACTTTCCAGCTTTTCCGCTGATGAAGTTGACCTCACCGATGAAGTCGGCGATGAACTCATTCTGCGGTTCATAGTAAACCTGCTTCGGCGAACCGACCTGAGAGATGAAGCCTTTGTTCATGATGATGATTCGGTCAGAGAGCGCCATGGCTTCGCTCTGATCGTGAGTGACATAGAGGGCGGTGATGCCGACCTTCTGCTGAATCTTTCTGATCTCTGTTCTCATCGAGACGCGGAGCTTGGCATCGAGGTTGGAAAGAGGTTCATCAAAGAGCAGGACAGAAGGGTTGAGGACCAAAGCTCTGGCTAAGGCGACACGCTGCTGCTGACCGCCGGAAAGCTGGTTGGTCATACGGTCTTCCATACCAGTCAGTTCGACAAGCTCCAGCATCGCTAACACCTTTTCCCGGATTTCCTCTTTGGTGAAAGGACGATAGTCATAAGCCTGCACCGGGTTGGAGGAGGCATCTTTGAGGACTTCTTTTTGATGGGCAAGTTCTTTTTCCAGGACTTCTTTATCCTGATCCGTTGCCGTCTTGAACTTCTTTTCCATCGCCTTGATGATCTCTTTGGTCTGATGGATCTTGGCGTTATCGATCTCTAAGACCGGAGAGCCGTCGTCGTTCTTCTTCGGGACGGCAAGCTTTCGCAACTTAAGACCATAAGCGACATTGTCAAAGACGTTGTAGTGAGGGAAGAGAGCGTAGGATTGGAATACCATCGCCGTATCTCTCTGGTTCGGGGTCAATGCGTTCACCGGTGTATCGCCGATGTAGACCTGACCTTCATCCGGGGATTCGAAACCGGCGACCATTCTCAGCGTCGTGGTCTTGCCGCAACCGGATGGACCAAGCAGGGTGACGAATTCACCCGGCTGGATGACAAGGTTGCTGTCTTTGACCGCATAGAAGTGGCGATGGGTCTTGGGATCTTCGTAAATCTTGGAGACGTGCTCGAGGCGAACAGCGACAGGGCTCTTTTCCTGACGGTAGATCAGAGCAGAATTCTTTTCTGTGATCTTCTTCTTTAAATCATCGATGAATGACATGATCAGTTGACTCCTTTTTTAGCTTTCAGCCGCTTTGGTTTTCTGACACGGCTTGTTCCGAAGAAGTGGATGAAGAGATCCATCAGTCCGACGGCGGCTCCGGCGATGATAACCATGACAGTGGCGTAGACGGCGGCTTGTTCGTAGGCGCCTTTTCCGCTGAGTTCGTTCATTTCGTAAGTGACGAGCGTGGTTTTTGCAGTGGAGACGACGATGACGGCGGAGATGGCGGTCATCGAGCGGACGAAGCTGGTGACCAAGGAAGAGAAGAGAGAGTCTTTGATGAGCGGAACGGTGACCGAAGTGAAGATCTTACCAGCTCCTGCTCCCATATCAGCGGCGGATTCTTCGATGGATTTATCGATTTGATTGAGAGCACCGACTCCTGAGCGGATACCGATTGGCAGGGAACGGACGATGAAGATCAGAACGATGATCGACATGGAACCATAGATGAATTTAAGGAAGCCTGTCTCAAACACACCGAGGACAAAGCCGGTGACATAACCGATACCTAAGACGGTGCCCGGAACAGCCATGGCTAACATCGAAGTGAATTCGATGGCGCCTTTTCCGATGAATTTCTTCTTGACGATCAAGAAGGCGACAAGCATAGAGATTGCGGCGGTGATGATTGCCGCAACAGCGGAAGTCCAGACCGTATTCCATAAGGAATGAGAGGAACTGGCAAACATCTTATGTCCGATCTCTGACCAGTTGACGGTGGTCCAGACAATGTTCGCCACATCGAGGTTTCTCCAGAAGGAACAGATGAAGACAAGAATATAAAGAGCGATGACAAAAGCGGAGATGAGACCGCAGAAGATGCCTAGAGGGATGACGACACTGCGGTCTTCAATCATGATTCTGACTCTCGTCGCTTTGCCGCTTAAGGTGGCATAGGTCTTCTTTTCCAAACAATACTTCTGAATGAAGTAGAAGAACATAGAAGTCATCAGGAGGATCAAGGCCATAGCGGCAGCACGATGGCTGGCAAAGGCACCATTTCCACCTGTGTAGGTGACGTAGATCTTGGTGGACATCGTTTCGATGTTGCCACCGATGATGAAGGGGTTGGCAAAGTCAGCCAAGGATTCGATGAAGGCAACAAGGAAAGAGTTGCCGATTCCTGGAATCAGAAGCGGGAAGGTGACAGTCCAGAAGACTTTCCAGCGACCGGCACCCATATCGCGGGCGGCTTCTTCCAAAGAGGGATCGATGTTTTTCAAAAGAGCTCTCAGCATCAGATAGGCAGTCGGGAAGAAGGTGATGATCTCGACGATGATGACACCGGTCATTCCGTATAGGGATGCATTGGTGATCATCTTGAATAATCCGTGTGTGATCAATCCGTTGTTGCCAAAGAGAAGAATGATGGCGATAGCGACTAGGAACGGCGGAGAGATGGTGGGAAGCAAGGAGACGATTTTAAATAAAACAGTGATCAGCTTGCTGCGGAAGCGGACATAAACTTCCACATAGGCGAAAAGAAAGCCGACTAAGGTTGCTCCTAAGGCAACAATCAAACCGATGACGATGGAGTTCTTCATCGGAGCGCCATAGTTTTCGCTGGCGCTGAAGATATAGGTAAAATTATCCCAGCTGAAGACATTGGCTCTGATTGCGGCTCCGTCCACTTCTCCGATCTTTTTCGGAATGGTGAAACCGTTGGTAAACAAAATCAGAAGAGGATAGACGACAAACAGGAACAAGAACACGATGAGAAGGAGAATGACGGTAATGGTGAAAGGTTCCTTCAGTAATTTCCAAGTGTCAAGGAGCCTAGCGTGCCTCTGTCCCTGTCTGGCCCTTCTTAGATTCTCTTTCTGGATTTGTTTTTCATCCATTTCGGCTTGCTTAGTTTCGGTAGTAATATTTTGTTTTACCATATGATTGCCTTTCTAAGCGTGTCTGTTTTCACTTTAGTCTAAAACGACAAAATGCCGAGGGGATTGGCTCCCCTCGGCAAGGAACACAACGCTATTACTTTGTCGGAGCGTCGACGTTGACGGCTTTCTTCCAGTCGGCGATGTAGTGAGAGATGCTTCTCTTGGCATCATCGAAGTCATAGTCCATGACGTTGACTTTGTCGATGCCGGCATCGATAGCAGCCTGAGGCTGTTTTGCGCCATCGACAACTAAGAACTGATAGGAACCATTCTTTGCGCCGAGTTCAACGCATTCGGCCGAGGTGGCGAAGTCAATGAACTTCTTCGCAAGCTTAGGATGCTTTGCACCCTTCAGGATCGCAGTGGCACCGACTTCGTAGGAAGTTCCATCAGAGGGAGCGGCCATACCGATGCTAGTGTACTTTTTATCGACAATCTGATAGATGACATCATGCAAGAAGCCGATACCGATGATGGTGTCGCCTGTACCGACTTCCTTAGAAGCACCGGAACCGGATTTGGTGTACTTGGTAGTGTTGGCATCAAGCGCCTTGAACCACTCCATAGCAGCGGTATCATCGTAGCACTCGACATCTTCGTTATCGGCGTTCTTGAAGGTTGTCTTCTTACCAGCGGCCTTCTTCTGAACGATGGTGTTGAGAACTAGCTTCGCTGTGCCGGCGGTTTCCGGATGAGACCAGGTGATGTATTTCTTGTATTTAGGGTTGATAAGATCATCCCAAGTCTTCGGAGCATCCAGCCCGAGTTCTGCGAGTTTGGGTTTGTTCCACATAAATCCGAGGATGCCTTTGTATATGCCATACCAATAGTTGTTGGGATCTTTGAAATGAGAATCAGAGATCTTGGCATCGTTGGCTGATTTGTACTTTTCGAGCAAACCGGCAGCCTTTAAAGCGTTGTAGGGATCGGTGGTTCCGCCGAAGAGAACATCAGAAGACGGGTTGCCTTTTTCGTTCTTGACCTGATTTTCGATTTCACCGGAGGACTTACGGATTTTGTTGACCGTGACGTTATATTTCTTCGCAAAAGCATCGGCAACAGCATTCATATACGGCTCTTCGCAACCGGCCATCAGGTTGAGTTCTCCTTCAAGTTTTTCTTCAGTAGGAGAAGACCCGCCGTGGCAGCCTGCCATACCGATGACGGCCAAGGCGACCAAACCTAACGCTAAATGTCTAGACTTCATAACTGATTTTCCTTTCTCCTCTTTAACAAATGAATAGAGGCTTTATGAAATTATTATAGGCGAAACAACATAGGATGAAAGCGATTACAGATGATAAGGGATAGAACCCTATCTCCTGTTCTTGCTGTTTCCTGATGAATTTTCAATTCTTCCCTTAAAAAACGAAAAAAGTCATTTAAAACAAGTGAAATCCTGTCGGTTTTCTATTCGTAAATAAAAAGTTTAAAAGTATTACAAAACCAATCTTTTGTCATTTAAGAACAGAGAAAGGGATTTCAGAATAATTGTTATTTCTCTGTGTTTTGAATTGATTTTCAGTCAAGAAAGGACAGAGATAAAGCTTCTGTTCAACAGAACTGGTATAGAATCATATCCTAGTGTGAGGAGGAATGGATATGGCGAAGCAACGAGGGCAGCGAGTTGTTCTGATCACGGGTGAAACATCAGGCTTTGGCTTAGAGATGGCGAAGCTATTTCGGAAAGAAGGCGATTTGGTCTGCGGATTTTCCCGTCACAGCTTTACATCGGAAGGCATCTACCATCAGATCGGAGATATCACTAACGAAGAGGACTGCTTTCGCTGTGTCAGAAACGTGATCGATCGCTATGGACGGATCGATGTTCTGATCAACAACGCAGGATTCGGCGTCTTCGGACCTATTGAAGAGACCACAATCTCAAAAGCCCGCCATCAGATCGACGTGACTTTGATGGGACCTTATCTGATGGCGAGAGCTACGCTTCCTTTTCTAAGGGAAAACGGCGGAGGAAGAATCATCAACATCTCCTCAATCGGAGGTGAGATACCGCTTCCGTTTCAGGCTTTTTATTCGGCTTCGAAAGCGGGGATGGACAGGCTTTTCGATGCGCTTCGGGCAGAGGTCTATCCTTATCATATTCAGATCACTTCCATCCGTCCCGGTGATGCCAAGACAGGTTTCACAGCCAAGCGGGAAGCAGAAGGAATCAGCAAAGAATCTCCTTATCGGAAGGCCTGTTTACGCTGCTTGAAAGCCATCAGCCAAGATGAGCAACAAGGGTTTGCGCCTACTCGCGTTGCTCAAACGGTGCTTAAGGTATCGCAAAAGAAGAGAGCTCCGTATGCCAAGCGGATCGGAGCCAAAGACAGGTTCTTAGCTTCGCTATATCATCTCCTTCCGCAAAGAGTCCGGAATTATCTGCTTTTCCGGATCTATGCTGCCTGATTCTTAACTTCTGAAAGCACGGTGTTCAATTACTTCGCTTCTTTGAAAAAATCCCGCTTGCTGAACGGTGCTTTGAGGAATCTTCCCATCGCTCTCCGCTTGGTGAGCCACATGAGTTTCACGCCGTTCTTGCGATTCTTGATGATACGGCTGACCATGAAGGCGGCGATGGTCTCCGGATAATCCCCAAGGATGTTGTAGATCTTCTTTGTCTTCTCATCCAATTCGAATTTCGTATCGCCGAGGTTGTGGTTGATGAACCCGGTGAACATGATGCCAGGCGTGATCTTTCCGATCTGGATGTTCTTTCCGCTCTTTTTGACTTCGTGGGCCAAAGCTTCGGTGAAATAAGTGACGCCACGCTTGGCGGTTCCATAGACGGAAAGACCGGTGATGGTCGCATCATCGCTGCCGAAGCCTTCGATGTTATAAAGCTGTCCGCGGTTCTGCTTGATGAATAGAGGCATGATGACGTTGGTGCATAGGATCGTCCCTTTCAGATCGATGTCGATGAGCCTTGAGATGGTCTTCTCATCCAGCTCCCAGATCGGACACATCGCCTGGTTCACACCGGCGTTGTTGATCCAGATATCGATTCCGCCGCATGTTTTTTCGGTTTCGTCGATGACGTGCTGAATCGTGCTTCTGTCTGTGACATCTGCGACGAAGGTCAGAATCTGACCCGCCTTTTTTTTGCCTCTAGCTTTGTTTTCGCCTCGCCTAATGAGGCTTCACTCACATCGATGATCACGACATTGAAATTATTCTGATAAAACAGCTTCAGCATCGCAAAACCAAATCCTCTTCCAGAACCAGTGATCGCAACCGTCTTTCGATTCATTGCCTTTTCCTCCAAAGAGATATGTGCTGCCTCATTATAATTCATCTTTTATGAATCGGTTCACGAAAATGAATTTCTTTGTTTTTGGCTAGCCGTACCGTTTCACTTTGACGGAAAGCCGGTTTTTCCGGGTGACTTTTTCTTGCCCGAGGTAGATGAATTTTCCTTTTCCGGATACGGAGATCCGCTCTGAGGCTTTGAGGAGATGAGCGTTGTTCTCGATGGTTCTTCCCTCGACGAAGACACGCTCTGAAGCGATGAGGATCTGGGCGTCGCGTCGGGAGAGATGATAGACTTCGGCGATGACACTGTCTAACCTTGCGGAAGCGACATGGATGTTCGTCTCCTCAAAGCGAGGCTGAAGCGGGCATTGTTCGAGATCGAGCTCTTCAACATCGATGATGGTGTGCGAGACTTTGCCTAGTTCCTGTTTCACCATTTCTGCCACGCTTCTTAGCACATAGATATAGCCTTCTGTTCCGTCGGTGAGGATATCGCCGAACATGCTCCGGTCAAAACCTAAGTGCATCAGAGCCCCGAGGTAGTCGCGATGGATGAGATGGTCGGAAAACTTCACGTTTTTCGGAGAGAGGTGAAGCAAGGCGATCGTTCCATTCTTTCCTTTTTCTTCCTGAAGCAGCAGCTCTTCTTCCTTCATATAATAAGGAAGGAAATACAGAATTTTCCGATCCGCTTCCTCATGTCCTCCATAGAGGACATAACGCACTCCGTTGATGGTCCTGGACATAGATTTGACGAGCGTATAAAAGTAAGCCTGCTGCGATAGGCTGAGGAAGGAAGTGTGAGTCAGATAGCTTTCGCTGGCAGCCTTCTGGGATAGGTCTCTGATCCGAGAGGAAAGCTCGTGGAATTCTTTGTCATCCATCGCTTTGTTATCATACGGAAAGAAAGTGGCTATTTCTCTAAACAAAGTTTCTTTTTCTGTCAAATAACAATAAAACGCTTTCATTCTGTCAACTCAGTTGACAATGCAGTTGGACTTGGGTAAAGTACTCTTCCATTTGATACCAAATCGATTCTGTCGACCTAATCAGCCAAGCAGAGGCGAGACGAAAGACAAATGGCACATCTACAAGGAGGTATGATCAGAAATGAAAAAGTTTTTGTCTTCTCTCTTCAAGAGAGAAAAGAAACTGAACAAGAGAACCGAAGAGAAGCAGTCTTATGCGACCGCTCTTGCCGATGGCATCTTCGCTTCGCTGATGATTCACAACGAGTTCTAGTTCATTCATGCCCCGGGTTGATTCCTGGGGTCTTTTTTTTATCCGGAATCCGCTTATCTTTGCTATAATTGGCATATGGCTTTGGACAATGTTTCTCTTTCTATCGTCGCCGATCAGCTGAAGGAACAGCTTGTCGGCGCTACGTTTGGCAACCCTCTTGCCTTAGGGGAAAATCATTTCGGAATCCCTTATTCCGAGGTGCTCCCGGACACGATCCGTCATGGGACCTTGGTTTTTTCCTTAGAACCGAACAATCCTTTCGTCTCCTATTCGATGGACCGCTACACCAAGGTGGCGATGAACACGCCTTTTTTCAATTCCCTCAAAAAGATGGCTATGGGAACAGTCACCTCTGTCAGCAAGCGAAAAGGGGAACGCATTCTGACGATTACCGTCTCTGCTAATCCCAACGACCTCACCGAGATCAATTCCGGATACGACTTCATTCTGGAACTTTTCCCCAATCGGCCAAACTGTTATCTGATCGCCTATCCGTATGGGAAGATCGTCTCTTTATATAAGGAGAAGACTGATCTGGAAAAAGGCATTTTTGTGGCGAGGAATGTTCCTTATGTTTATCCTCCGGAACGGGATACGCTGCCGACAGAGGTGAAGGATATTGCGGAAGTCAGGACGTATCTGACAAACTTCCTTTATCGGAATCTGGAGCGTTATGTATCTCAAGGACACGATTTGAATGAGACGCTGAAGAAGATTGCTGCTTCGAAGCAGATTTACCTATTAGGAAAGGATATCGTCCCTTTCTCTTTTGATCAGAAAGAGGCGAAGCCTCTCGCTGTTTCGGAGATCTATCAGACTTATATCGGCGATCAGAAAGAGCTTGCTCGGAGAGAAAAAGAAAAGGATCTGATGAAGCTGATTGAGAAGGCACTGAAGGTGGCAAAGAAAAAGCTGAATAACCTCAACGAGGATCTTTCCTCCGCTAAAGAGAGGATGGTCTATTATGACTATGGTCAGTTGATTTATCAATACCAGGCCGAGATTCACAAGGGCGACACCTCGCTTGAAATGGACGGATACAAGATTCCGCTAAATCCTATTTTCGATGCGCCGAACAATGCGAACCGTTATTTCAAACTTTATCGGAAAGCCAAAAGCGGTATTGAGATTCTCAATGGACTCATCGAGAAAAATAAAGATGAGATTGATTACCTGATCAAAAAAGAGACGGAAGTTCAGGACGGAACACCTCGCGATATTCTGGAACTGAAAAGTGAGCTGATACAGGAAGGATATATCAAGGAAAAGCAGAGCAAGCGATACGTGCCAAAAGCTTCGAAGAACAAGAAATGTGAGCCGCATTATCTCCTTGCTGAGGGCGGGAAGATCGGCTTCGGCATGAACGGCCTGCAAAACGAGACGCTGACTTTCGACATTGCCACCAAGGAAGATGTGTTCCTCCACATCAAGGATTACCCAGGAGCGCACGTCGTCATTCTGGAAGGCAAAGAGAAACAGAGAGTCATCGATCTTGCGGCGGAGTTAGCCTGTTATCTTTCTCATCAGGAGAGCGGAACTGTGATGATTGCGAAGCGGAAGGACGTGAAAAAGAACCCGAATCACATCGGATTAGTCAACATCCTTCGCTACTCTACCTTGGAAGTCAAAGGCGTTCGGGATGCCTCGCTGGAGCTCTTTCGTAAGGAGCTGAAGCGATAATCTCCCCTTTCTTTTCAAAGGTGGATTCTTTATTGACTTTGAGTACCGGATTCGCTATATTAGTTCGTGCGGTTATCCACCGTGAAATAGATGATTGCCCCCTTAGTTAAACGGTATAACGGGCCCTTGGTAAGGGCCAGTTGCTAGTTCAATTCTGGCTCGGGGCACCATTTTGTTTATAAGCCTATTTTTAACATAACGCTGTGTGCTAGCAAGGAGGGAATCCCATGCCTGAGAATGAAAACGAAGAAGCCCGTCTCTCCAGGAAAGAAAAGAAAGGCAAAGGAGCCGGCAAGGCCCATGCTGTCGCTGCCTGGGAATGGTTCAAATCAGCCGCTTGGCTGCAGGTCCTTTTGATTGTCGGTGTCGTTGTCAGCATCGTCGTCTCTATCCCTTACATCACCAAGGCGATCGTCGCCAGCACGACGAACAGCCAATCGAACTTCTTCAAGAAGAAGAGAATCTCCTATTCTCAGCTGGAAGGCTATCTTGATGGCAGCAACAAAGACTGCAACGGAGCCATCGGAGATGCCAACTCCAAGATCGATGAGAACAAAGTCGGGTTTGTCGTTATGTTCTACAAGTCCAACTGCGATGCCTGCAGCTCGATGCAGAAGGGTGTCGAAACCTGGTATAACGATTACAACAAGAATTTTGCTAAGAAAAATCTGAAGTTCTATACCATCGATGTCTCATGGGTCAAAGATGATGCAAAGGCTACGACAAAGAAGCAAGGCACGCTCGCTGATTATAAAAACGGTGACATCACCTTGCAGCAACAATTCGATGTTCAGCAAGCGGTTAAAGACGTTTATCTCCATCAGGATGATGTGCATCGTAACAGCAAGGTTACGGAGACCATCCTCAACACCAGACTGGATGCGCCGACATCCGGCGGAACGCTTCCGACGCCACTCTTCATCACCTTCATCAAGGACAAGAGCGCTGCCAATTACATCACAGATACTGCAGGATACAGCGCCGATACTTCTTCTGATAAGAATGTCATCCGCTATACCACACCTGCAAGAGTTACCTTCAACGAAATCGGTGGCCTGGATATCTCTGCATATGCCAATATCGCCACGCAGATGCTGGATATCTACAACTTCGAAATCTATAAGAAATAAGGCAAAACAAAACCCTCGGACGAATGCGCCGAGGGATTTTTATTGCTCTATCGTGTCTGTTGCTTCTTTTTCAGCATTGCTTGGTAGACAGGTTCCGGAACGAGTCTTTCGATGTCTTCCCCATGGAAGAAGAGCTCTTTGACGCTGCTTGAGGAAACAAACGCCTGATCCTTGGCCGCCATCAGATAGACCATATCGACCGTCGGCTCGATGTACTCGTTGACTTCGTGAAGCTGGAATTCCGCCTCATAGTCGGTGACGGCTCTCAATCCACGGATCAGAGCCTGGGCGCCTAGTTCCTTAGCTTTCCGCACCACAAGGCTCGTGCAGAGCACGACCTCAAAACCATCATATTGTCGGAAGGTTTCTTTTGCTAAAGCGACTCTCTCTTCTCCGCTGAAGAGATAGCTTCCCCGTTTTGCCGGGTTATCGGCGATCATGATGATGACTTTATCGAAGATTTTCCTAGCTCTGAGAGCAATGTCGAGATGACCGTTGGTCAGGGGATCAAAGGATCCCGGATAAACTGCTGTTTTCATTCTGTGTCCCCTTTATCATATAGTGCGACATATTTCTCACCATAGCGGTATTCCCTTTTTGTGAATCCCGGGATATCCGGGTTTGGATAATCCTGCTCGGAGACAATGAGTGCTCCTTTGGCAAGCTGGTTCTGTTTCTGCATCTCTTCGATGATCTCCTGATTGATGGTGAAACGATAGGGTGGATCGAGAAAAACCAAGTCAAACTGAACATCGCGATGCTTCTTCAGGAAGAGACGGTAATCCATGTTGCTGACTTCATACTGATCGCTGGGGATATCGAGATCTTTGAGATTGCCGACCATTAGACGGAACGTCTGATGGTCCTTGTCGTTGAGATAAGCTTTCTTGGCGCCGCGCGAGAGCGCCTCGATTCCCATCGCTCCGGATCCGGCGAACAAATCGAGGGCAAGAGCGTGGACGGCTTTGTCCTTCATGGCAGAGAAGATCGCCTGCCTGACTTTATCCATCGTGGGGCGCGTCACTTTGCTGTTTGGTATTTTCAGGAATCTTCCCTTGTAGATTCCTGCGATGATTCTGATCATAGGGTTTGTAGCTCCTTGGCAAAGAGATTGGAAAGATGCCCGAGGATTTCCCGCATCTCCTGATAACAGGCGAGATATTCGGATACAAGCGGATCGTTTCTCAGTCCATCATCGAGCCTCTTGAATTCCAGAAGCAGCTTCTGCTTTTCTTCGCTTTCCGCATAGGTGGATCGCTCATAAAAATCATCTCTCTGTTTTGCCAGAGAGCAGAGCCTAGGATCCTGATCGATTTTATCGGAGAGCTCCTTTGTTCGGCGATAAAGGGCTGACTCACGGACAGCGATTAGAAACTCGTTCTCTTCTTGAAGAAATTCTTCCTCAGTCATGCCGTTATTATATCATTTACCGGGCAAAATCATTCCGCGGGTGATGGAAAAGTTATATAATACCAACCGGATTATGAAAAACTTTAGAATTTATACCGATGAAGAGCCTGTGGTTCATCAGAGAGCTGCTGAGGTTGCTCTTCCTGTCTCCCCTGAGATCAGACAGACCCTTTTAGATATGGTCGAATATCTGAAAGAGTCGCAGAAAGAAGAAGTAGCAAAGGAACTTCACATACGAGCCGGCGTAGGGATCGCCGCTCCTCAGATCGGCATCTCCCAGCGCTTTTTCGCCATTTATTTTGATGATGGTGACAAACATTATGAATATGGTTTGGTCAACCCGGTGATCCTTTCCACCAGCGTCAAGAAAGCCTATCTTGAAACCGGTGAAGGATGCCTCAGCGTTCCGAAAGACAAGCCCGGCTATGTCTACCGTTATTATAAGATCACGCTGAAGGCGTTTGATGTCGTCTCGGATCAAGAGGTTACTCTCCGGCTGTTTGGCTATCCGGCGATTGTCTTCCAGCATGAGTACGATCATCTCGACGGCATTCTTTATACCGATAAAATCGATCGGAAGGATCCTTTCCGCACCGATCCGGACGCCATCGCCTGCTGATTCTTTCCATCCTGAAAAAATCACTTGTCAAAAGAGGCTCTCTTGTTTACAATGGTTGAAATAACAGACGATTGAAAAATCATTTTGTTTTCTTATTTTTTACGAGGTATATCTATGTCTGAATTTGCAAATGCTTTGACTTCACCGGTCGAGATTTATGCTCTCGGCGGGCTTGGGGAAGTCGGCAAAAACATGTATTGCCTGGAAAATGTCAACGATCTTCTCATCATTGACTGCGGTGTCATGTTCCCCGGAGATGAGATGCCCGGAATCGATTATGTCATTCCGGATTTCACGCATCTGATTGAAAAACAAAGCAAGATCAGGGCTTTGGTGATCACCCATGGCCACGAAGACCACATCGGGGGAATTCCTTTCTTGCTTCAGCAGGTCAACATCCCGGCAATTTATGCGCCGAAGATTGCCTGTGCTCTCATCCGTCACAAGCTGCAGGACGACCGTATCAATACGAACACCAAAATCATCGAATACGAAGAGGATGACAAGCTTCAGTTCGGTGATTTCCGCTGTGAGTTTTATCATGTCACACATTCGATCCCCGATTCTTTCGGTGTCTTCATCAACACGCCTCAGGGGACGGTCGTGGAGTCGGGCGACTTCAAGATCGACCTCACCCCTGTCGATGCTGATTTCAACTTAAGCAAGCTGACTCGGTATGGCGATCAGGGCATCGATTTGCTGATGGCGGATTCCACCAACGCAGAACGGGAAGGCTACACTAAGTCTGAGAAGAGCGTCATTCAAGGCATCACGGATGTTTTCTCGGAAGCATCGGGACGGCTTCTGATCTCCACCTTCTCCTCTAACATCTCCCGTATCCAGCAGATCATCGAAACCTCCATCCGCTTCAAGCGGAAGATCATCGTCTTCGGTCGTTCTATGGAATCTAACATCCAGGCTGCCAGAGAGTTCGGTTACATCAAGTGCCCGGATGAATATCTGGCAAAGCCGGAAGATCTCAAGCATCTTCCCGCAGATCAGATCACGATTCTTTGCACCGGAACGCAGGGCGAACCGATGGCGGTCATGTCCAGAATCGCCAGAGGCGATCATCGCTTCATCAACGTCCTACCCGGCGATACCATCATCTTCTCCGCTTCTGTCATCCCTGGCAACACCGGATCTGTCAATCGAGTTGTCAATCAGCTCACGAGGCTTGGCGCCAGCGTTATCCTTAATTCTTCTTTCACGAATCTTCACGCTTCCGGACACGCTTCAAGGCAGGAGATGAGACTGCTGCAGAAACTTGCAAGGCCGCATTACTTCATGCCGATCCACGGCGAGTATCGAATGCTTAAGCTTCATGCGAAGGTCGGTGTTGAATGCGGACTTCCCAAGGATCACACCTTCGTCTGCGAGAACGGCGACGTCCTCACGCTCATCAACCATCAGGTCAGCCGCGGCTCCCGGGTGCAGGCAGATTCCATCTACATCGATGGAAAGAGCGCAGTCGGTATCTCCAACGCTGTCATCAAGGATCGCTCCACACTGATGAACGAAGGTTTCGTCGGCGTGTATCTGCTCATCGATCAGAAGGCGAACACTTTGATCTCACAGCCGGTTGTAGCATCGAGAGGCTTCATCTCATCCAACAAGAAGGGGTTGCAGAGAAAAGCTTCTGAGATCATCGGCATCGAAGTGATGAACCTGCTCAATGCCCACAAGAAGATTTCCATGCAGGAAGTCAAGAATACGGTGAAGAACGTCACCTCTAGGTTCCTCTATCGGGAATCGCATCGCAATCCAATCATTATCCCTGTCATCATGAACTATAACGGAGAGAAAAAACAATGATCATTCTGGCTAGCCAGTCTCCGAGACGGAAAGAGATTCTGAAGGATATCTTAGGGGACAGAATCCCGTTTCAATGTGTGCCCTCTCACTTCGATGAGAGGACAGTCCATGACAGCGATGTCAAGATCTACTGCCTGAAGGAAGCGATGGGGAAAGGAGAAGAGGTCTCTCGCCTCTATCCTGACGATATCACTATCGCCTCCGATACGATGGTCTCCTATCAGGGAAAGCTCTTAGGCAAACCCAAGGATCACGACGATGCCTTGAGGATGCTTCGTCTCTTGAGCGGAAACACGCACGAGATCGTCACGGCCTATGTCATCCGTAAAGGTGACATGGAGCTGAAGCATCGTATCTGCGTCTCCCACCTCTTCATCGAGAAGATGGCGGATGCAGAGATCGAAGCTTATCTGGATACAGGCTCCCCTTATGATAAAGCGGGCGGTTACGGCGTTCAGGATTCGGAGTTCATCAACGCGAAAGTAATCGATGGTGAGTACTACACCATCATGGGTCTTCCTAGAGATGCTTTAGAGAAAGACCTCGTCAATCTTGGTATTATCAACTGAAATGGTTTCCCGAGTTGAACGGGAAACCATTTTATTTACTTTCCTTTGACGAAGTACTGATCCTCGAATTCGTCGTAGGTCATATAGCGATCGACATATGTGCCATCAGCGCGGAGATAGATGATGCGGTTTGCCATCGTATTCATGAGTTCTCTATCGTGTGAGGAGAAGAGGAGAACCGACTTTGTCTCTTTCATCGCCTTATTGAGAGATTCAATGGACTCAAGGTCGAGATGGTTGGTCGGGTCATCGAGCATGATGAGGTTTCCGGGCTCTAACATCACTTTGCAGAAGCGGAGACGGACCTTTTCTCCGCCGGAGAGAACCTTGACTTGTTTCAAAGCATCTTCTCCCCCGAAGAGCATCCTTCCCAAGAATCCTCGGATATAGGTGTCGGTGGTCTCTTTGGCATAAGGCCGTAAGTAATTGACTAACGTCGTATCCACGTTGTTGAATTCCGCCAGGGACGCAGCGATATAGGTCGGATGTATGGTGATGCCGTAATGGAATTCGCCACTGTCAGGAGCATCGAGATTGTTGAGGATGTCAAACAGCTTGGTGATGGCAAGGGAGTTATCCGCTAGGAAAGCGACCTTATCGGTGTTGGTCAGAACGAAGGATAAATCCTTAAACAGGCCATCTTTGGTCAGATGATGGACTTCCAAGACATCTTTTCCTAACTGGAACTCGCTGCGGAAGTCGATGAAGGGATAACGGCGGGAGGAAGGTTTGAGATCATCGAGCTGAATCTTCTCCAATGATTTCTTTCTAGAAGTCGCCTGCCTCGATTTCGCGGCGTTGGCTGCGAAGCGACGGATGAAGTCCTGAAGCTCTTTGACCCGCTCCTCCTTCTTTTTGTTTTCATCCCGAAGCTGAGCCTGGATGAGCTGCGACGACTGCACCCAGAAGTCGTAGTTTCCGATGAAGAGGTTGATCTGATTATAATCGACATCCAGGATTCTGGTGCAGACCCGGTTGAGGAAGTAACGGTCGTGGGAGACGATCAGGATCGTGTTCTCGAAATTGATGAGGAAGTCTTCTAACCACTTGCAGGCTTTCGCATCCAGGTTGTTGGTGGGCTCATCTAAGATCAGAATATCCGGATTTCCAAACAGCGCCTGAGCCAATAGGACTTTGACCTTCATCTTGGCATCCAGGTCTTTCATCAGCGTGTGGTGGAACTCTTCAGGAATCCCTAACTGCTGAAGCAGGGTCTGAGCATCGCTCTCAGCGTTCCAGCCATTCATCTCGGCAAATTCGTTTTCCAGCTCTGCCGCTTTGGTTCCGTCCTCTTCGGAAAAGTCCGTTTTCGCATACAGGGCATCTTTCTCATCCATGACCTGAACCAGTCTTGGATAACCCAATAACACCGTTCTCAGAACCTCAGTATCATCGAAGGCGTTGTGATCCTGACGGAGGATGGACATACGCTCTTTAGGATCCTTGGAAACATGACCGCCGGTCGGTTCCAGCTCTCCGGCGACGATCCTCAGCAGCGTGGATTTCCCGGCTCCGTTGGCCCCGATGATGCCGTAGCATTCTCCGGGTGTGAATTTCAGATTGACGTCTTTGAAAAGAACTTTCGTTCCAAACTGCATATATAAATCAGAAACGGTCAACATCTCATACCTCCCGATAGACACAGCATTATATCAGATTTCCTTTGGCAGATGTATGTTATCCGAAAATCGATCGCTTTCAAGATATGGTTTGCCAGGCAAGGGACTTTTCCATCAAAAAAGGAAGAGATTGCTCTCTTCCTCAGGCTTATTCTTCGTCTTTGTCTTCTTCCTGATAGTCGGGGTCGTTCTTGTGAATGAGCCTGTCGATCGCACCGAATCCGGTGTAGAAGGCAGGAATGGTGACAAAGAGCACCCACCACGGATGCCAGCCGTTTGCAATGTTCATGCCTAAGTAGCAATAGATAGCGGCGATGAGGCAGGGATAGCAGAAAGCCGTGATCTTCTTTTTATAGAAAGCTTCATAGATGGAAGGGATGACAGGAACCAGGATGAAAAGCATCCAGTAGTTGATCCAGCCTTTTCCGTCAGGAAGAAGGAAACCTAAAGTCAGATAGATGATCGTGATGACTAATGCGGTCAGTCCGCCGATGGTGCTGGTGATCGCTGTTTGTTTGCGGTCTGCGGCTGTCATTTTCTTCTCTTTGTTCGAATCTTTTTCTTCTTTCTTCCCAGTTTCAGAGTGAGACTGAGCCTTGGATTCTTCCTCTCTCTCTTTGGTCTCTTCAGCGATATCCTCGATGCTCTGATCCGTGGATAAGAGCTCATCTAAGGAGACGTTGTAGAGCTTGGCCAAGCAGATCAGATTATCGGTATCTGGGCTAGCCTCTGCCCTCTCCCATTTCGACACGGCTTGCCTGGATAATCCTAACTTATTCGCTAAGTCTTCTTGGGAATACCCGTACTTCTTTCGTAATTCGACCAAGCGGTCTGCGATTTTGATGTTCATCGTTTTGTCCTCCGTTGTATGGCTAAAGTATATCGGTTGTGGCGGCGGTTGCACTACCAATTCTGGTTTTCATACTCGCAACTATCGGTTGCATGCATAATGAACTTTTTTCTAAAAAATAGAAGTTGTTAAAGTAAAAAAAGAAGTAGTTTTACTACTTCTTTTGCTTATCAACATTTTCAGATAGCAGCTTTTGGAACTCTTCTGACTTCTCTCCGATGATGAAGACGACTTTGTTTCCCATATACATGACGGAATCTAAGGTTTTATCGATTTCTTTCTTTTCAACGGCTGAAGGATCTTTGACGGTCACCGTCACACGGGATCCTTTAGAGGCAATCTGAACAATATTTTCGTTACCTCCGAAGAGAGAGGAAAGGTGGGAAGCAGCGCTTTTCACTTTTTCTGCTGCGGCATTCTCGGACGCTTCTATCTGCTTACGACGATGAATCTTTATGATGATAAAACAGAGAAGAGCAAGGAGAACAAGGGCAGCAACAAGAGCGATGACGATGATCCAGACTGTGGGTATTCTGGTGCTGATGACAGTATCGTTCATAGGTCAATCCTTTCCTGAAATATTCTTCCGTAAGCGGCTGACATAAGAGGTATCACGAAGATGAAGCAAGGTGATTCCGTCGGTTCTGTTGTGGCGGAAGGTGAAGATTCCGTTTCGGGCTTCTTTTTTCTTTCCTCCATCGACATAGATATCAACAGTGTCTTCTTTGATCTCGATGCGAAGAACGTCTTTTCCGGTGAGTATCCCTTTGGTGATCGGATTCGGAAACATGCGGTTGTAGCAGGGAGCGAGGAGCGCATACTGGTAGATGTCAGGTGAACCGATGACAACGGGTGATCCTAAGCTTGTCAGATACCCGGTTGTTCCGATGGGCGTCGAGATGACGATGCCGTTGTTTCTGCTCTCGGTGAGAAGCTCATCGTTGACATAAATCTTCATAAAGCAAGTCTCTCCGGACTGAAGTGCGACATCGTTGGTGAAGTGATGTGACTCACCATCGATCGTGAAAGTGTAGGAGGGTAGGAACTCTTCTTTCGGTTCCTGATGGAGCAGAGCTTGGATGAAGGCTTGGCTCTCTTCAGCGTGGAAATCGGAATAGAATCCGAGATGCCCCGTGTTGAGGAGAAGATAACGCCCTCTTCCTTTATATTCGTGGACTGCCCTCATCAAAGAGCCATCGCCACCGAAAACCAGGATCAGATCCGGTTTCTGTTCGTTGTAACGGAAACCGTTCTGCTCTAATTTGCTTCGGATTCCACAAATTAGTGATTCGTTATTTTCTCTTTTTTTGGAGTATATAACGAATTCTGTTGGTTCCATAGGCTCTTGTCTCTTTCTATTTTCGCGTGATTATTGTATCATAATACACAAAGTCAGAGGGCTCTAAATATGTCCAGTAACAACATTGAAATTGAATCGAAAGTTCTTCTTTCCAAATCTGAAGCAGAGAAGATCACCAAGAAGCTGAATTTCCCGGAGAAGGAGATTGTTCAGACCAATTACTATCTGGATTCGGATGATCGTCTGCTCAAGAAATACGACATGATCTGCCGTGTCCGCGTGGTCGATGGCGTGACCAGGCTCACGATGAAGGCTCCGCTCAGTGAGGGCCTGTTAGAGAAAAACCAGTCACTGAATGACAAGGAACGGGATTCCTTGATCAATCACAACGTTTTCCCTAGAGGCGATATCTCAGATTTCCTGGATACGCTTCATATCGACCCTCAGAAGCTCAAAGTCCTCGCCACGCTGACCTCGCATCGCCGCATGGTCGAATATCGTGGAACGACTTTGGATATGTCGAAAAACGTTTATGGCGATAAGACGGATTACGAGCTGGAGTGCGACTCTGACTCTGCCCACAAGAGCGAAAGCACCTTGCGCGAAATCTGTGATGATTTTGACATCAAGTTCGTCCTCAATCCAGTCTCTAAGGAAAACCGAGCCATCAACGCAGCGCTGGCAAAATAATCCTGCTTAGCAGTAAGAAAATAAAGGATGCCGGGAACAGTCCGCGGCATCCTTTTTTGAACGATAAAAACTATCTATTTCCTGTTTTTTACTTGATCGTAATCAGCTTGCAGATCGAATGGATGAGGGTATCGAAGGAGAGCGCTCGGCTGCGGATGGATTCGACGACACAGGTTGCCATCAGGAAGGAAGTTTCCTCATCGCAGGTGTAATGGAATTTATCCATAGCCTGTTTGATGATGTTCTGAACCTGCTCGAGGAAGAGACTTCTGTTCTTAAAATAATAAATGGAAAACTCAGAGGAGCGGATCTGCTGGAAGATGTTCTGCTCTTTGGAGCGGAAGTCCTGAATGCCATCATAGAGATGCTTGATCGCTTCCTCGAAAGAGAAGGAGATTTCGATCTTGGTTTGGATGAACTCGACTTCTTTCATCCAATCTTCCACGACGACGGAGGCGATGAGCGCCAGCTTGTCTGGATAATAGTGATAGATGGTGCCGACTCCGATGCCGGAGCGCTTGGCGACATCTCTCATCTTGAAGTCCTCTAAACCTTCACGGTAGATCTCTTCTCGGGTCGCATCTAAGATGCGTTTCTGTGGGTTATCTAATATCTTTGGCATAATGACGGAACAAGTATACAACAAAAACGGTTTTGGGGAAAGGGTTATGAACGTGTTCACAATGAGAGAAGGAAATGGGTGAACTGACAATGTGTTTTCGACCGGACGAAAACAAGAAAAGCCCCGCTGTCAGGAGCGATTCGCAAGGAAATTTCTTTCTGCGATATCCTGACACCGGGGCTGGATTTGGATGCTGACGGATGAAGGAGGATCAGTCTCTCTTGCCAAGAGCCTTGTCCCACCTAAGAAGGGCAGCGACATCATCTTTCATGAAGTCATACTGAAGGATAAGATCACGGGAGTGAGCCTCTTCCTCTGTCTGCTCATCGACATACCACTTGAGGAAGCTTAAGGAACGATAGTCCTTATCCTTCTCAGCCTGATTGACCAAGGCGTAGATCAAGGCGGTGACACCCTGCTCATGAGCGAGCTGTTTGACGAGCGGCTCCCGTAAATCACCATACTCTTCTTTCGGCGCCTTGATGTCAGAAAGGATGACTTTATGTCCTTCCTGATTGAGATAGGCGATGAACTTCTCGGCGTGCTCATTCTCTTCTTTTGCCTGGGTAGCAAACCAGGAACCAAGACCGATGAAGCCTCTTCCAATATAGTAATTGGACATGCCCAGATAGAGATAAGCGCTCTCGAACTCTGCGTTGATCTGCTTGTTGATCATCTCTGCTAATGTTTTGGAAATTTCAGCCATAATCATTCTCCTTTCAAAACAACTCTATTATAGACTACCAAAAAACAAAGAGGGGAAATATGCTCACCGCATGTTTGAGATAAGAGATCTTAGAAATGACGCTCATCGTCCTGCTTTACCATATTATGAAAAGAAGCAACGATATTGTCCTTGCTTAGTATTTCCCGCAGCCGATGAAAGGATGTTTTCATTCTCTTTTGATCTTCAAGCGCAATGAATTTTTCGATGATGCCTACGCTGCCAAAACAGAGGAAGGAAATCTCTGCTTCGGAAAAACCGCTGCTGATCAGGCTCTCCGCAAGAGCGTTCTCCAGCCTTGCTGTACAAAGATGAAGAAAACCGCCTTGGTTCAGATGAACGAACATCGGATAGTTTTTATCGATATAACCAAGGGCATAATCCAAAATTTCAGGAAAAGATGATTTTCCCTCAGTTTCCAGAATTTCCTGAATTGAGCGAAGGAGGAATTCATCTTTGGAGTGGAAATGATGATAGAAGGTGATTCTCTTCACTCCGGCGAGAGCGCATACCTCCTCGACTGTGATGTTCTGAGGATTCTTTTTCGAAAACAGCAGCTTTGCTGCCTTTTTGATTTTCTGATCGGTCAGCTGGTGTTGTTTTTCTTTTTCCATCCTAAACTTTTCACGTTTTATACTACCATCACTTTTTAAGCCGGGAGTTCCAGTCGGTGACGATGGCTTCGATGGATGAACTCTCGATCGAAAGAGCGTTGAGGATTTCCTGCTGTAGGGCAGTATATGCGTACTTCATGGAATAGTGTCCGCTTACCTTATACATGATGATCTTGTCGAGTGCCATGAGCATCTTCTGGACGCTCAGGTTGCCTTTTCTGTGGGAAAGTTCCCCCGTCTGGAAGGTGAACTCCGCTTTGATCACTGACGTGATGAAGCCCATGAGGAGCTTGGCGTACAGCGCGTTGTCGTTCTGCGCATACGTCTTATTCAGGTCGCTTTCGCTCTTCACGATGCGGAAGCATTTCTCGATCTCGTCCCTTTCCCTGTATGCCCTAAGCATCTCCTCAGGCTCCATCTTCATCGTGGACACAATCCAGAAATAGCCTGCGTCCTTCAGCATCGAATCGTCGCTGCCGCTGTTGACCGTGACCTTCCTGATTGTTTCCTCCTTCCCCTTCGTCTCGATGCAGAGGTATTTTCCGTACGTCCTTCTCAGGCTTCCGTTCCCGTCCTTTTTCTTTCCTTCGAGGGCCTTCTTGGCATCGATGAGCTTTGCCTCTATCCCGCATTTTTCCTCGGCTTCCTTCGTGGAATCGAAATAGAGATAGATATAGTAGTCGTCGGCATTCGCGCCTTTGAAGGCCTTCCCCTGGACTCTTGTTCCGTACAGTCCCATCGAAATCAGGCTTGCGGAGCTTCTGATGAGGTCGCGGTTCGCATCCAGGTGGTTCCTGTACATTTCGCATGTCTTGCCCATTACGGCAAAGGAGACTCCGCTGTCACTGAGATATCCCATGTTTGTCTCGCTGAAGTATCCTCTGTCTAGTATGAAATCGTACCCGACATTCTTTTTGCTTATGTTCAGGTTGTCGAAGAACGACTTGATTCCGGTTATGCAGTGGCTCAGATCAGTGATCGAGCCATAGAAGGAATCGTAGAATATCGGCATTCCGCTCTGGCGGTCGTGAAAGTAAGCCATGTTGATCTGCGGAAGGCCCTCGTCGTCCTTTGCCTTTCCGTATTCGGCGGAGTCGCAGCCCGCGGAGGAGACGTTGAAATTGGTGGAATCGATGTCCACGTATACCCTTTTCTTCGTCTTGTCCGAATTGGTGAAGCAGTGCTTCAGGAACGCGGAACGGAACGAGTCGACCTTGTCCCTTGACATCGAGACATTGAAGAGTCTGCTGATCGTTGCCTCCGATGCGATCGTATCGGCCTTTCCGTAATGGTCGAACATGAAATCCGAATACAGCATAGCCGCCGAATCGCGGGCGATGAGATAATACGATGCGAGCGAAAGAATCAGCGGAGCGTCCTTTCCGAAGGCGAGGTCGAGGCAGGACTTCAGTCCGGTCTTCTCCGCCACTCCGTATATGGCTGCGACGGAACCGATCCTTGACTGGGTGTCGAAGGAAGAGGGCTCAAGCACGTCGGACATCGTCCCGCTGTCAGGGAACATCCTGAAATATTTGTCGTTCGGATTCATGAATCCCTTTCGGCTTTCGCGGCCGATGAGGACCGTGACGTCTTTCTCGTTTCCCTTGCTGTCGCCTTTTCTGCCGGTGACGAGATAGACGTATCTGTTGCCGTTCTGCTTTCGGATCCTGATGTGCTTGGGCGTTTCAACCTCGATGTTCGTGTGTACCATGGCCTTCCTCCTTATATGGTAGTATTATACCGCCACCGAAAGAAAACCGGAATGGATTTCTAAGCAAAAAAAGAGAAGAAAACCATCAAAAAAGCCGCCTCCGAAGCAGGAAACGGCATTTTCATCTAGATGGTAGTATAAACCATGAAAAGTTTAGGTTTAAATAATTGTTGAATTCGTTAGGCATATAGGCATGAAGCCTATCCAAAAGCTGAGTCTTCCCTCCAGCCCATTTAACAAACGGATGCAGGGAAAGATTCTCATCCAGAAGCAATGACGTCTTGGTTTTTAGAGCCTGGCTAAGTCTTTCTATCGTTTCAAGCGTGACATTGACCTTTCCTTGTTCGATTTTGGTAATCTGAGGGCGATCCATTCCACAGCAAAGAGCCAATTCGTCTTGCGACAAACCCTGCTGGATTCTCGATTCCCTGACTTTGTTTCCAAATATCTGTTGAAGCATTATTAGCACCCTTCATTATTTTATCATTTAGGTATGCTAAACTCCACATAATAAATTAAGTTCAATCATGATGATCCAGCAAGAATCCATAACGGCCTTCCTTCGCACCGTGAGTGAATTCTATGACGTTGGCATTTTGCCTCAATTCATCTGTCATGGTGAAGTTGTTCGTGTTTTCGATGATTATTAGCTGCCCAAGCCTTGAGGCTTCCGTGAGGTATCTGAAGAACCTGTCCTTTATGTTGTCCCTGTCGAGCACACCAACGTCAAGGTTCTTCAGTGGGGAGTCCAAGACGTAAACGGGCAGTCTGTGCTTTCCTTTTTCATCAAGAAATTTCCTAAACGACAGGAGGGTCACGGAATTGAGGAAGGATCTGTATCCCTTCCCGTTGTTCGCCGATTTGCTTTGACCACGAACTGAAATGTCGAAGCTCGCCCTGTCGAACTCGGTTGAGATGTATCTTTGGTCGCCGCAATAGCCCATGATTCCCCTGATGTTTGTGGTCATTGCCTGGAAAAAGGATGCTTGGAAAAGCTCACTCGGTTTAAATTCCTCCCTTTTGACTTTGACTTGCCCTGATATTTCGAATAAATCTTTTTCCAGGTTTTCGTTGTCATTTTGCAGGTATTTGATGCGCTTTTGACACTCGATAAGCTCATCGAATCGCCTCAATGTGCTTTCGAGATTTTCTCTTTCTTTCGACAGTTTGCCGATGTCTAGCCCGACCTCCGAAAGCTTTTCCTGATACGCCTTATGCTTCTTTTCGTCTTCCTTGTTCTCTTTCAATAGGTCGGAAAGGGTTTCTGAAACGTCGTTGAGATTATTGAGAGCCGATTTAGCCTCGTTTTTGAATTCTTCTATGCTGACTTGACCTTTTTCCTCGCGGATTCGGCTATGGCAATATGGGCATTCGTGCTCTTCTTCGTTGGAGTCCAAGTCGTCCTTTCCGGAGATGATGAAATTCAGCCTTTCCAAATCCGACGTGTATTGGGACGAAAGGCTCTCAAGCCTCTCAATCAGCATTCCGTCTGACTCCATCTTTTCGCTCAGCTCTCTTATAGAGCCTTCCAAATCAGAGCTCTCTTTATACTTGCCATCAATCTTCTCCCTAATTTTGTCAAGCTCGCTTTGAAGTACGTTCGAGTCGCTCTCTACCATCGGTAGTTCCTTTAATTTCTTTTCGAGCGAGGAGATCTCCTTCTGATTGCTTTCGATCCTGGCGTTTATGTATTTTCTGACCGCGCCTCTTCTAATCGTGGCCTTTTCCGTGTCCTCGTTTTTCAGGAAACGCGAAAAATCCAGATCGTAAAGCAGGTAAAGCAGGTTGGCCTGCGATTGTGTCGTCGAGTCGTATTTCTGACTGTGGAACAGCAGGATTTGGCTGCCTTTGTCGATTCGCTCTTCGTCGGCCAAAAATAGGTAGTCGAGGAATTTCAATGAGAAAGAGGTGGGCGTACCGTCCTTTTTGGACGGGAGCTTGAACGGCTCGACATTGAAAATCTGCAAAAGAGCTTCGTTGATGAGCTTGTAACCCCTCTTGGTCGTATATGCGTAATCGCCAGACTCCACATAAGGGCTATTGCTTTCGACGCTTATTATGTCCGAATCGATTTTCCTCGTAAGCATGACATCGTCGCCGTTTTTTGATATCACGAGCGAAAAGTCGGTGTATCCCGTATCATTCTCGATGATAAATGGCTCATCGTCGTTTTTTAGCCCTTTTTTGTTTTCCGCACCGAATACCTGCTTGAACACCTTGAATATCAGGGTTTTCCCAGTATTTGACGGACCGCAGATTATATTGAGCCCACGCGAGAGCTCCACGGATGATTCCCTCTTGCCAATTCCGCGGGCGATGACTTTCCTGAAGTAAATGTCGTCCATTCATTACCCCTCCTTTATTTTCTCGAGTATTAGATTCAAGGCGCTTTCGTTTTTGGAAAATAGGCCATTTTTTCCCAGCTCCACGGTCAAGATATATTTCTCGGCATATCCAGTGGAATATATTTTTTTATATAGCTTTTCCCCTTTTTCGAGCAGTTCGTACCTTACCACATCCTCCACTGCGACAGGTGCCGCATAACCGTTTCTTACTAAATACGAAATCGATTCCATGACCCTTTTCCTCCTCAGGGTTGCTTTGCTCATGGTAAATTCGCTGTCCCCGTTCAAGCTGACGTCGGTCAAGCCGAACTCCTTCCCGTACGTGGATACGAAATCGAAGGCGAAAAGCTCTTCGGAGGTTAATGGCTCCTCGAAAGCAGAAAGCAGCAACACGAGCCTCAAGCTCGTCTCGTATACCGAGTTGAAAACGCTGCTGCTCATTCCGGGTTCACCCATGACTTAATCCTTCCCACCTCGACCAGGATATGAAGGATCCCCTTTCTGGTAGGAACGTTGATGAAGCCCCTGATGTTCAAAAGCAAAGAGCTGTTCAGCTGGAGATTCGCCGCAACAGCGTTCATGACCTTTGTCAACCTATCCATGCCGCTGTCGTATTTTCCGAAATAAAGGGCATCGAAAATGCCTGCTTCTATCTCATCTTTTATGGCGTTGAATTCGCTTTCGCCTTCGTCGAACAATTCCCTTGCGGCATTTCCCTTGTACCTCGCCTCGAAGTAGAACTTGGTGTGCTCGGAGAGATGCCTTTCGAATTTTGTGCCGAGAAGATCCTTTGGCTCCGAAACCGATTTGCCAAGCGCCTCGGAATAGACCTCGAACAGCCTCTTGACGAAAAGCAGATTGCCGTCGACTTTGATGTCCATCTGCGAAAGCTTCCTCGATATCGGAATCTTCTCGCCATTTATGTAAAGGGCACCGTCCTTGAATTCAGCTGCCTTGAAGGCCGTGGCGCTTAGGCTTTTGAAATCAAGATACTCGAGAGGAGGCAACGTTTCCTTCCTGCCAACGCTCAGATCATAGATTATCTTCTTCATCAGCTTCGCGCATATCTCTGGAATCGAAGAATCATCGAGGCTGGTTTTTAACTTGAAGCCATAACGGACGATGGCGTTCCTTATCTCGACCAGATGGACGTTCGATATCAAATCGTAGAAATAGGTTTCCAAGGCATCGTGGTCGTAATTCTCGAGCAATGTCGTCGCTTCCTCCTTGGAAATCTCCCTTTTGCCGTTGGCTTTCGCTTTCAGCGTATTTGGATTTGCTTCGTCGCAAAGGTTTGGCAAATCCAGTTCACCATTATTCAACTTCCAACCTGTAAAAGCATCCAAAAGCTCAGGAAGGAAAATGTATGTCGGGCTCTTCCTGCTAATTGAAAGAATATCGATAAATTTCGCAAAGGTTATCTTGTCATCCATGGCTTGTACCGCAAACCGTACCGAGGCGTACCGAATCGTTTTTTCGCTAAAGCTAAATTAAGTGTGAGCCTTGGTGCTATCGGTTCTACCAATATTCTAGCATTCAGGCTCTTTGAATAAAACCTCGATGAAAGGAGGATTGGAAAAATGTAAAAGCCAAAGAAAAAGTTTTCAAAGAAACAAAGGGAGGCTTCATGATATCGGTTTTGCAAACATGCGGTCTTCTTCAGTAGCCAAGTTCTGATTTGCACAGGCTGGCGCTAATTCTCACGGAGGTGTTTCCATGAGGAAAAGGCGTCTTTTTTAGCCTGTCCGAAATGTCTTTCCTCCGTGACTTCATGGAGGATTTTTATGACAAATAAGAATTATTTTGAAGAAAACGGCTACAAATGGGGCTACGAGAAGACCGATGAGACCCCTTGTTACTACGACTTGGAATATAAGGGGCGCATCTGGTGCGACTATGCCCTTTTCAGGATGCTGCGTTCCATGGATGAAAAGGAATATAAGCAAAAGGACGAGGAATCAAGATGCGTCCTTTTCAATAAGAATGGTCTTCCAGTCAAATGTCGCCTCAACTGTTCAACGGAATGCCCATTCGGGCCAAACCATTCCCGAGCTGGGTCGGCTGTTTCCATAGAAGCCATGCAAGAAGGCAATTCGCACATCGATTTTATCGATACGGAAAACGATCCTAGCAAGGCTTATTCATATTCTGAAATACAGGATGCCTTTGAAGCCGCCATCTCTTCTATGGATGAGACTGACCGAACCATATACGTATCTATAAGGATAAATGGTGACACTGAGCGAAACGCAGCAAAAGCCCTTGGCATATCCCAGCCATCCGTTCACAAAAGGCTCGTCAAGGCCTCAGCGGAAATCGAGGAAAAACTTAAAACTTTCATCGATTAGGTTATCAAGAAGACGTTTTTTCTCCTTTTACATGTGAAGGCGAAGAGAGCCACCCGCTTGGGTCGGGGGGGTGGAAAGCGGCGAAGCTCTCCTAGCCTTCACTTAATCACATAGGAGGTAAAGGTATGTGGAATTAGCTATTTCTATCACTTCCCTTGTCGCTTCCCTTTCGAGCATCCTTTTCGCTCTATTGGCCTTTAGGCGAAACGAGCGAATGGATCATCACAAGGAAGGCAAGCACGAAGGGACGATGCTATCCGACATCGGATACATCAAAGCCTGTGTCGACAGGGTCGAAAAGAACATCGGAATCGTCGACGAAAGATACCGCAATGTCGCGGAGCGTCTAGCAAAGCTCGAGGAATCCATCAAGAATGCCGAAAAGCGAATAGACGAGCTCTGCGGGAAGGGAGGAAATTAAACCAAATGGACATTGCCTATGTGCCAATCATAGTCGTCTGCTGCTATGTCATTGGCGAAATCTACAAGCTCATTTTCAAGAAAGTCGATAGCGCCTATAAGTTCATTCCCGTCGTCACAATCGTGGCCGGAGGGATTCTAGCGGTGCTCATCTATTTCACTGCACCTGAGCTTGTGAATGCAGAAAACGTTTACGAAGCCTTGGTTATCGGCTTCGTGTCTGGTGGAGGTTCCACGGGAGCCAATCAGATTATCAAGCAGCTTTTCCAAAAGAAAAATGGAGGTGAAAAGGAATGATCAAAGAATTCACGATTCTCAAATGCGGATCCATGAACCCAAAGATTCCGTTCAAGTTCCTCTGCATGTCGAACCCGAAACGCAACAGGCTCGAGGGCATGTTCGAGAAAAACAAGGTGTACCACGATCTCAAGGAGCCGGAAACCAACGACGAAAGGGATCTCCGCCTATGGCAAGAAATATACCGCTCCTTCTTCCTTGAGGATGACTTCCAAAATGCCCTTGCGAAGGTTTCCAAGTCCCTTCGCCAATCATTCTCCGAGGAAAAAGGGAAACGACTTGCCAAGGAGTTGGAGATCTCTCAGAACGACGAAGGACCCGATGCAGCAACAACCATGTTCATCCGCTGCGTCAGGACCGGGATATTCGGAATCGAGACTTCGAGGGTGGCGGCCTGCATTTTCAACTGGATCATGACGAAAAACTGCTACCTTCCAATCATCTTCTACCACCAGTTCCTCTCGGCGTTGGCACAATTTGCGGATGCCGGGATGGAAAGGGATGACCTGGAAGGTATGATGACTGGGCTCATCCCCGTTTCAGTGCGCTACAACACGAAGCATAGGGACTATTCGCCTGACGAACTTGCCTCGGAGCTGTCGGAAATGAGGAAAAGGGTTAAAGCCGATCACGGCGTAAGACACCTTTGGATGACGGGTTCCTACGTGAACGGATTATTCAACGAATACAGCGACCTCGACGTCGTTGTCGATGTGAACGCCGAAGGACTGGAACACCCCGAACTTGAGAGATTCCTCGAGCAATCCCTATCGATTCCCGTCGACGTGATAGACTCCCGCGACATTTTCTGCGAGTCGAAGGACATTCGGCGATTCAGAAGGAGGATATTCTGACATGCACGACAGGGACTTCCCCCACTTCCTATCGAGGATGCTGGGGATGCAGATGGAAAGGAACGTCACGAAAGCATTGATGCTCGGAAAAATGACCCCGAGGGGAACCGAGGAATCGCATTTCAAGTGCATATGTGATTCCTGTGCCTTCCTCCATCGATCGTTGAGACTGCCATTCACGCAGGAACTGGTCAGAAAGGCGTTCTTCCTTCTTACCTGCGCTGACATCGGCGCAGAGGCCGGAAATTCCGTTTCCTTGGCCTATCTCTCATACGTCGACGATGTACCTGCCACCCAGGCCATGTATGTCCTGGAGGCGCTAAGGAAAGCGGAAATTGACCGCTTCGCCGAATTCGCCTGCCTCACCATCAACCATATCTACGAGAGAAGGGGACTCTGCCTTACGATTCGTCCCGCCTTCTACGGAGAAATTGTAGAAGGCCTGACTAACGAGCAAAAAACCTACGCGATGCTACTGGAACAGGCAATGTTCTCTTCATCTAGGAAAGGATGCAAGAGACCGCACAGGCTCGTCCCAAGGGAGGAGATCGTCTCGAAAATTGTAGATGACAGGCTAGTCCTGATGAACGGATACAAGGTCGAGAAGATGTGGCTGTACGGCTCATACGCCGACGGAACATTCAACCAAGGAAGTGACGTCGATCTCCTCGTGAGGTTCTTCGACGGCGTCACGAATATGGAGCAGACGTCTCTCATAGACAAGCTCAAGCAGCATGTGCAGGAGCTTGTCGGGATACCGGTCGACATACTCTCGCAAGGGTATGCCTATCGAAGGCTGGACATCAGCGCGATAGCACATGCGAAGACATTGATTTAACAGAAAGGAAAAAACAAGACATGATTATCAACATTAACAACGGCTCATCGAAGCCAAAAATGCAATTCGATGGAAAATACTGCAATGCGACTGCGGACGGGGACGGATATATTGCCCTCAAGACCGGCAACTGCATGAAGGCGAAACTGTCCATAACGGATGTTCCCTTCTCTTCCCACAAAGTGGCTGCGGCTTCAATAAGGATGGCTGCGAAAGAACCGACAAGAAGTGCCACCATTTCAATCTACGAAAGCTCCGAAGAAGATTTCAATAATGACAACACAAGCAGTCTCGGAGCCAAAATCGACACAGTCAACTTTGATGGCAAGAGTGCCCCTTACGGACAGGCGGAGATCGTCGTTGAATTCGACATCTCCAAATACTTGAGAGCGAAGCTTGACGGAAAATCTTCCGTCGACCTCTACTTCAAGGTCGTAGCTGACAATGGCTCCGTCGAGGTCAAGGAAATCAACGAAGAGGTCATCAACTCCGAGGTGGTGGCACAGATGCAGCTCGCCCAAATCTCCGGGCTTGACTCCATGTACGAGTATGTCCAGAACGAGGTCGGGTATGCCGGCGTCACCAGCATGAACGTGGCCACCGGCGAATTGATCCACAAATTCGAGGCCATAGGCACACCTAGCGAAAAGGCCCCGATTACTTTGGATTTCTTCTATTCCAACGGAAAATGGAAAGCCAACTCGGAATACGAGATGAGTAAGATTGACGACAACACCTATGACATCGTCGAGCCGAGTGGAAAGACCACGCGCTACTATAGGTGCGAGCCTGACGACATCAAGGACAATTACGATTTGGAACCCATAGAGGACATCGAGGGATCCTACTTCCTCTCCTTCTCGGACGCCACATACCTCCTTGTCGGCAATGACGGGAACAAGGCCATTCTCGTGGACAAGAAGGGTAACAAGATGATATTCGAGAAAAGCGGCTCCAACTTCAAGGTTGCGAAGCTCGAACTGGAGAACAGAAAGACGGTAACATACACTCTCGGCTCCAGCGGCCCGACCTCCATCAGAAACAGCGAAGGCGAGAGACTCGACATTTCCTATTCCAATCGCCAGGTCAGCACTGCCAGGGCCTACGATTGCAATGGCACCCTAATCGCCAAAACGACTTTCGCGTGGGATGTCGGAAGCCTCAAATATGCTTACGGCTATATCGGAACAAGCTCCTCCATCGTCAAGGAAGCTGCCTTCACTTATGATTCCTCTGGAAGGCTCCTCACGGCCGAAGATGCCAAGGGAGGCATTCATGAAAAAATCGGATACGAAGGCTCCGGAAGGGTGCACAAGACAGAATGCGGCACGTCATCGACCGGCAACCCCTTCAGCACCTTCGACTACAATGGGATGAAAACCCGTGTGACTGACTACACCGGACGCTACGTCGACTACTTCTTCGACGGATACGGCCGATGCAAGGTCATGATCGACGACGAGGCTAAGTCTATTACCCGAAACTACGGCGAAGTCATTGACGGAAAACTTGGCGGGCTCACATCCGAATCAAATGTCCAAGTCAACGAAAGGAACGTCATCGACAACAGCTCGTTCGAGACCGAGGAGACTCTTTTCGGCGAGAACGCTGCCTGGAAGCTTTCTAGCGGCAGCAGGGACGGCATTAAGGTGGTCGACGGAGGAGTCTACGGACAAAAATGCCTCATGATAGAAAAAGGGACCTCCGACGTCAAGATCAACCAATACGTCAGTACCCCTGTCCCCGGAACATATGCCTTCAGGGTGTTCATCAAAGGGATGAAGACCACTGGCGCCATCAATGCAGGCGACATCAAGGTGCAGCTTAAGGTCGAATATACGAAAAAAACCACCATTTCTGGCTCTTCAGGCGGTTCCAAGACCAAGAGCGGAAAATCCAACGGTGGCGGTTCCACAGTCACCAAGGAAGTATGGATGACGGACGTCTACACCCTTCAGAACGATTTCTCCGGTAACTTCGACTGGGTTGAAGCGAACAACAGAAGTATCTTCATTCCGGATACTAGCGGAAACACCTATAAGCACTTGAGCGTCTACGTTAGCATTTTCCTCTCGGGCAGCGGATACACCGCATTTGTCGATGACATCCAGCTTTGCCGCGGCGACCACCAGATCAGGCACAACTACATCGTCGATGGTTGGTTCGAAACAGGTGGAAATCACCCGTGGGAAATGAGCAATTGCGGCGCGTTGGACGGAATCGGCCTAATCTATGACGCATATACCTATCAAGGATTCCTCGGACAAAGGGCAATGAAGCTTTCTGGTGACATCACCAAGGAAAAGTCCGCCAAGAGAGAGATAGAGATTCATGGCGGAGCCGGAGACGAGCTGCTCCTCACCTGCTTCGGCAAAGGCACCACGTCATCAAACGACAGGTTCGGCGTGTCCGTCAAGATCCATTACGTGGATACGGGCACCACTTCTGAGCACAGCTTCGACTTCGACCCAAACTTCGACTCCTGGCAGGTACTCACCAGAAGCATCGTTGCGGAGCGCGCATACGACAAGGTCACGGTGACCCTCTTCTCGAGGAGTGCAAACGACGTTTGGTTCGAGGCTGTCCAGCTATACCGCGATTCCTTCGGCAAGCAGTACACCTACAACGAGAAGAAGGACATGACCCAAATGGTGAACGCCGACGGAACGACCGCAGAGGTCTCCTACGACAAGAACGAAAGAGTCACGGAGGCAACCGATGAATCCGGCGATTCCTACAGATACTCCTTCAACGAGGATGGGACCGTCTCCCAAATCACCAACAATCAGAATACCAAGGTTCAGTTCAAGTACTCCAACGGCTGCAAAACCGAGACGAAGGTCGTCTCCAGCGCCGGCGACATTCTCAAGACCTCCTCGACATACGACGACCGCAAGAACGTCCTTTCGGAGACGGACGACGACGGGAACGTCACCCGATACGAATACGATTCCCTCGGAAGGAAGATAAAGAAGACCTCCGCCAACGGCACAACAATGACATACACATACAACTCGGCAGGCGAGCTCTCAAAGCAATTGCATAGCCTCAACGGCACTTCGTCCTCCTGCCAGTACGAATACGATGCGAACGGCAACGTCACAAAGATCACCACTGGTTCTGGCGCCGTCTACAGATTCGAATACGACGGAGCACAAAAGATCAAGAGGGTCACCCTCGACGGGAAGACTATCGTTTCGAACGAATACGGCAAGTCGGTCGGCGGAGTCAACACCGGACTGCCAACGAGACAGACGCTCGGACAAGACGACACATGCGGCTACTACGACTTCGGCTACGACGGCAAGCTAAGGCTATCCTACGTGAACTTCAACGGCATCCGCCAGGCAGAATACACCTATGACGAATTCGACATGGCCACATGCGTATACGATGCCGTCAACAAATGCCGGGAATACATCGACTACGATTCCGACGGGAACGTCGCCAACAGGAAGGTCGTCTGGGAAGACGGAACCTCCGAGCATGGGGACGATTCCTTCCACTACTTCACCGACAACCTCAAGAACCTCCAGAGAATCGACGAGACTGTCTTCGGCATCAGAAGGGGCATCGACTTCGAATACAAATGCGAGTACAACGACTACACGCCAAGCGGATACCTCGCCAGACTCGCACGAGCTTTTCCAGACGAAATCATCAAGGGTGGAAGCGGCCTCAAGGGCATGTACGGCGGCAGGCCGATTCTGAACACTACCTACACCGAGAGCATAAACGTCGACGACGATTCCCCATTGGGCGACACCGTCCAGTCTCTTTCCTTCAAGAGCGACAATGCCACAGTCATCTACGACATCGACACGCTCAACTCCACAAGAAAGCCGGAGTCCACTATCAGCAACCGCTTCTCCTATTCGGCCTGGAAGGCGGACATGACCTTCCGCAGGAGCGCGTTCGGATGGATTAAGCCAAGTGGCACAATTGCCGGGCAGCAGAAGATCTTCACCTATGCGAGCAAAATCTACAAGGCCGAGAGGCTCACGTTGATTGCCGAGAAGGATGGGACTATCTCCATCTACGACTACAGTGCTGGAAAAAAACCTATCCTCACTTCCAATGGAAAGATTTCCATGGACACTTGGAACCTCGTCGGCATGAAGTTCGCCAAATCTGGAGACAGGATCTACGCCATGTTCGTCCTCAACGGCGAGGTGAAGAGCACGGACTACGCCTGCTCAAAGGATTTCAAAGTGCTCAAGTACTTCCACATTGGCGAGCCTTCCCAGAGCCTCACCCTCATGGACCTCTACAAACTCGACGACGGCGGCAGCCTCAAGAAGGAATACCCTATCAACATGGCCTTCCGCCTCGCCTTCGCAGGGGTCGGTTCCTATGACTACGAGGAGGACGACTACAAGGGAATCTACGAGGAAGGAAAGAAGTATCTTCTCGGCGAGCCAATCTACGGTGCCAGCGGCGTCACGTGGTCCAATGCCAAGGTCTACGAAGGTATGGACGTCATCTCCCTTAATGGCTCCCTCGTCTCGCTCAACAGGATGCAACCCAAGGAGTTCTCCTACACGGAGGCATCCTTCAAGGTCGACAAGTCGAGGGCCTTCGAGTTCGACCAGGAGGAAAGACGCCATGTATACGGAAGCTACGGCTCCCTCGTCAATCTGAACCGCGGCAACCCATCCAAGCTGGCATACGACCTCCTGTTGAAGGACGAGGGGACCATCACGATGCGCTTCAAGCCGAAGGGATCCGTCTCCGGGAAGCGATTCCTGCTTTCCGCCGGCAAAGGCACGAAAGTCCTCAAGGTCTTCCTCGAAGCCGGAAAGCTTCGAATCGAAAGCGGAAGTCAGCAATTCACTTTGGGAGGTGTTTCGGTCGGAAGCGACTCGTGGCACCGTCTGGCAGTTCGATGGGACGGCAAGTCTGTTAAAATCGATCTCGACGGCAACAGCGGTTCGTTTGCTTTCAGCAACGCCATCGATTTAGACGGCTGCCTCACTTATGTCGGATGCGACGTCGACGGGTACGGTAAGCCAATCGACCATCTCGAGGGCTGCATCGAAATGCTGGCTTTCTCCGATCGTCTTATCGACGACGAAAGGGTCTCCGCCATCGCAGAAGAAGGCTGCTCCGTTTCCGTCAGAACCCATTACGACGAGCTCGGAAGAACGGCTTCCAAGGAAATTGTCACGGACGGCGCCGCTCTTGAAAAGGCGTATTCCTACAGGAGAAACTCCGGCCTGACCACGACGAAGGTCGAGAAGGAGACTAACTTCCTCGGACACGAGATCGCCTATGGATACGATAAGCTCGGAAGCATCTCGTCCGTCTCCTACAGGAAGGCTGGATCGGACAACGCCACGCTGCCGGCGGACAAGACATATACCTACGATGGACTCGGAAGGCTCGTTTCCTCAAACCACGGCGGCATCGCCCATTCCTATGCCTACGACGCGAACAACAACATCACGTCGAAGGACGGCATGATCTATGGATACGACACGTCGATAAAGGACAGGCTGGTGTCCAGAAGCGACGGCACATTCATCGAGTACGGCGATTCCTTCGTCGGGAATCCGACGAGGATCAAAAAACCGGGCATCGACATCCGCATGTCTTGGTCCGGAAGAAGGCTGAAGTCCACCAACGGCACCACCTACGAATACAACGCCGACGGAATTCGCACGACAAAACGCTCTAGCAACTTCGACGAGTTCTATTCGATCGAGGGAGACAGGATTGCGGCCATGAAGAGGGTCGAGGGTGGTGACGAAAAGATCGTCCTCTTCAACTACGACGAGGCTGGGCAGCTCGTCGGCTTTACCTACGAAAACAAGGAGTACTTCTACGAGAGGAACATCATGGGCGACATCGCCTCCGTCATCGACGCAAAGGGACATTCCTATGTCTCCTACGACTACGACGACTGGGGCGTGCCTCAAGTCCACATCGACGATTCGGCAATGGGAAAAGAGATTGCGAAGCTAAACCACTTCATGTTCCGCGGATACTTCCATGACGACGAGACGGGGTTCTATTATCTCAAGACCAGATACTACGACCCTGACCTCGGCAGATTCATAAGCATGGACTCCCAGATAGGAAAAATCGGTGAGACAATGGGCATGAACCTCTTCGCCTACTGCTCCTGCAACCCCATCGGCATGACGGACGAGAATGGGCAATGGGGAAACTGGTTCACCAAGCTGCTCATCGGCGTCGCCGTCATCGCTGTCTGCGCGATTGCTGTCGTAGCCACAGGGGGATTAGGCGCTTCCTGCATAGCCACCTCCATGCTCGTGGGAGCTGTGAAAGGCGCTGCAATCGGCGCTGCCGTCGGTGCCGTCACCGGGGCGGTCCAGGGAGCAATCACGGAAGGTATCAGGACTGGGACATGGGAAGGAGCCCTAAGAGGAGCCTTCACCGGTGCCGTCGAAGGCGCAGCTGATGGCTTCATGTGGGGAGCGATCGGCGGGGCGATATCCGGCGCTATGAACCCTTCATACTGTTTCGTCTCCGGCACGCTCGTCGCTACCTCGCTCGGCATGAAAGCCATAGACGAAATCCAACAAGGCGATAAGGTCCTCTCTTACGACGAAGACCTTGGAATCTACGACGAAAAGGAGGTTCTGGACGTCTACGTCAACGAGACCGCCGAGGTCGTTCATCTCTTCATCGGCAACGACGAGATCATCTGCACGCCAGGACACCGCTTCCTCACTGAAGAAGGATGGAAGCCGGCGTCCGAGCTAAAGAAGGGCTATTGCCTCAAGACAAAAGGCTGTGATAAAATGCTAAAAGACGTTAGATTTGAAAAATTAGCGTCTCCAATCAAAACATACAATCTGAACGTCCAAGGGTTCCACACATATGTTGTATTGTGCGGGTGTTTGCTCATCGTACATAATGGTTGTGGCTCTTACGAGATTCTGGACGACAGTGGCAAAACAGTCTATGTCGGGAAAGGAAATTTGACTAGAGCTAGAGTCTCGCTTAAAGCACATCACGGTTCATCAATCCGTTATTGTGATTTGACCGGAAAAGGGGATAAATTCTCATTCATGGTCGAAGCTGCGAACATGTCTAGATACACTGGTTTACAAAACAAAATTGCAAGCCCTGGTAAAAAGCTTCTCGAACTAGCGTCGCCAGAGGCGTTGAAAGAAGTCTTCTCTACCATTTTGAACCCTAAAAACTGGACTTTGTTCTTCTAATAATAGTCATTGAGGTGGTGAATAAATATGGGAATGTGGTCATTGAATATATCGTCTTCCGACGAATACATAGAGGCATACAACTTGTTCTTTGCTTATTACAATTCTCTTAAAAGCGATGACGATTTAGGCAAAAAAGCCTATAAAATTGCCAAGAGAATTTATGAAGACTCTTTGGATGATGGCTATGTGAGGGCAAGCACTGCATTCGCTTTGCTGAAAGCCCTCCATAAAATCGGATTCCCATATAAATTAAATCCTTATGAAAAGAACAAACTCATTGAAAATGACCAGGCTGGCTTAGCCAGCCTGGCCTTATCGTCATCTGATTTATATAAACGCAAAAGACTTGCTTATCGATTTCTTAAAGAGCTGGACGAACCGCCAAAACAAATCATATATCCAAAAAAGCCAAAACTGGATTTTCAAAAAGGCGATGTCATCCTCAGAAAAACTTTCAAAGGCGATTATCTTTACGCGGTTTGCTTGGAGGCCAATTATGCTCAAAAGCAATTGCTATGGGCGTTAGTGCTTGTCCCCTCGGAATTAAAAGACACAGAAACATTGCTAAACAAAAAGCCTGTTGTCGTCGGTTGGTACGATGGCGTGTGTAAGAAATATTCAAAAGAACTTAAGCTTTCTGATACAACTCAGAAAACGCAAAATATAAAACCTTCTTTTAAATTATCAATCACGAAAAATAACCTAAATTGTGCAAAAAATATTTACATCGCGTTTGACCCTAAAAGGTTTTATTGCTCATGGTGGGAATCGGAACTCATATATCTCTATAAAAAATTTTCCATATATAAATATGAGTTTAGGATAACTGATGATGGCTCTATTTTGTACAAACTTTATCCAAATGTAATGCCTAATGACGTCTATCTTCCGTTCGTTGAGTCGCCAGATTATATTTTTTTAGCGGATTATGTATATTAAAGACCGCTCACCCCTACACCGTTGTTGGGTTTGAGCGGTCTTTTGTTATGTTTTCGAATTCATCGTCTTAAGCGTGTCTATGCTCGCCTCGATCTGCGTGGTGACCCAGGCATCGACGTCGCCGAAGTTCTTGCTTATGTAGTCCCTGACGTCCTCGCTGAGCTGGGAAAGGACGATGTCCTTGGCCCTGTTGAGCGCGGTGAGCTGCGCGTCCCTGTCGAAGCTCCCCTCCTTCTTGAGGGTGTCGACGTAGGTCTGGAACACGCACTTGACGGCATCGAGGACGATGGTCGTGGCGTCGGTGATATACTTCTCCGTCTTCTCGTTGCCGATCTTGCTCGAGATCCACTTGATGAGCTTGGAGCCGAGCAGGGTGATGAGCGGGATTATCACCGCCGTCACTATGCAGCTCAATACGTTCAGCAATATTTCGTTCATGGGTTGTTTCCTCCCTTCATCTCTTCATGAAGCTCGGTGATTCTTTTTTGGGCGTTCTTGGTGGACTCCTCCACCTTCACGAGCCTGTTGGAAAGCTCGCTGTACCTCTCCTCGAGGTGGTTGAGCGATTTCTCTATCTTGTCTATCGATGACTTGATGTAGCCGATTTCGCTGAGCATCACGCCCTCGTTCTTCCCCTCGTCCTTGTGGCTACTCCTCTCGCCCCTCTTGAAGGCGAGGTAGGCGAAGAGGATGCTGGAGAGCGTCCCCAACACGCTGATTATGGTGAGCACTATGTCCAGGCTATCCATCCTTGAGTCCCTCCTTGAATCCGTAGATTTCGTCCAAGTATTTCTCCACGAGCGATAGGTACCCCTTCTGCCTTTCCTTCTTCCCCCAGTTGAGCTTGAAGTCGATTTCCTCCTTGAAGTAACTGTCGTCCAGGTCGAGGCCGAAGGCGCCAGACTCCTTGTACTTCTCGATTTGCCCTTTCATCCTTATCACGTGGTAGAACTTCTTCCCGACGATCGGCGAGTCGTTGAAGCAGAAGGCGAAATACTCGTGGAAATTCGAGAGAAAACCATGCAGAACCGTAAGCGTAAAATAACCGACCGTATAGAAGCCAGCCTCCGTACATGGCAAAATTAATGCCAACAACGGAGGTTTTTAGTTTATGGCTTTTAATAAGAACAACCCGACAAACTATCGTGAAATCTACGAAGAATCAAAGCGCACAGGCCGTTCCGTCAAGGGGCTTTGTGAAGAATACGGGATAAACACCCAGTCGATATACGACCGGAAATACAGGCATAAAATGAAGGAAGAAGAACTGACTGTGACTAAACTCATCCATGATTATGAGGATGAAACCATGCCATCCCATACATTTGATTCCCCAAGAGCTGTATATGTCGAAATCGGCGCTGCAAGGTTAACATTAACTTATTCCGATATGGCTGAACTGGTAGAAATCCTGGGAGCTATAAAGAATGTATAAACGCGAAGAAAAGCCTGATATTTATCTGATTACCGGATCAACTGACTTCCGTTGTGGAATCAACAGTCTTGTGGTCAGGCTGAAAGATATGGGCATCGACCCGTTCGAGAATGCACTCTATGTCTTCTGCTGCAAGTCAAAGGACAGTCTGAAGATTCTTTACTGGGTGGATCCGGGTTCTGGCTGGCCCAATACCGCCTTGAGAAGGGTAAGTTCCGATGGCTGAAGGAGAATGGTGCCGTCGGCATCACTTATAAACAGATGGAATGGCTTCTTGATGGACTCGATATCATACAAAAGAGATATAATGGTGATGTTGAGCAAAAAGTGATAATTTAGCTATTTATCGAAATTATTTAAAATATTGATTTCGAATATTATAACAAAATTGCCTTCAATTTGAAGGCAATTTTTGATATAGCCTAAACTTTTCACGTTTTATACTACCATCACTTTTTAAGCCGGGAGTTCCAGTCGGTGACGATGGCTTCGATGGATGAACTCTCGATCGAAAGAGCGTTGAGGATTTCCTGCTGTAGGGCAGTATATGCGTACTTCATGGAATAGTGTCCGCTTACCTTATACATGATGATCTTGTCGAGTGCCATGAGCATCTTCTGGACGCTCAGGTTGCCTTTTCTGTGGGAAAGTTCCCCCGTCTGGAAGGTGAACTCCGCTTTGATCACTGACGTGATGAAGCCCATGAGGAGCTTGGCGTACAGCGCGTTGTCGTTCTGCGCATACGTCTTATTCAGGTCGCTTTCGCTCTTCACGATGCGGAAGCATTTCTCGATCTCGTCCCTTTCCCTGTATGCCCTAAGCATCTCCTCAGGCTCCATCTTCATCGTGGACACAATCCAGAAATAGCCTGCGTCCTTCAGCATCGAATCGTCGCTGCCGCTGTTGACCGTGACCTTCCTGATTGTTTCCTCCTTCCCCTTCGTCTCGATGCAGAGGTATTTTCCGTACGTCCTTCTCAGGCTTCCGTTCCCGTCCTTTTTCTTTCCTTCGAGGGCCTTCTTGGCATCGATGAGCTTTGCCTCTATCCCGCATTTTTCCTCGGCTTCCTTCGTGGAATCGAAATAGAGATAGATATAGTAGTCGTCGGCATTCGCGCCTTTGAAGGCCTTCCCCTGGACTCTTGTTCCGTACAGTCCCATCGAAATCAGGCTTGCGGAGCTTCTGATGAGGTCGCGGTTCGCATCCAGGTGGTTCCTGTACATTTCGCATGTCTTGCCCATTACGGCAAAGGAGACTCCGCTGTCACTGAGATATCCCATGTTTGTCTCGCTGAAGTATCCTCTGTCTAGTATGAAATCGTACCCGACATTCTTTTTGCTTATGTTCAGGTTGTCGAAGAACGACTTGATTCCGGTTATGCAGTGGCTCAGATCAGTGATCGAGCCATAGAAGGAATCGTAGAATATCGGCATTCCGCTCTGGCGGTCGTGAAAGTAAGCCATGTTGATCTGCGGAAGGCCCTCGTCGTCCTTTGCCTTTCCGTATTCGGCGGAGTCGCAGCCCGCGGAGGAGACGTTGAAATTGGTGGAATCGATGTCCACGTATACCCTTTTCTTCGTCTTGTCCGAATTGGTGAAGCAGTGCTTCAGGAACGCGGAACGGAACGAGTCGACCTTGTCCCTTGACATCGAGACATTGAAGAGTCTGCTGATCGTTGCCTCCGATGCGATCGTATCGGCCTTTCCGTAATGGTCGAACATGAAATCCGAATACAGCATAGCCGCCGAATCGCGGGCGATGAGATAATACGATGCGAGCGAAAGAATCAGCGGAGCGTCCTTTCCGAAGGCGAGGTCGAGGCAGGACTTCAGTCCGGTCTTCTCCGCCACTCCGTATATGGCTGCGACGGAACCGATCCTTGACTGGGTGTCGAAGGAAGAGGGCTCAAGCACGTCGGACATCGTCCCGCTGTCAGGGAACATCCTGAAATATTTGTCGTTCGGATTCATGAATCCCTTTCGGCTTTCGCGGCCGATGAGGACCGTGACGTCTTTCTCGTTTCCCTTGCTGTCGCCTTTTCTGCCGGTGACGAGATAGACGTATCTGTTGCCGTTCTGCTTTCGGATCCTGATGTGCTTGGGCGTTTCAACCTCGATGTTCGTGTGTACCATGGCCTTCCTCCTTATATGGTAGTATTATACCGCCACCGAAAGAAAACCGGAATGGATTTCTAAGCAAAAAAAGAGAAGAAAACCATCAAAAAAGCCGCCTCCGAAGCAGGAAACGGCATTTTCATCTAGATGGTAGTATAAACCATGAAAAGTTTAGGTTCCATAATCGTATACAAAAATACATCACTGAATCTTTTTATTCTACTGATTTCCGGATAAACTAAAATGAAAAGGAGTTACATAGATGGAAACGTTAATGTTCTGCCTGCCGGCATTTGTGAAGATGATTTTTCCTACTATAACTCAACCTGTTCAAAATGTAGCTAGTGTAAAGCGTCAGAATCAAATTGCTGTTTGTGAAAGCATTTCTGTGGAACTGCTTAAGGTAACATTTGAATCTGGGGCGGTGCATGTTTATTCTAAGGATTCAAATTTAGAAGACATATTACTTAATGAAAACGATCAAGTGGTCAGAGTTGAGTCCGTTTTGGGCGAGAACGAATCCGAGGTGATTTTTGATAAACCTCAAAATATCGGTTTAAGCAACAAGAGAAGATCGCAGAAGAAGCCAATTGGGAATACGGGTTCTTACATTAAGAGATTTTGGCGGGGTCATCAGATATATGTAGATGAAATTATGATGATGCAAATTTCAAATTATATGGATATTTCACATGATGCTCCAGATTTTATCGGACAATTGTCAGAAGCAATAAAATCTGTCCCTGGAATGGCTGCTCTTTCTGTCGCTTTGGGCGAAATAGGACTCGGACTTACAGCTGTCGGTCTATTCATTTATGTAAATTGGACTGTTATGAAGGCATTTGACAAAGGGCAGGGGGTAACATATACGAAAGAAATGTGGGGTCCTGGTTTATACTGGTTTAATTCAGGGGATTGTGTAAGATAAATATGGAAAAAACCAGGGTGCGAATAAAAACGCATTATCGGAGACAGATTGTCATTCTGACTTTGATTCTGTTGCTTCTTTCTATTGCTGGATTCCTCGGTTTGTATTTCTTTTATCCGAAATTCTCCTATCTTCCGGCCTCAGTTCTTCTTGTTGTTTATCTTCCTCTTTTGTTTTTCCTTATCCGGAAAGAGGAGAAGAATCTGGATTTTATGTACTATAACGAGTACATCAAAGAACATTACGGAGATGAGGTTGTCTATGAGCCGAAAGGGGATGGATATAAGAATTTTTCGTCCTGCTTTCCTGTGAATCGATCCAACCGAAGTGAGTTTTTCAATCAGATCAAAGGAAAAGCAGAAGGGATGGAGTTTGATTCGTTTGAGATCATCTGCTTCTCCTTGAATTCGTTCCAGTATCAATCAAAAGCCCCTGCTGTCTCCACTCGGGTGGAGACAAGCTATTGTGGTCGGATTACCTGCTTTTTTGTATCAGACAAACAGATGGCGGAAAACGTAATCTCCTCTAAATGGTTTCCAAATGCAGAAAAAGAAGATAAAGGCACTCGTTTTTTCTTGCGCTCGCCGGATCTTATGGAATCCAAATTATTTGCTTCCTTGAGAGCAAAGTATCCTGATACGGAGATCATGCTGTCCTGCAAAGATAATATCATCGCCATATATGTTGAAACCGCAGTCGGTTTTCTGATCGACAGCAAAAAGAAGGAGACCGCCTATCACGATTTAGAGAGGACGTCGGTCTTATTCCCGTTGGATCAAGCCAAGATTCTGAACGGTGTGTTGAAGTGATTGCCTGAACGCACAAAAGCATTGTGTTTGCTGATAGTCTTTTAGAGCAACCTGGTTCGATTGCACAAACGGATTGCACCGGATCAAACAGCGGCTCTTTTTAAAAACATTATGGTATAAATTGGCAAAGTGATCATATTCCCGTCTTTTTTCATTATGTTTATCTTCTCCATAATTTATTGCGAAGCCAATTGCCTTGTTTGAATTCATAGGGGATTTGCGCTAATCTTTTTTTCTTGTTTTCGTTTCCTTGCCATTTAGGTGCTTAAATTTCTTTGAAACAGTTATATTTTTAAGAAATTCGATTGTTTTTTGCTTATCATAATTGTTGTTTCGGGCAACTCGATGTTGAAATAAGAATTAAAGAGCAACCAAAAACGGCAGAATACAACCAAAAAAGTCCGACAAAAAAGCTCAACACCTAATGCATTGAGCCATAAAATCGATAATGGTGGGGGAGTGCGGACTTTATCCGAACACTAATCTCCCCCGAATCGCCCGATTTTGACTTGATGTCATGGCCGAACAGGCACAGTTCTACCTTTATGTACCCTCCAGTCTCAATCGTGACCTTCTTGACGAATGCATTAATGAGGGCTTCCCGCTGCTTTTCGGTTTCCCCTCCGTATGTGGCCAAATCGCTTATAGCAAGTCTAATCTCGTCTCTGGAGTATCTCTTGGACTTCAGTGAGGCCTTTGCCAAAGAGGATTTCAGCTCGTTCCTCTCGGCTTCCAGGGCGAGCAAAGATGACTTGGTGGTCTCGGTGATGATTCCCATCCCGATGGCCTTAGCAAAGTTAGCAATCTGCTTGTCGACCTCCGCTTTCCTCTTCCTCATTGAGACGACGGACGGATCCTCCTGCTTCTGCTGGCCGTAGATGTAGTCGGCAAGCATATCGGCGGTCTCGTCGTCGTCGAGGAAAGCCATGACCAGGGCGGCGATGGTCTCCTCCAGCGCCTCCTTTGCTATGGGCTTTGCATCGCAGACGTGGTGCTTGGCACCGCTGCATTTGTAGTAGCAATAGATCTTTTTGCTCTTAGAGGTTCCCGATTCTCCTAGATAAGGCGACCCGCACTTCTCGCAGAAGAGCTTCCCGGAGAGAACGTATGGAGTCCCGGCCCTCATAAGGAAGTTCTTATGCTTCCTCTTTGTCCTTTTCTTCTGGCAGATGTCGAAAAGCTCCTTGGAGACGATGGCCGAGATGGCGTGCTCGTTTCTCTCACCCTCGCATTTGATCACGCCGATGTATTTCTCGCTTTGGAGCATCTTCTCCACACAGGAATGGGTTATCTCGCGTCCGTCGTTTCTTCGTTTTCCCTCGGACTTAAGCTTCTTGCAGATGGCGAGGATGGACATGTCGGATTCGCCATAAAGCCTGAAAATCTCTTGAGCAATCGGCCCTTCCTTCTCATCAATCACAAGACGGCCGTCCTCGGTTTTCTTGAATCCGAATTGCAGGACTCCTCCAAGGTGTTTGCCGTTGATGACGTTCTCTCGGTTGCCACGTTTCACCTTCTCCGACAATTCGAGCGAATAGTACTGGTTGTAGCCGTAGTTGATGGAGTTGTAGAGGACCGCTGACGATCCTTCCATGTTGGGTTCGGTGGCGGACAATAGCTTCACGCCGTTCTCGGCGAGTTGCCTTCTATAGGAGATCGTGTCCAAGGTGTCGCGCGAGAATTTGTCGGTCTTCCAGACGATGACGTTTCCGAAGACCTTCCTCCCGGAATCCCTCATCATCCGCTGGAAATCGGGCCTCCTGTCGGTGGTCCCGGAGATGGCGCGGTCGACGTACTCGCCAAGGATCTCCAGACTGTTCCTCTTGCAGAACTCCTCGCAGTCTCTCCTTTGCCCCTCGATGGAATTCTCGGTCTGCCCCTCCGACGAATAGCGGAGATATAGAACCGCCTTGTTCGCCAGGCTCGGGTCCTGGTTGACCTTCACGTCATGCATCATAAGCTTTGGCCTCCTTCGGCTTCTCTTTCATATAGACGAAGCCTCCTTCGATAAACTCTTTGTCCTCATCGTCAACGTTGCTTTCTCCATCGAACACGGTCTTCACGTTCGCGTGGGGGATTGGCCTCCCGGGGACGAATCCCATGGCCTTCAGCAGAATCTTCCTGGCTTCTTCCTTTGCGTGGATTCTTTCCATCATCTCCTGATCGGACGACATCCTCTCCAGAAGGTCCCCGCCGAAGCTGTAGGCCAGGGTTCTGAGGTCCTTCCTTTCGTCGTGGCTGTAGGCCTTCCTCCGTGAATCGCGCCATGTGGGTTTCCCACTGTCCGAACACCTCGGAAGCGGAAGTGACGCAGAATGTGCCACTTCCTTATCCTGTTTCTGCTTTTCGCCGTTTTCGGGCCCGAAATCCGCTTTTTTGACTTCATGCACCGGTAGGGAACTTTTCGGCTTTGTATCCGAACACAGCCCCATGATGACCGGCTTGATTGAATCGCCTCTTCCCTGATTGAGAATCTCTCCCATCCATTTCCTCCTTGTCTTTGAAAACCGTGAAGGGACGCATTCTCTCCCTTCACTATAAATACCGAATTTCACCCATGAACTTAACCGTTTTCTTCTAAAAACTTTTTTGACCATCAAAAAAAGACCGATTCTGCCGAAGAAACGGGCGATGAAACTTTTTGAAATTTCGCTTGACAGAAACCGGTTTTGAAAATTCTAGATGGGCTTCTCGGAGTTGTCTCTGACCTTGAGCTTTCTAAGTTTTATGAGATTGGTCTTATATGTTCTCTCCCTCTTTCTCTTGAGCCTCTTTTTCTCATCCATGAGGTCTAGGTATTGTAGGTAGTCGTGGCAGGATACCTTGCCGTTCGGGTCGGTCTCCATCTTGTAGTCGTCCCAGGTGAATGAGCGGAAGCCGTAGGAGTCGTACCTCTTGTAGAGCATCTCCATAGTGGGGCTTCCAATCACCGGGTCGACTTTGCCTGTCCAGGAATATAGATTGCCCTGTTACTTTCCGTTCTCGTTGAAGATCGGGGTTATGGTTATTGCACCCTCTCCTTCGAGCAATCTGATTATCCCTTGTATCGTTCTGTCGCTCACTCCTAATTTTTCGGAGAAGAAGGATATCTTTATCGGGCCTTCGCTTCCATGCATCCTGATGTAGTTCGAGACAATCGAAATTCTTTCGTCTGGAGTGGGCTTTCGGGGCTCCCATAAAGGGATCCCGTCTTCCTTGCCGGCCTGGACGTAGACGAAGCCATGGTGGTTCTTGGGCGGAATGTAATCCCTAATTACGCTCGGATTCTCGTTTCTCATTAAACTCTAGAAAGTTTTTAATCAATTGTCAAAGAAGAAAACCTAGCGTTTCCAATACATATCCTGCCTTTGTTTCGATTTGTGTTTGGTGTTTCTTTGTGTGCAATGAATTTAATCCCATAGGTTCCTTCAATAAAGTCACATTCAAAATGTTTCTGTTGTGTTCGATCAGTAGGGAGGCCTACAGAAAGTAAATCAACGTATGTTTTCCAAGTGTTGCCGGCACTTAAATATTGCAAATATGCATAGTCTCCACTTGAAGAATAAAGCCATTCAGATGAACTCCAAAAAGAAAGATTTGTGCTGAATTCGTAAATTGGCTTATTGAAGTGCAATTCTAAATATGCATCTCCAGCATCGTAACGATTAGGTGACAAATTAACATATTGCTCTTCAATGTAGCCACATCTTAATCTTTTCGTATCGATGGTAAAATCATCGACATTTAGGGTGGAGGTTTTTATGCCTTCGTTAAGGAAATAATAGCGTTGCTCAAATCCCCAATCTTCAGGATTAACCGAATAAGTGCTTCTTTTGACCCGGTTGTTATATCCTTTTAAGGTCATGGTTTTGCCTTCCATGACATCAGTATTAGGACCTGTGCTTATGCTGACACCAACTCCCTTGAAAGAAATAGATACGGAGTCAACGAGCCAATGGTAATTGTGGACATAGACTGGCTGAACCTCAGTTGTGTCAGTCGCGACCATATAATAATCAACCTCGACAACAGTGTTACCGTAAATCACTGTTGCGGTATCTCCTACGGTTGTAGATCCGCCAGCAGTGAAAGTGTAATATACGCCTGCTTCCGAACATGAATAATCAGGGCTTAAACTCTCGTGTTCATCGGCAGTGATTGGATTTGAACTATATGCCATGTAAATCGTGCATGGAGTATATCTGGTTCCACTTGCAGGATACTCGTCATCAGTATAAGTAGCGGCATTATCGCCATGCCTTATTATTAGATTATCCTTGTGGTTGATGACAAACTTCTTTTGCTGCTCGGTCTTAACGTCAATATGATAGACGATATGACCATCATAGAAACCCAAAGCATAAGCGGTTGTCGTAAATTTGATATAGCCTTTGTTATGCAGGTACTCTTCGGTTTTTGTATCACCTACGTTATCCAAACTTATTCCGCTTTCTATCGCATCGGAGGCAGGAATCAACTCTTCATAAGAAATTGTTTCTTCCTGAATATAGACATCTAATGATCGGCCAGCCTCTTCTTCGTCAACATCATAATCTGCGAAAATCTGCATTGAGTCTTCATCCTTGGTTAGGGGATAGGAGTTGTTATGCCACTGCACAAAAGTTGTCGCCGAGTCTATTTGGCTTGTTCTTATTTCGTTTTTGACGGCATTTTGCTCATCTACGGCAGTCGATTGAATAGCAGTCGAGCTGATGCTCATCAATGCTGCCAACATAAGGCTTATCATTTTTCATCTCCTCCTTTTTTCGATACTTCATAAATAATAAGACTTCCATACATAGCTATCTCAATGAAAATTACGAGAGAATAATTATAATTAAAGAGGCGGCCAGCATCTAAATCACTGAAAACAAGCCAAAGAACATAACCGCAAATTAGTGATGATATAAAAATAATCAGTGTTTTTATCAGTGCCTTTTTCATAGTGCTTCTCCTCCTTTCGCACGTATCTTTTTAAAAACGGCTTTTTTGGTCGAAGATTTAAAAGGCTAATAAATATTAGTAGCACTTAGCTGCAACGAAAATCAATAAAAATCTCTTCCGATAAGAAAGTGAATACAGATAGAAGAATAAAAAGGTTTTCTAGTTCATTCGATTACATCAACCCTGATTCGTTTTGAATTGAGTGCGTTTCTTTCCATTGCTGGGATTTTGACCGCTTTGCGTCGTCCATCACAAAACCCTCCTTCCCGTTCTTGAACTCGGGAGAGAAGACCATGCGCCTTATGAGCAATACGACATCGATCCTCTTCCCATCCTGATGGCGTCGAGCTCGAAGGCGACATCCTCCCGGACTTGTGTGACCTCGGTTTGGCCCGCGATTTGTAAATCTATCTCTGCAAGGTGCCCCTTCGGCCCCAGTTTATCTCGAAGGAGTGCCTTGCGAACTGGCCGATGATGGAGTTGCCCTCTTTCTTGATGAAATTAGTCATCGAGTTGTAGCAATAGGCTTACCCTTCATGGGTCGAGAATGAATTTTACAATATCAAAAACCCTCCTGATGACTATCGCTGAAATACACTTAACAGCCTACCAGGTGGCAATTTTGAAAAACAGATCCCGACGGCAAAAACATTGCCTGTATACGAAAAAAGTCACCGACTTGGTGACTCTCATCTATCACCGGAACTTGTGGACTTTCGACCAGTCCGTGATCCGGAACTCTAACCCGAACCCATATTTAGAAACATATAGTGTTCGGATACAAAACCACTGGTGGTCCTGAAGAGATTCGAACTCTTGACCCTCTGATTCGAAGTCAGGTACTCTATCCAGCTGAGCTACAGAACCACAGCAAAGGTATTATAAGGCTTTCTGAAGCAGTTTTCTATTCTGTCTTTTGGTTTTGCTTGCGGATCTCTGGTAACTTCCTTTGATGAGTTTTATAAGCAGATCATCATCAGCCTCTTCATTGAGAGGGATGGTGATCCAAGTCTTCTTGTTCATATGATAGGCAGGATGAACGAAGGAAAGAGTTTGTGCTTCAGACGGTTCTGTACTCGTTCTGAGGTTGATGACTTCCCCGGCTTTGAATCCTGGATAGGGGACATTGTCTTTGAGGTACATCACCAAAGCGAACCAAGAGCGGCTTTCCGGATGACGGAACACTCCATAGGAAGAGATAGCCTTGTTTCTGAATGGATGATCTGGCTCAATATTCAGTTTTGCCTTGATGAGCTTTGCAATCCGGTTAGCTTGAGGAGAGACAAACGGAACGGAGAGAAAGCAGGAAGAGGAAATATCGCTGAGCAGGGAAATATATTGCTCTCTGATTCTTGCCACGAAATCACCGACGGCACGATCGGAATAGATGACAAGGTAAGGATCGTCCGTCAGCGTATCGAACAGTCCACCATTAATCTCACCGTTCTCTTTGATATTGAGTCTCACTTCAAAACAGCTGTTTTCCAGCAGCTTCGTGAAATGATAACTATCTGTCTGCTTCTTAAATCCATAGACGGTCAGCTTTTGGAAGTCCGGTATCTTTCGGAGGAAGAAACCCTGTTCAAATGTCATAGTGTTTTCGGATATTATAGTGCTTTTAACGATACATCAGGAAGAACGATTGATTCAGTGAATGCGACTTCAGAAAAAAACCTTCGCATCCGCTGGCGGGCTAATGCATGTCTTCTTTCAGCTTCAGATGAATCATCTTTACCATATGGAAAGCATCCGAAACCATCATACTGATTTTTGTTGTAAAACCAAGTTTATGTTTGTTGATGAAATGGTAATATTCTTCTTCAGCGATAACGCTAGTCTGAGAACTGATTTGATTCGCTAGCTTAACGGCTGAATCCACATAGAAGAACATCTTGGCGTCTTCGTGCCCGACTTTCTTCATCCACTTCTTTTTCATCATCTTCATTCCGCTTTTGCTGACCGCATCAAAAACAATTTCGACATTGCGGAAAGCACAAAGCTTTTTCAGAAGATCAATGACTTGATTTTCTTCAAAATAGTAAAACAACCCGCTCGCCGTGATAAGCAGAGGAGCATTTCCTTCTTTGTTTTGAATCTCTTTTATCCAGCCTTCGGAAAAGACATCGGCTGCAAGCAGTATCTCACGATCAGAAGGAGGAAGAATCCTCTTTCGGAAGGAGATGACATCCGGAAGATCGATGCTGTACCATCTGTTCTTTCCGTTATCGTTGCGGTCGAAGGTTGTCTCGAGACCGCAGCCTAGCTGAACGATAACGCCATCTGTTCTACGTTTTAGGAAGCTTTGGATGAAACGATCCATGTTTGCACTGCGGCAAGCCGAGGCGAGATAGGTGTATTGATTCTGTGTGTCGTTATCGATGACTTCCTTTGGAAGAGAGGGTTTCAAGGACAGAGCTTTTTCATCATAGAAAATATGAGGAAAGTGTTCGCTTGCATAGATCCTGCCTAACATCGGAACAAAGAGGGTACTCTCCACGGTGCCTAATTTTTCCATTGTGGATTTTTTCTCCCTTCTGGTTTGTTATGAAAGACTGATTTGATTGAGGTGTCTCAGAAAAGAATATCATAGTTTGTTTCAACTAACAATATACGGTGTACATCAAAAAAGCGATCTCTTTTCAAGATCGCATAGCAAGTGAAAACGGGAAGACGATTCAGCCTTTGAGTTGAATCACCAGCGGTTATAGACTTTCTCTGCGAATCCTAACAGATTCCGTATGACGATCACTTGATCATCGACCGTGATGGTTCCGTTGAAGTAACCATACACCTGATTCTGATCGGAGCGGATGAGGAAGGCGTTTCCGCCTCCCTTCCGGTCGAAGATGGGATGGAAGTTCAGGCAGACATCCTGACGATCGGACGTGATGGTCCAAATATCCAAGAAGGAATCTTTTCCGTTGACCTGAGGAATATTGAATTTCACTTTTCCAAGCTTGTAGGCTTTGTCATCGAAGAAGAACATATTCTCGGTGGCGGCTGAGGTGTCGCCGAAGCCATAACCGAGGTTGAATCCGATGGTATGACCATCCTGGAAATCGTTTAGCGAAGACCAATACCAGGTGTTGCGATAGGTCCAGACGCCTCTTCCCCAATCCAGGACACCATAGGCATCGTCTAAGGAATGATGGATACCATCGTAGTAATAACCGCCTGAAGCTTTTAAGTTGTTTCTCTTCTGATTGTAGTAGAAATGACCTTTCTTTAAGAACGGAGTCGCAATCACCATCGTTTTATCGGTGGTCGGCGTGAGAAAGATGTCGAACGTGAGATCCTTTCCTTTTTCCAACCGCCGGAAAATCCCGTGAAGATGCCTGGTTTTTCCATCGTTGTCAAAGTGCATCTCGGTACGTTTATCTTTGTACATGACATCGCCGATTTCACTTGTCTCCGGAAGAGCGATTTTTCCGAAGCTGAAGAGGTGCATGGTGGAAGATTGCATGTACTTTTTCTCCGTAAAGTCAAAGATGGTCACGGAGCACAGGCTCATATAAGAGTTGTCATCGATGGTCAGTGCGATGCCGCACTGATGGTTTCCGATGTAGTAATAATCCCATTCCTTGATTCTGCTTTTTCCGGCTCTGATCGCCTTTCGATGATAGTCTTTGACAAGAGAAAAACTGTACCCTGCTTCGGCGAGATTGCCATCCTCGTTTAAGAGAGGACCTCGGCTCAATTGATTCTGCCTCATAATTCTGATTCCTTTTTGGCTATTTTACTCTTTCCTGATAAAAAAAGAAACGAACCGAAAATGAAGCTGAAGCAGAATCAGAGACGCAGATAGCTGTTTTCGGCATAGCCGAACTGCTCAAGGGCTGCTTTGACTGAGAGCGCCTCTTCTCGGGAAAGAAAACGGAATAAAGGGATGAAGGCTTCTTTTTTCAGATGGAAAGGAATACCGTTTTCTCCATAGCCGATGACGATGAAGCGAAAACCATAGAACCAGAGAAAACGGGTAGGATGGATGCGCTTCACTTCTTCGGGGTGAATACGAATTTCTTCGGTCAGGTTTAAGGAAGAGGTTTTGACGATTTCCTCTTTCCGGATGCTGATTTTCTGATGCTGGGTGGAGAGAAGCACGACCGATACGAGGAAAAACAGAAAAGATATAAGAAGCGGCAGAGCAAAACAGAACAGAACTCCTAAGAGAGAAGCCTGCTTCAGCCAGAGCAAGAGAAACCAGAGACAGGTTCCAAGAAGCAAAGAGGCTCCCAGCACAAAAAACGTATAGGAAAAGGCAATCTCCGCACATCTCTTCCTGTTTCTCTGCCAAGAGAATTCTTCGTGATCCATGCAGATATCTTATCATCTCCTGAAACATAACAGATGACACTATCTTTCTAAACTCTTACAATATTGTCGCATGTATCAGGAGGTCACTTATGCCTTGCACAACGATTTTAGTCGGTAAAAAAGCTACGTATGATGGATCGACGATGATTGCCAGGAATGACGATTCCCCATCGGGCAGCTTCCATGTCAAGAAAGCCACTGTCGTTCTTCCGGAAGATCAGCCTAATGTTTATGTCTCTGTGGGTTCTCATGTCAGGATTGAATTGCCTGACCATCCACTTCGCTACACCGCTAAACCCAACGTGGATCCGAAAGAAGGAATCTGGGCAGCTGCCGGAGTCAACGAACTCAACGTCTCAATGTCAGCGACAGAGACCATCACTTCCAATGGCCGAGTCTTAGGAGCTGACCCTTATGTCGAATTCCATAAGGCAGAGGAAGGCAGAGAGGAAGTCATCGGCGGCATCGGTGAAGAAGATCTCGTCGTTTTGGTGCTCCCTTACATTCACTCCGCACGAGAGGGTGTGTTGCGCTTGGGTTCTCTGCTAGAACAATACGGAACCTATGAACCTAACGGCATCGCCTTCTCCGATGTGGATGAGGTTTGGTGGCTGGAAACTATCGGCGGTCATCACTGGATCGCTAGGCGTGTTCCCGATGACCGATATGTCGTCATGCCCAACCAGTTCGGCATGGATGAGTTCGATTTTGAGGATGCCTTTGGCGAAAAGAAAGAAAATCTCTGTTCCTCTGACCTTCGGGAATTTGTTCAGGTTCATCATCTTGATTTATCTCTGAACGGAAAATTCAATCCTCGCCTCGCCTTTGGATCACACTCGGATTCCGATCATGTCTACAACACCCCGAGAGCTTGGTTCATCGAGCGGTATCTCAATCCTAGAACCTGCCGATGGGATGGACCGAATGCGGATTTCACACCCGAATCCGACGATATTCCCTGGAGCCGAGTTCCGGAGAGGAAAATCACGATCGAAGATGTGAAATATCTCCTCTCCTCCTATTATCAGGGAACACCCTATAATCCCTATGCCAAATTCGGTGATCCTACGATGAAGGGCGCCTATCGACCTATCGGCATCTCCAGAACCTCATTCCTCACCTGCACCCAGATCAGACCTTATGTCCCTAAGGAAATCCGGGCGATTGAGTGGCTGGCTTTCGGTTCCAACGCCTTCAATGCCTTTGTTCCTCTCTATCCTGGTGTAGAAGCTCTGCCTGGATATTTCTCCGGAACGACATTGACGGTATCCACCGAGTCTTTCTACTGGGCAAACCGGATCATCGGCGCTCTTGCGGATGCACATTTCCAGGTGGCGGCTATCCACATCGAACGTTACCAGGAAGCGGTTGAAGCGCAGACACATAACATCCTAGAGCGTTATGACGCTTTGATGGCAGATGAAAAGCATGATCCTGAGGCGATCTTGAATGCTAACGCCGAGATGGCAACGATGGTGAAGAGTGAGACGGAGAAATGTCTTGACCGGGTTCTCTATGAAGCAAGCTGTCATATGAAGAACGGTTATTCAAGATCCGATAACTGAGTTCTATGAAAAAAGAGCCCTTGTATGACCTGACGCTGAATCAGGCTGCTCAAGGGCTCTTCTTTTTGATGGTCTTAGATCTTCATCGCTACGTCGTAAGCCCGCCATATGACGGTGCGAAGGTTGCCTATACTGAGGCAATCACCGACGAGGTGAACGGTTTTGCTCTCCTTGGAAGCAAGCGGAGTGGGCACATAGCCGACCGAGGAAATGACGCTGTCCGCGGGGATGCGGATCTCTTTCTTCTCTTTGGTGGTGACGATGACAGCGTCTCCCGTAATCTCTTTTGTCGCTGTTTCCAGATAGACAGGAACCTTCTTCCAGGTGAAGAACTCTCTTAAGAAAGAGGAGTTCGCTAAGCAGACACCAGGCATCGCAATCAAGTCTTCCTTCATTTCCACGATGACGGGTTTCTTTCCCTGTAAGAAGAGCTCGTAGGCGATTTCGCATCCGGTGAGTCCGCCGCCGATGACGACGACATTCTCTCCGACAGGTTTCCCTTCCAGAAAATCGATCGCATCGATCGTTCTGTTAAATCCAGGTAACGAGCCTAAACGTCTCGCTTTGGAACCGGTGGCGACGATGTATTCGTCGGCTTTGACCTCATGAACATCTTGGATAGCATGATTGAGTCTGACATCGATGTTCAGTTCCTTCATCTGAAGCTCATACCAACTTTCGAGGTCGCGGAGCTTGCCTTTGAAGCTCGCCCTTGAGGCGGCGACGAAGATTCCGCCAAGATGGTCTTTCTTCTCGTAAATGACGGGGTTATGTCCGCGGAGTTTCAGCACGCGGGCAGCTTCCATGCCACCGATGCCACCGCCGATGATGGCGATGGTCTTAGGATGATTAGTTTTCTGGAGATAATGCACATTGGATTGCATCGTTTCCGCATTGACGGCGCAGCGGGAAAGGTGAAGTGAGTCGTCCAGAGGCTGAACGTTGGCATGTCCTTTCCAATGAGCCATATCGAAACAAGCATTGTGGCAACAGATGCAGGGACGGATGTCCTCTTCTCTTCCTTCCATGAGCTTGGTGACCCAAGCTCCATCGGCTAAGAAGGGCCTTGCGAAACCGACCGCATCCAGCTTTCCTTCCTGAATCGCTTTGGCGCCGACTCTCGGATCCATTCTTCCAGCACAGACGACCGGTTTGTCCGTGAAGGCTTTGATGTGCTCCACCTCTTCGAGATTGCAGTTTTCCGGCATATAGATCGGAGGATGAGCCCAATACCAGGCATCGTAGGTGCCGTTGTCACAGTTGAACATATCGTAGCCGGCATCGGATAGATAACGGATGGCTTTTTCAGATTCTTCCATATCTCTTCCGGCTTCCTGATAGTCTTCGCCAGGAAGTGCACCCTCGCGGAATCCTTTTGTCTTGGAGACGACAGAATACCGTAAGGAAACAGGAAAGTCTTTGCCGCAGGCGCCCTTGATGGCTTTCACGATTTCGGTGGCAAAGCGGTATCGGTTTTCAAAGGAACCGCCGTACTCGTCTGTGCGGTGGTTGACGTAGGGAAGAGTGAACTGATCTAAAAGGTAGCCTTCATGGACAGCATGGACCTCCACGCCATCGACTCCGGCTTCTTTCAGTAGCTTGGCGGTCTTGGCAAAGGCTTCGACGAACTTCTGAATCTGCTTCTTGGTCATCTCTTTGGAAGGGACATGGTCAGACCAGCGGTTAGGCGAAGGGGAGGCGGATGCGCAGATCTTGTCAAAGTCCATGACGGGCTTAGATAAAGCTTTGAGGAAGCGGTTGGTTGCTAATTTTTCCATGCTGTCGGAGATGGTGAAGGAGCGACCGAAACCAGCGGTCAGCTGTACGAAAAGCTTCGCACCATGCTGATGTATCTCCTCCATGAAAGGCTTGAGCTTGCGGTACATGCTCTTTTTCCGATACAGCCACTGACCGAACATCGGGTTGTAGACAGGCTGGCAGCCCGGTAAGATCAGACCGACATTGTTCTCGGCTTTGTCTAACAGGAATTTGGCGGCTTCCTTGTCGAAATGATTGATCTCCATCCAGCCGAAGATGTCGGTTCCTCCCATCGAGGTCATGACGATCCGGTTCTTGATCTCACAGCCATTGATCTTCCATGGCGTGAATAACGGCTTGATTGATTCGTCCATACGATTGATTCTCCTTCTCTCTGCGTTAATTGTATCATCCGAGTAAACTCGTAGCGAAGCATCTTGTTATCTTTTGCGTTTTCTTTCTGCTACGATAACGGCAAGAAACAGGTGTCACTGACACAAGAGGTAAGAAAAATGGGATTCTATGATTATTCCGTTCTGAATCGAAACGGAGAAGAAGTCAAGCTCTCTTCTTTCCGTGGCAAGGTGGTGGTCGTTGTCAATACCGCGACCGGGTGTGGATTTACACCTCATTACGAGCAGCGGGAGCAGATGTATCAGGCTGATCATGAGAAGGGGCTGGAGATTCTTGATATCCCCTGCAACCAGTTCTATGGTCAGGCTCCGGGAAGTGATGAGGAGATCCATGAGTTCTGCCAGCTTCACTACCACACGTCCTTCGATCAGATGAAAAAAGCCGAAGTCAACGGGGAGCATGAGCTTTCGCTCTACACTTTCCTGAAAGCCAAACAGGGATTCAAAGGCTTCCATGGTGAAGCCGCCCCGATGATGGATAGGCTTCTTTCCGGCATTGATCCTGATTATCAGAATCATTCGGATATCAAATGGAATTTTACAAAATTCCTCATCGACAGGAAAGGCGAAGTTGTTGCTAGATTTGAGCCGACTGCACCGATGGATGAAGTCCGCTCTTTTGTGGAATCGCTCCTTTGAACGAGAAGCGGTTGTTGATTCGACGGGCTGAAATTCCGAAACGAAAAAAGGCTGTCATTGACATGGTCTCTGGCAGCCTTTTGTTGATAATGATGTTTCACTGATATTTTTCGCAGCCACAGCTATGCTCGCCACAGCATCCGCCTTCGGCTTCATCGCATCCGCAGCCGCAATCGCCATCGGAGCAGCAGCAACCCTCTTCGTGATGTGGCAGGTCGATCACGAATTCGCCTTTGTTTCTGCCGACATCGAAGACGGCTTTTTCCAATCCGGCTTCATCTTCTTCAGAGATCGCCACTTTGATGCCATCGACATCGATGACTCTCTTCCCTTCTCCTTCTTTTTCGGTGATCAGATTGACGTTGATCGCAGCTCCCTGATCCTCGCTCTCCTCGATGGAAATTGCGACGATATCCAGATGGTTTTCTTTCAGATACTTTTCAAATAATGCTTTTCCGGCTTCTGTGAACTTCATGTTCGTCTCCTCACTTTGTGACGGGAAGAGTATATAGAATCTGTTCGTTCTTCACAAGGCAAATGAATGCCTTCTCGAAATCGGAGAAAGAATCAGAAGAGTGTCATCTGTTTGGCAATCCAGCTTTCGGACGGATAGAGTTTGACGACGTCATCTTCTTTCGCATTGCCGATCAGAAAAGGCGAATCGTCTTCGTGTAATCCGTAGTTTTCCTTAGCGAGAGTAAAACTGTCTGTCGCATAGCAGTATCGGCAACCGTGCAGGCAGGATTGATAAGCGCCGATATCGTTGCCTAAAAGGCAACGACAACCGCTTCTTGGAGGCTGAAATCTCTCCGGCACAGAGAGACGGATGTCGAGTGCTTTTTCGATCTTCTCTTTAGTCAGACATCCGCTGACATCGACACCACAGGAAGCTAACCTCTCATCCTCGAGACAGGAGGAAAGAAAAATCCCGTTCTCTGCTGCAATCTTTGAGAACTGCTGGATGAGAGAGACTTGCTGATCGAAAGGAACTTCTTTCACTTCCGGAAAATTTTTCTTTGTCTTGCCATAGAGGTCGATGAAGGAAAAGACGCATTCTGAGGTGTGTCCCTTGAGAAGGGAACACATCGTCTTGAAGGCTCGGAGATGATAGGCGAAGGAGTATTTTTCGGAGAAGAAAATCGGATCATAGCGCCAGACGACACGTTCTTTTCCGATAAGCTTGGAGAGTTCACAGAATGATGCAATGACTTGTTTCTTCTCCGGCACTTGGGGCTCGATATCCTTTCCATAGGGGGTGATCGTGACATGCCAAAGCTGGCGGTAGCTGGAAATCTTCTGCAGGGAAGGGAGCATCGGCTGAGGATTCTTCGTGCAGAAAATCAAAGCATCCACGACTTTGGGATTCAAGGTGAAGCGAGTCACCAGATGCGAAGCAAAAGGATTCCGCACGCAGACAAATTCCTCTTGAATCCGCTGATAGAACCAGTTGCTGTAGAAGGCAGGAATATCGGTTCTTGAACCTGTGTTGATGATCATTTTCATTCTATTTTACTGGTTTGAAACCAGAAGAACAACGGCAGGAATGCCATCTTTTTGCTAAAGCAAAAGCAGGTGGAATCTGATACCTGATTTTGATTCTGAATCAAAAATTATCAACTTATTCTTGTGGAAGCGCTTGCAAAGCGATATAATCGTGTCGGGTGGGCGACCGACAGAAATGGCAAAACGAAAAAATGATCTGAGCCGTGACAGCATCATCATGGCAGCAGAGAGCCTGGTTTCCGAGATCGGAGCCAACGGCTTTTCTCTCTTAGATGTCTCGCGGAAGATGGGAATTTCCAAGGGCACGCTCTACTACTATTATCCGACGAAGGACGGCTTGCTTCTTGACATCATCGAGAAACATATGGGAGAGCTGCTCAGCGATTTCAATGAATGGCTTAAACGGCATCAGGATGTGCCGATCACGTATTCTCATTTTCTCGATGTCGTCCTCTATAAGGGAACGAAGCTCTTCAACCGTGCCAAGCTTCATGTCTATCTCGTCAACGAATGCATGCGAGGAAACCCCAACCTAGAGAGCCGATACTCAGAGCTGTGGCACCTGTGGGAACAGAAGCTGGAAGATAGTATTCATCAGCTCTTCCCGGAGCAGAAGGATGCGCATAACACCGCGTATGCGCTGATGCTCTTGATCGATGGCCTCTGCATTCAGGAAGCCATCGGAGATAGTCGAAAAGAGAAAGAAGATCAGCTGAAAGCGTGGCTGATGGAGAGGAGCAAAGCATGAGGATAGAAAAAAAGCTGGAGAAAGGGTTGAAGAAGATCAATCCGACCTTCCGCATCGAGAAAAAAGACGACTGCGTTGTTCTTTGCGGCCAGACTAAGGAATATCAGCAACTGGTCCAGGCGGGAAAGCTTGCCGCGAAAGGCCATCATTTCTACGGGGTTATCAACGACATCGAATATTGTTCGGATAAGCCGTTAAAACCGGTTCACGCTCCGTTGATTCAGGATCAGCAGTACGATGGAAGGAGAGTGGATGTCCTTGTCATCGGAGGCGGCATCGTCGGTTGCGCCATCCTGCGGGAACTATCCAGGTACAAGCTCACCTCTCTGCTGATTGAAAAAGATAATGATGTCGCTTTGGCCGCCTCATCGCACAACGACGGCTGTGTCCACGTCGGCATCGATCTGAAGAAGGGATCAAAGAAGCTGGAATATCTTCTCCGCTCCCGACCTGTTTATGAAAAACTCTGCAAGGAGCTGGATATCGCTTATCGGGAGACCGGTCAGTCTGTCGCCTTCACCAATCGCTTCCTGTATCCGTTAGCCTCTTTTTATCTCAAGCACAAAGCGAGAGTGAACCATGTTCCCGGTGGCGTGAAAGTCCTTCGTCGGAAAGACTTCCTCAAAGTAGAACCGAACCTCGCACCGGAGATCGCTTTCGGCGCCTATCTTCCTGGAGCGGGTTGTGTCTCGCCTTATGAGCTGACGATCGCCTTAGGGGAATCCGCCATCAAAAACGGGTCGGAGATCGCACTTTCGACCATGGCACTTTCGATGGAAAGAAAGAATGGTCAGGTCGTTTCCGTGCAGACAAACCGCGGCACTATCTATCCGAAAGTCGTCATCAATGCCGCCGGAGCGTTCAGCGATCAGATCGCTGAGATGATGGGAGACCGTTTCTTCTCCATCCATCCTCGGAAGGGAACAGACACTATCCTAGATATGGAGGCGACAAAGAAGCTCAGTCGCACCGGTATCAGCGTCTATCCGAAGATGGGCGAAGTCAAAAAGACCCACTCCAAAGGAGGCGGAATCATCCCAACCATCGACGGCAACATCTTAGTCGGCCCGGATGCGATCGAAACACAGGATCGCGAGGATTTCAGCACCGATGCCGCTTCGATCAGCAAAATTTTCGCTAAGCATGCTCACACCATCTCTGCTTTGAGTCAAAGAGATATCATCACTTATTTTGCCGGTATCCGTGCCGCCACCTATGAAGAGGATTTCGTGGTTCAGAAAGGCAAGTGGACCAAGAATGTCATCCACGCCGCCGGCATTCAGTCACCGGGTGTGACCGCTGCTCCGGCGATCGGCGAGGATTGTGCCCGCTGGGCTTCGGAGATGCTTTCTGCTCCGCTGAAAGAAAGCTGGGATCCTTATCGGAAAGGCATCGTGAAAACTCGGTTCCTCTCCGATGAGGAACGCAATGCGTTGATTCAGAAAAATCCAAGCTATGGCCATATCGTCTGCCGCTGCGAAGAGATTTCAGAAGGGGAGATCCTCGATGCTATCCATTCACCGCTACCGCCTGTCACCATCGATGGTGTCAAGCGCAGGGTGAGAGCCGGTATGGGTCGCTGTCAGGGTGGCTTCTGTCAGCCGATGGTGACGATGCTGCTTGCCAGAGAAGAGAAGCGTGATCCCCTCTCCATCTGCAAGAAAGGTGACGGGAAGATGTTCTATCGACACACGAAAGGAGATCGTTGACATGCCACAATATGATGTCGCCGTCATCGGAGGCGGTCCGGCTGGTCTGTCAGCTGCTTCTAGCGCTGCCAAAGCCGGGGCGAGGGTGCTTCTGATCGAAAGAGAAGATTCGCTGGGCGGAATATTAAAGCAGTGCATTCATGACGGTTTCGGATTGACTCGCTATCATGAGAAGCTCTCCGGTCCGGAATATGCATTTAAAGAGATCGAGGGACTCGAGGGTTTGGAAATCAAATGTCTCACCTCTTCCTTTGTGACGAAGATCGATAAAACAGATGAAGGCTTCCGACTTCACATCGTCAATGCCGAGGGCGTGAACACGGAGCAATCGAAGACTTTGATCTTAGCGACAGGATGCCGAGAACGTACCTCCCGTCAGGTTTTCATCCAAGGGACGAATCCGGCGGGGGTGATGACGGCAGGCCAGGCGCAGAACTACATCAACCGCTTAGGTTTGATGCCGATCAAAAAAGCAGTCATCCTAGGCTCTGGCGATATCGGTCTCATCATGGCTAGGCGCATCACCTTGGAAGGCGGAGAGGTCGAAGGGGTTTATGAGGTGAAGAGCACACCCTCTGGTCTCGCACGCAACATCGCTCAATGTCTGAAGGACTTCAATATTCCGCTTCATCTATCGCACACTGTGACGGAAGTCTTCGGCACCGATCGCCTGGAGGCAGTGACTATCGCCAAGGTGGATGAGAAGATGCGACCGATTCCGGGAACGGAGCGTCATGTCGAATGCGATGCTCTGATTCTCTCCGTCGGTCTGATTCCGGAAAACGAGCTGGCGAAGAAGCTCGGTATCTCGCTGGAACGTACCACCAAAGGCCCCATCGTCGATCAGAACTTCATGACCGATCAGCCGGGTGTCTTCAGTTGCGGAAACGCAATGCATGTCAACGACCTCGCTGACTATGTCTCGGAATCCGGAGAGATTGCCGGAAAAGCAGCTGCGACCTATGCAAAGCAGATTCCCGCCGCCTATTCGCAGATCAGCCACGATAAGCATATCGCTTATGTCGTTCCGCAGCGCATAGACCATGCCAGATTGAAGAATCCGATCATCTTCTACTTCCGCTCCTCTGCTGTCTATCAGAATATGACATTGGTGGTCCGCTCTGCTGGAAAAGAGATTCTCAGACGGAAATACCTTTCCCTGCGACCGCCGGAAATGGAGCGAATCTCACTTACAGTATCAGAAGAAGGTGATGTTGAGTTTGCTTTGGAGGAACAGAAATGAAAGAGTTCACCTGTATTGTCTGTCCAAACGGATGTCATCTCTTCTATGACGAGAAGACAGGAAAGTGCACTGGAAACCGTTGTCCGCGAGGCGCTACCTACGCTGCGAAGGAAGCGACGCATCCTGTCCGCTCTCTCTGCACGACCGTAAGGACCAGCGTGGAAGGATATCCTGTCATTCCGGTAAAGACTTCTGTCGATGTTCCTAAAGAGCTGATCTTCCCGATCCTTCAGGAAATCGATAAGACCATCGTCAGTAAACCTCTGCCGATTCATGCGACGGTGTTGAAAAATGTGTTAGATTCGGGTGCGGATATCATCACGACTGCCCCGATGGAAAAGGAGAATCAATAAGATGAGCAAGCCGTACAAAGGATTTGAGCCGAAATGGTATCAGGGAGAGATTCCTGCCGACAGCTACCGATCTATCTTCCGCTGGGGTGATCCGAAGTTTGTCAAATATCCCAAGGAGCGTCTCTATGGCATGATCAAAGAGAAGTTCCATATGACGGATGATGATTTCAAGGCGTATCAGAGCGATATCGGCCTCGACAAAGTCGACTTCGATATTCCAGCGAAGAAAGTCAAAGCCGAGGATGTCGCCTTCTTTGAGGAAGTCTACGGGAAAGAGTATGTCAGAGGAGATTGCTACGCCCGTCTCTCCGTAGCTTACGGAAAGACGATGTACGATCTTCTGCGCCTGCGCCAGAAGAAGATCGAAAACATTCCTGATCTTGTCCTTTATCCTTCCGAGCGGGAACAGATCGAAAAGACGATTGCCTATTGCCAGAAGAAAGGCATTCCGGTTTACGTGTATGGCGGAGGATCCTCTGTCACCCGCGGTGTCGAATGCATGAAGGGCGGTGTCTCCTTGGATATGAGGCTCCGCTACAACAAAATCCTCGCCTTCGATGAAATCGATCAGACCATCACAGTCCAGACCGGACTCTCCGGACCGGACTTAGAGCACGCCCTCAACGATGCGGTCAGACGCTTCCATGCCAAGCGAGCTTACACCTGCGGACACTTCCCGCAGTCCTTTGAGTTCAGCTCGGTCGGCGGTTGGGTCGTCACGAGAGGCGCCGGACAGAACAGCACCTATTACGGAAAGATCGAAGACATCGTCCTCTCACAGCGCTATGCAACGCCGTTAGGGGAGATTGTCACCTCCCATTATCCTCGTGAGGCGACAGGTCCTTCCCTGAACCAGATCATGATGGGATCCGAAGGCACCTTTGGTGTCCTGACGGAAGTCACGCTCCGTGTCTTCCGCTACATGCCGGAAAACCGGAAACGTTTTTCCTTCATTTTCCCAGATTGGAAAACTGGACAAGATGCTTGCCGTGAGATGATGCAGAAAGAGTGCGGATTCTCGAGTGTCTTCCGCCTCTCCGATCCGGAGGAGACTTCGGTCATGTTATCTCTCTATGGTGTCGATGAGACTCCGCTTCCGAAACTGATGAAGATGAGAGGCATCAAAGTCGGGGAGTGCTGCCTTTTCTTAGGTTTCACAGATGGCGAGAAGGGATACTCCAGAAACGTGGCGAAGAACATCAAGAGAATCGCCCGTTCCTACCACGGCATGAGTTTGACCGGTTATGTCACAAAAGCCTGGGAGAAAGGTCGCTTCAACGATCCCTATCTCCGTGATTCTATGCAGGATTTCGGCATCATGACGGACACGCTGGAATGCACGGTCAACTGGAGCAACATGAATCAGGTCTATCAGGAGGTCAGAAAGTTCTGCAAGAGCCGGAAGGATACCATCGTCACCACCCATCTCTCTCACGCCTATCCGCAGGGCGCAAACCTCTACTTCATCTTCATCGCCAAGATGAATGATCTAGACGAGTACAAGCGGTATCAGGATGGCATCCTCAATGCGATCCAGAAATCCGGTGCTGCCATGTCGCATCATCACGGCATCGGCAAGAGCTTTGCTCCGTGGTTAGAAGGCTATCTCGGAGAGAAAGAGTACGATGTTCTCGCTCTGCTCAAGAAGCACTTTGATCCGAAAGGCATCATGAATCCGGGCGGAACCTTAGGCTTTGATCTCAAGCCGGAGCAGAAGATTGCCAAAGACGAAGCACTTCACGATATTCAATTATGAGACACGTGTTCATTATCAATCCTAACGCCGGCAACAACGATGTCGGACCGCTGATCGAAAAACAACTCAACAGCCTGGAAGAGAAGCTCGACTACGAGATCTACAGGACGAAGTGCAAAGGCGATGCCAATCACTTTGTCCATGACTACCTGCTTACGCATAGCCCGGAGGAAACCTATCGGTTCTATTCCTGCGGAGGTGATGGCACCCTCTATGATGTCGTCAACGGCGCCTACGAATTTCCCAATGCTCAGATCGCCTGCTTCGCCTCGGGATCAGGCAACGATTTCGTCAAAAATTTTCCGCCGGTGGAAAACTTCCAGGACATCATGCAATCCATCCACGGAAAACCCAAGCGGATCGATCTACTGAAAATCGGAGACCGGTATTGTGTCAACATCACCAACTTTGGCTTCGATGGTGAGGTGACGCTCGCTCAGCTCCGCTATAAGCGCAAAAAGGGCATCTCCGGCAATATGGCTTACCGGAAAGCCTGTGTCCATTGCCTTTTCTTCAAGATGAATCAGCCGCTGAAGCTGAGCATCGATGGAAAGGTGCGCTTCGACGGAAAGGGTCTGCTTGTCGCCTTTGCCAACGGTTTCTGCTACGGTGGAGGCTATCACTGCGCTCCGGAAGCAAGAGTCGATGACGGCATCATGGATGTCTGTCTCGTCAAGAAAGTCAGCAGGCTGAGAGCGGCTAGCTTCATGAAGATCTACCGCCACGGCGAACATATCCATCATCCGAAAACCAAGCAGTTCATCCATTATGAGAAGTGTCATATCGCCACTATCGAATCTGATCGGCCTGTCGCCTATGCGATAGACGGTGAGGTCTTCGAAGCTTCGAAGCTGACGATCGAAGTCATTCCTTCTGCTATCACCTTTGTGGTTCCTGAACACTCGGCTGCCTGATCTCCTCCAGGCAGACGAGGGTCATGAATACCGGGCTTTTTATCGGACAGAGGAAACTCTGTTTGAAAAAGGTCAGAATGATGCCGAATCATCGCCTTGCAGCGGCGGTGGTTCGGTATTTTGTGTCAGGAAGAATAAACGATGGGAAAGTCTATTCTTTGCGATAAATCGCATATATTACGTGGATTAAATTCGCTTCTGAAGATATCGCCATACGATAGCTATTTCCAGGAGACACAGTTTTATCTGAAGAGCCGCATCATATGAATGTGCTTGGATAATTTTGTGTCACCCGCTCATCTACGGATAGCAAATCCTCTTTTGAAATATCATGACCTAGGCTTTGTCTTCTCGTGTCATCTTGGCTTATTCCTTTTTCCATGCCGATAACTGGATAGTTAAGTTCAATCATCTTTGGCTTTGGAAGCCCGTATTTTGCATGTCCTACGGCATTACTTCCAAAGGATGCGACGAGATATTCTCAAGCGGAAGCGCCCAAAATGGTATTATTGTTCATATCAAGATTATGTATATCAGCCTTCGATAAAAGCTCCCTAACCGCTATTGCCAAATCATCTAGGGATTTGGAAAATGTGCCATTTTTCTAACTCGATAATAAAGAACAAAACAAGATATTCCTTTTTTGTTTAATTTTTGAGCAATTGGTTTTCCTTTAACTAAGCTGCATATACATGAATAACCACCCCCGGAACGATGATGGCTACTCTATGCTTCTTTCCGTCTTGAATAGAAAAGTTTACAAAACTATATTTGTTAATCCGAAACATATTCTTAAAAACTTGTTTTGTCACATTTCTCTATTTAAGTTGATGTCATTATCCCCGACTGACTTGATACCTTGGACCAAATACCTTTGAAGGTGTCGAGACGAGAAAAAGTGTGTTACGACGAGATCTTGTTTGCACAGCTTGTGGATTGCCGTTGCTGTTAAGTTAATAGCGCCTTTTGATGGCACATTCGAGCCTGTTGAAGAAATTAAAGGAGTGGTTACTGATATCGTAGATCGAATCGGCTGATTTCCCATGCGTATTTTTGGGTTGCTTCAATCAAATCAACGGCGCACTCATCGTTCGAGACCATGGTTCCAAAAGCTCCACATTTGGTAATCCGAGCCGAGATAAATATGATGAAAATATCTCTGACCTTTGTTTTTTACTTTCCTACATGGCGCCTATTACTCCGCCGTTCTCGTCGGCTTTTCAGAAACGATATCTGTTTCATATATCTCTTCTATGATGGCTGAAACTGATCCTCCAATTACTTATTGAGGTAATCAAAGTTGGTTTCATTCGCATTTTCGTTCAGCTCGTCGACAACTCTGACGGAATCGGCCAATGCCTCCTCACCGATTCTCTCCCCGGCATCTTCCGCTTGGGCCAGAGGAATCTCGACAGCGTATTCGATGAGCTCAATCAAGTCATAGACCGAATCATTGTCGATGGACATTATCGTCTTTAAATCCTTCTGAGATAGATGTTTTCCGATGAACAAAATGCTTTCATTACTTCTTTTTGCCTTTTTTAAGCGTTTCTTGCTCCTTTCGCAATTCTTTATCGTGGTTCTTCCTGACTGAGCTGGCTTTGCGACCGAACGGGTTTATCACACTCAGAGGTGCCCTCGGGTTTTTGTCTGAATTATAACCGCTTGTGAAAAAAGGAGAACTAAAAAAAGAACCCATCCCCAGTCACGGAGGATGAGTTCGGATTCTTATTCAATTGGTGACCTCAGCGGGATTCGAACCCGCGGATGCAGCCTTGAGAGGGCTGAGACTTAAGCCACTTGTCGATGAGGCCAATTCGTAAGCTTTACTATCATAAGGTGTTTCCCCTTCAGAATCAAGAAGATAATCAATTTTTGAAAAGAGAAGAGCGGCGAAGCCTATGCTTCGCGAATCAGCAAGCTGTTGTGTCGCGTTATTGATTGTGATAGCATATACATTATGCGCTTAACTTATTTAAAGTGCGCAGAATAACCATGAGTGCGAATCTTGCTGACTAGTCCTCTGTGTTTGCCCCACCTTCCGATCTAGATCCTAACAGACTAGCGAAGCAGAACACATTGGGTTGGCATCTTGAAACACTCAGAAGGTCAACAAAAAGGAGGCTCTAACATGAGCGAAGAAGTCAAGACCGAACAGGTCAAAGAAGAGAAGAAAGACGTGATGGCAGCTACGGTTCACAACCCGGATGATCCGGTTGTCAACGCCAAGACGCTGCTCGATGCCGGCTGTCATTTCGGTCACAAGGTTTCCCGTTGGAATCCGGCCATGAAGCAGTACATCTACGGTAAGAGAAACAACCTTCACATCATTGATCTCAACAAGTCTGTCAGTCAGATGCAGACAGCCTACGTTGCTTTGAAGGATATTGTTTCCAAAGGCGGAAAGGTTCTCTTTGTTGGAACCAAGGCTTATGCCCAGAAGGCGATTCAGGAAGAGGCGGTCCGTTCCGGCTCTTTCTATGTCTCTCACAGATGGTTAGGCGGAACCCTCACGAACTTCCGCACTATTCAGAAGAGAATCGGTCTTTTAAGGCAGCTTGAACAGCAGGAAGTTTCCGGTGAGTTCGAAAAGCTTTCGAAGAAGGAGCAGGCCGAGAAGCTGAAGCTCAAGGCAAAGCTCTCTTCCAACCTGGAAGGCATCAAGGAGATCCGTCTCCTTCCTAATGCGATCGTCATCGTCGATCCGAAGACGGAGCACAACGCTATCAAGGAAGCCAGACTGCTCAACATCCCGATCTTTGCCTTAGGTGATACCAATACGGATCCGGCTCTTGTCGATTATCTGGTTCCTGCCAATGACGATGGCGAAGCTTCTATCCGCATCATCGTCGGTCTGTTTGCCGATGCGGTTGTCGAGGGCAAGGGCGGTGAGCCGTTATATGCCTACAAGGATGCCGCTAGCGCTACTCAGACCATGTCCGATATGCTCAAGGGCGTCGATGCCACCGAGCAGATCAAGTCCATCAAGATGAAGCTCAGAGATGATGCCATCGCAATGAGAAAGCCTGGCAATGCCAGACGGGCCAAGAAGTTCGTTAAGAAGAACTTCCGCAAGTTCAACCGGGATGAGAAGAAGCCGGAAGGTGAAGCAAAGCCGGCCGAAACTGCCGAAGTTAACACAGAAGCCCCTAAGACTGCAGAGGAGGATCAGTAATGTCTGATTTAATCGATTTAATCAAACAGTTGAGAGATCGGACCGGTGCCGGTCTGATGGATTGCAAGAAAGCTCTTCTTGCCAATAACAACGACGTGGAAGCTTCCGTCACTTACCTTCGTGAGAAGGGCATCGCCAAGCAGGCCAAGAAGGCTGCTTCCCGCATCGCTGCAGAAGGTGTTGCCTGGGTGCTTGTCGAAGGAAACAGAGCTGCGGTTGTCGAGATCAACTCTGAGACCGACTTCGTCGCCAACTCCGATCCTTTCCGCGCCTTAGTCAAGGAAGTCAACGAGATTGTCCTTTCTAAGGCCCCCAAGACGATGGAAGAGGCCAAATCCTGCGCCAATACGGATGGCAAGACCATCAACGAAATCTTCGTCGATGCCGGTGTCAAGCTCGGTGAGAAGCTCGACTTCCGTCGCTTCGCCATTGTCGAGAAGAAGGATGATGAGGTTTTCGGACCTTACATCCATATGAATGGCAAGATCGCGACTCTCGTCGTCCTCAAGGGCGGAGACAGCGAGACTGCCAATGGTGTTGCCCTCAACGTCTGCTCCAACAACCCGTCCTACACCAACGAGAACGATGTTCCCGCTGAGGTCATCAATGCTGAGACCGAGGTTCAGCTTGAAGCTTCCAAGAACGATCCCACCTTCGCCAAGAAGCCGGAAGCCATCCAGAGAAAGATCGTCGAAGGCAGAGTCAGAAAGACTCTCTTCGAATCGGTTCTTGTCGATGAGCCTTTCGTCCTTGATGAATCCAAGACAGTCGGTCAGGTCTTAAAGGAAGACAACGCTTCTGTCGTCTCCTATGTCCGCTATGCGGTTGGAGAAGGCATCGAGAAGAGGCAGGAAGATTTCGCTGCTGAAGTTGCTGCCCAGCGGACCGATAAGTAAATTCAAAGCCCGATGAAAGCTGTTGCCCGCGTGATATGTACCTCTCTAGTTAGACACTAGGGAGGTATTTTTAATGAAGTACACA